>JBGMRN010000093.1:0-11786 GCA_048061535.1 Thermoanaerobaculales bacterium | reverse complement strand
TGCGGGCTAATGGGGCGGTGGCCAAGAATACATCGAAGCGAACCGTGTTGTCCGTACTGGGGAGAAAGCTCTGCGCCCAATGCGCAGACAGCGCTCCCGGCCGAGAGGATTGGAGGCAAGTATGCCCAGAGTGAACACGCGCCGGTTTTTTTCGGTGGCCTTGGCGATGGCGCTGTCAGGGCTAATGGGTTCGGCCGCAGCATCCGAGGACCTGTCAGAGGAGGAGGTGGTGGTTCGAACGATTGAAAACGTTCGATCATCGGTGGTTCGTGTGCAGACCGAGGGAGTCCGCTTTGACCCGGCCACGCGCATCGTCGAAGAGGTCCGAACCGGGGGGAGCGGATTTGCGGTGGCGCCGGGCCTCGTCCTCACCAACTATCATGTTATCGAGCATGCCCAACGCGTGGAGGTCTCCATCGCGGAGGGCTCAACCGTGGACGCCCGCCTCGTCGGAACCGCGCCCGAGTTCGATCTCGCCTTACTGCAGGTCGCTTTCACCGCGGACCGCCTGCCCCCTCTTCCTCTGGGCCGCTCCACCGAGGTTCGGGTCGGACAGACAGTTCTCGCAATCAGCCACCCCTTCGGGCTGCAAAGCTCGGTGAGCAAGGGAATTGTGAGCGGCATCGGTCGAGACCTGGCGGGGCTGGAAGTCGGGCCCAGTGTGATTCAGTTCGATGCCGGCATCAATCCGGGGCAAAGCGGTGGGCCGCTTGTTAACCTCCAGGGAGAGGTTGTTGGCGTGACGACCGCCAAGATGCGAGGGGCGGAGGCGATCGGCTTCGCAGTGCCGACCGAGATCGTGGGAAGAGTGATCCCAGACCTCCAACACATGGGCCATCCATTTCGCCCGGACCTCGGCTTCGAAGGTGTCAGCGTACACCCGGATCTCGCCCGTCTTCTCGGCCTTCCTGTCCAGTGGGGCGTGATGGTCCAAGACGTGACGCCCGGTGGTGTCGCCGAAGACCTTGGGCTTTCCAAAGGCCGACGGTATCTCGAGCTCAGAGGACGCCGTTTCATGCTCGGTGGCGACATCATTGTCGGTTTTGACGATCAGGTGGTCGAGACCGTGTTCGACCTCGACCAGCAGCTTGTCGGCGCCCGTCCGGGGCAGTCTGTTGTCCTCAGCGTGGTGGGCCCTGGGGGCCAGCGCCGCATCGAGTTTGTTGTTCCCGAGATGCGGCATTGATTCTATTCGCTACAGGCTCCTGGCCTTGGAACTCACAGCCGATATCGCGCACTTTGCGTGGCGCTTCGATTCCAGCACCATGCTGGATTTCCATCACGATCGAGCCACCGGCTTCCTCGCGGTGGATGGAGGTGCTTGTTTTTCAGGGTATCGGGAGGTTGGCATCGGTCTTGCTATGGGGTCTGCCGGTGACGGGTATTCCTGCCATGAGGATGGTGAAGACTCGAGGTGGTCGGAGATCCAGCGGGAGGGTCCACGACGTTCTCATTTAAGTGTTAAGATAACCTGAAAATATTCCAAGTAGGTGCGATGTCCAACTCTTGGGGCCTCAGCGGCCCGCGACGAACCAGGGATCGGTAGGATCATGTTGCAGAGAATACTCCTTGTCATACTCGTTGTCGGGACAGTGACGATCCCCGCTTGGGGCTCTGACGTTAGTTCCGGCGGAATCTCAAACGCCGAGCTGGGAAGCAGCGGAGAGGTGGGCGACGAGCCCGTTGCAGTGGTGCTGCCCAGCGAACAACTGCTCGAGTCGATCGACGACCCGAGCCTGAGGCTGCTGATCGAAGATGTGCTCCGGCGCAATCCGCGGTTGGCGAGAGTTCGCGCCGAGGCGGCGGCGGTGGAACGCCGCGCGCCCCAGGTCAAGGCTCTGCCCGATCCCATGGCGGGGCTGACGATCTTCCTGCTCGAGCCCCAGACTCGAGTTGGGCCGCAACAAGCGGCGGTGAGCCTGTCGCAGAAGTTCCCCTGGTTCGGCAAGCTCCGCCTTCGCGAGCAGGCGGAGCTTTTCAATGCGGCCGCCGCTCAGGCGAGGACCGAGTCCATGCGGCTCGAGCTCATCACCGAGGTGCGACGTCTTTACTATGAGTTGGCTTTCCTCGAAGACCAGGATCGAATCGTCCGCGAAGATCGCGCGACTCTCGAGCATTACGAGCTGTTGGCCCAGGCGAGGTACGCCTCGGGCGTTGGTCTGGGGCAAAGTGTGATCAAGATCCAGGCCGAAATCACCAGAGCCGATACACGTCTGTTGGATATCGCCATCCGACGATCGAATCTGGTTGCCTCGACGAATACCCTCCGCGACAGGCCGGATCCGACCGCCATAAGTGTTGGGAAGCTCGCCGATATCAGTGTTCGGACGCTGAAGGGGGTCGAGAGCTTCGAGATCGATTTTGACGTTTTGCGCCGCAATGCGATCGAGCGCCGGCCCGAGCTGATCGAGGCTGACGCCAGAATCGAGAGCGCAGCGACCCGAATCGATCTCGCGAAGAAGGATTACAGCCCCGACGTGACGCTCGGCCTCAACTACGGGTTCGTCGGTCGTCGCACTGACGGCCCCGGACAGGTCAATCCGCCGCCCGACAACGGCGACGACATTCTCGGACTGATCGGCGCCGTCAACATCCCGATCTGGAGGGAAAAGCTCAGAGCGGGCGTTGAGGAAGCGGTCGAGCGGCGGATTTCGGCAGAGGAGATGCGCCGAAGCGTGATTGCGGACATCGATGGAGCGCTCGGGGATTTGATGGCTCGGATTTCACTGCTCTACGACCAGATCGGACTCTACGACGATGTGCTGGTCGTGCAGGCTGAGCAGTCCCTGCTATCTGCCGAAGCGGCATACGCCGCCGGTTCGCTGGATTCCCTGGACCTTCTCGATGCAGAGCGCGTGCTGCTCAACGTCCGAATCGCCGCCGAGCGGGTGCGGGCCGACCATGCCATCGCCGTCGCGAAGCTCGAGGGCGAGATCGCCGCGCCGCTGACCGCGGTGCAGTGAAGCTGAAGGAAAGAACAATATGCCTGCCAACAACACGACCGAAAACAACAACCTGTCCGAAGAGCGTTCTTCTCGTGGGCGCAAGCCGTTGCAAGTGATATTGAAACCTCTTTGGTGGATGGGACTCGGCGCGCTCGTGATTCTCCTCGTCGCGGTGCCTTCCCGACTGCACCCGATCGACGATTGGATCCACCATCTGCTGAAGCATGAGGAACGCATGCAACACGCGCCTGCCGAGGAGGAGACTGGTGCGGACCTCTGGACCTGCGGGATGCACCCGCAGGTGATCCAGGACGAGCCCGGACAGTGTCCCATCTGTGGGATGGACCTGGTGCCGCTTCGCGACGAGGGGGGCGCCGCCGCAGCGAAATCCTCGGGTGAGCGCGAGATCCTCTTCTACCGCAATCCCATGGACCCGACGATCAGCTCGCCGGTACCGCGCAAGGACGACATGGGAATGGACTACGTTCCGGTCTATGCCGACGAGGTGGAGTCCGCGACGACCGACGGCGCGGTGGTCACCATCAACCCCGCGGTGCAGCAGAACATGAACGTCGTCACCGAGCGGGTGACGAAACGCGACATCAACCACCGCATCCGCACCGTCGGCTACCTCGACTACGACCAGGAAAAAATGGTCACGGTGACCACGAAATACGCGGGCTTCATCGAGAAGACCTACGTGAACTACATCGGTCAGCCGGTACAGAAGGGTGAGGCGTTGTTCGAGATCTATGCCCCCGAGCTGGTGCAGACCGAGCAAGAGCTGCTGTCGGCGTTGCGCTACGCGACCGGCCTCGCCGCAGCGCCCGAGGACACGAGGCGCCGTGCAGAGGCCCTGCTCGCAGCGGCGCGGCAGCGCCTCGCCTACTGGGACATCAGCAGCGAGCAGGTTCGGCGGCTCGAGGAGACCGGCGAGGTCTTCCGCACTCTGCAGGTGACGGCGCCGGCCGGCGGAGTCGTCATGAAGCGGATGCCCGGGCTCGAGGGGATGTCCGTGCGGCCCGGCATGCAGTTGCTCCACATCGCTGATCTCTCCGAACTCTGGCTGACGGTTGAGATCTTCGAGGACCAGCTGCCGTGGCTCGATGTGGGTAGTACCGCAGCGATCAACTTGACCTATTTTCCGGGCGAGACCTTCCACGGTCGCGTTCGCTACATCGAACCCGAGGTCTCGGAGAAGACCCGCACAATCCAGCTCACGCTCGAGGTTCCCAACAGCGGCAGCCGTCTGCGGGTCGGCATGTATGCGACCGTGATATTCGAACCGGTAGCGGCGAGGGACGCGATCGCGGTGCCGTCGGAGGCGGTGTTGCGAACCGGCGAACGCAACGTTGTGATCATCGCCCTCGGCGAGGGACGGTTCGCGCCCCGCGACGTACGCCTGGGGCCCCAGGGCGAAGGCTTCGTGCAGGTCCTCGACGGCCTCGAGGATGGCGACGAGATCGTCACCTCCGCCCAGTTCCTCATCGACTCCGAGTCGAATCTCCGCGAGGCGATCCAAAAGATGATCGCCGCCAAGCGCCAGGGAGGTGAGTAATGCCCGTGGTGCCTTCTTTGGTTGCCTTTGTTCATCTGCAATTCCGGGCGGAAACGTCGACGGGTGAACGGAGTTCATCCGGCGACGGAGCCGCCCGGAATTGCAGGCCGAGCGTAAGCGAGGCAGGCTCATGCTGAACCGCATCATCGAGTGGTCCCTCCGCAACCAGTTCATGGTCGTGATCGGCGTTCTGTTCGCCGTCCTCGGTGGCGTCGTCGCCATGAAGTCCATGCGGCTCGACGCCATCCCCGACCTCTCCGACGTCCAGGTCATTATCTACACCGAGTACGGCGGTCAGGCGCCGCAGGTGGTGGAGGACCAGATTACGTATCCGCTCGCATCCAAGATGCTGGCCGTACCGTTTGCTAAGGTCGTTCGTGGGTACTCGTTCTTCGGCTTCAGCTTCGTCTACGTGATCTTCGAGGATGGCACCGATATCTACTGGGCCCGCTCCAGAGTGCTCGAGTATCTCAGCGGCATGGCCGGCCAGCTGCCCGATGGCGTGACGCCCCAGCTCGGGCCGGACGCGACGGGTGTCGGCTGGGCCTTCATGTACGTCCTGAACTCACCGGATCGTTCGCTGGCCGATCTGCGCTCCTATCAGGACTGGTACCTCAAGTACGGGCTCATGTCGGTGGAGGGGGTCTCCGAGGTGGCCTCGCTGGGCGGTTTCGTCCGCCAGTATCAGATCGAAATCGACCCGGTGCGGATGCGCGCCTACGATGTTTCCCTGGCCAAGATCCAAATGGCCGTCAAGCGCTCGAACAACGATGTTGGTGGTCGACTGGTGGAGATGGGCGAGCGCGAGTACATGGTGCGCGGGCTGGGCTACGTCAAGGAGATCCGCGATCTCGAGCAGATTCCGCTCGGGGTCGGCCCCGGCGGCACGCCGATCCTCCTCAAAGACGTTGCCAACATCACCATCGGCCCGGAGATCCGGCGCGGGCTCGCCGACTGGAATGGCGAGGGCGAGACGGTCGCCGGCATCGTGGTCGTACGCTACGGCGCCGACACGCTGTCGACCATCGCCCGGGTCAAGGAGCGGCTGGCCGAGCTCAAGCAGGGGCTGCCCGATGACGTCGAGATCTCGGTCGCCTATGACCGAACCGAGCTGATCCACAACGCAGTCGAAACCCTCACCCACACCCTGATCGAGGAGGCGATCATCGTCGCCCTGGTGTGCATCATCTTCCTCTTCCACTTCCGCTCCGCCTTAGTGGCCATTGTCTCGATCCCGGTGTCGATTCTACTTGCCTTCATTGCCATGCGCATGCAGGGGCTGGGGGCGAACATCATGTCGTTGTCGGGAATCCCCATCTCGATCGGGGTCTTGGTGGACGCGGCCATTATCATGGTCGAGAACGCGCACAAGCACTACGAGGAGTGGAAGGGCGAGCGCTCCCACTTCGACATCATCCTGCGCTCGGCGCAGGAGGTTGGGCCGACGCTGTTTTTCTCTCTGCTGTTGATCACGGTTTCCTTCATGCCTGTCTTCACCCTGCAGGCACAGGAGGGGCGGCTATTCACACCCCTGGCCTTCACCAAGACCTACTCGATCGCGATGGCCTCGATTGTGGCAGTGACGGTCATCCCGGTGATGATGTTCTGGTTCGTCCGCGGCAACATCCGGCCGGAGCACAAGAACCCCGTCTCACGCATCCTCCACTTTCTCTACACCCCGGTACTGAATGCCAGCCTCAGGTGGCGCTGGCTGGTGGTGGTGTTGGCGATCGTTGCCATCGCCTCGGTGTGGATTCCGATGCAGCACATCGGCTCGGAGTTCATGCCGCCGCTGTGGGAGGGAGATCTGCTCTACATGCCGACGACCTTCCCCGGGATCTCGATCACCAAGGCGCGCGAGCTCCTGCAACAGACCGACAAGATCATCAAACAGTTCCCGGAGGTGGAGTCGGTGCTGGGCAAGATAGGACGCGCCGAGACCGCCACCGACCCGGCGCCGTTGTCGATGATCGAGACCACGATCGTCCTCAAGGACCCGTCCGAATGGCGGGAAGGAATGACCAAGGACAAGCTCATCGAGGAGCTTGACCTGGCGATCCAGTTCCCGGGCCTGACCAACGCCTGGACGATGCCGATCAAGACCCGCATCGACATGCTCTCGACCGGGATCAAGACCCCGGTGGGGATCAAGATCGCGGGACCGGACCTGGCCGAGCTCGAACGGATCGGCAAGGAGGTCGAGGCGCTGGTAAAACCGCTCGAGGGCACGCTCTCGGCCTATGCCGAGCGGGCGATGGGCGGCAACTACCTGGACTTCGACATCGACCGCGAGGCGGCGGCGCGTTTCGGGCTGACGGTGGGCGACGTTCAGGACGTCATCATGTCGGCCATCGGCGGCATGAACATCAGCTGGACGGTGGAAGGCCTCGAGCGCTACCCGATCAACATCCGCTACCCGCGCGAGCTGCGGGATAACGTCGAGGCGCTGGCCGACATTCTGGTCATGGCGCCGACCGGCGCCCAGATCCCGCTCGCCCAGCTCGCCACCATCCGCATCCACCAGGGGCCGCCGGCGATCAAGTCCGAGAACGCCCGCCCCAATGCCTGGGTCTACGTGGATCTGCGTGGGATCGACGTCGGCACCTGGGTCAAGCGGGCGAAAAAGGTGGTCGCGGACGAGGTTGATCTACCCTCGGGCTACACGATCTTCTGGTCGGGGCAGTACGAGTATATGCAGCGCGCCAAGGCCCGGTTGATGATGATCGTGCCGATCACCCTCTTCTTGGTCTTCCTCATCCTCTACATCAATACCAAGTCGCTGATCAAGACCTCGATCGTGCTCCTGGCGGTGCCATTTTCGGCCGTTGGAGCCATCTGGCTGCTCTACTTCCTCGGTTACAACTGGTCGATTGCGGTGTGGGTCGGGCTCATCGCGCTCGCCGGTCTCGACGCCGAGACCGGGGTCGTGATGCTGCTCTACCTCGACATCGCGTACGAGAGATGGAAAAGCACGGGGAAGATGGCCACCTGGGCTGATCTGGCCGACGCGGTGGACCACGGCGCGGTCAAGCGCATCCGTCCCAAGATGATGACCGTCGCTACGACGTTCTTCGCGCTCCTTCCGATCTTGTGGGCGACCGGCACCGGCGCCGACGTCATGCGCCGCATCGCCGCACCGATGGTCGGCGGGGTGGTGACATCTTTCTTCGGCGAGCTCATCGTCTACCCCTCGATCTACTTCATCTGGCGCTCGATCAAGCTGAAGAAGGGGCCACTCTTCCCCAGTGAAGGAGAGTCCGCAGAATCCGAAGCTGTCGCCGAGCCCGCGTGACGGAGGTGTCATGAAGCTGATCAAAGTGTTCTTTCGCGTTTCGAAGGTCGACGAGGTGGTCGGCGCCCTGCGCGCCGCCTGCGCTCCGGGTATCACGATCTCGCGGGTCAACGGTGTCGGCTACGGGTATGAACCGCTGCTTTTCACCCTCTCTCCGAGTGAGATCAAGAGGGCGCCCGAGGTTGCCAGGGTGGAGGTCGTATGCGAGGATGACGACGTCCAGCGCCTCGTCGACGAGATTGTGCGGACCGCCCACACCGGGAGTCAGGGAGACGGGATCGTCTTCGTCACCGACGTCGAACGTGCGGTCAAGATCCGGACCGGCGAGGAGAACTCGTCGGCGCTGGAATGCTGAGAGTGAGTTCGCCGGGTGTGAACGCTCGGTGGTGGAGGAATCCGATGCTTGAAGTCGTGAGACCTGAAGCAGTCAAGAAAATTCGATGGGCGCACGTTGTGCCGTTGCTGATCATCGTGATGGTCTCAATTCCGCTCCTATTCGGCTGCGGGAAACAGGTCGAGAAGGGTGAGGAAGAGACCTCGGGCCATGTTGCGGCCGGCCGGGAGAGCGGCGCCGGTGAGGGAGCGATGGTGCCCGGAGAGGTCATGATCGATGCCCGCAAGCAGCAGTTGATGGGTGTGACCTACGGTGTGGTGGAACGCCGCGATGTCGAGCAGACAATCCGAACGGTCGGCTCGGTCGCCTATGACGAAAAGCGGTTGACCGACATTTCGCTGAAGTTCGGGGGATGGATCGAGGAGCTCTTCGTCGACGAGACGGGAATGCTCGTCGAGAAGGGCCAGAGGCTGTTCACCCTGTTCAGCCCGGAGCTGATTTCAACCCAGGAGGACTACCTCACCGCATACGATCTTTACAACCGGATCCAGGGTTCAGAACGCGGCGAGGCGATCGAGGCTGCGGGTCGCCTGCTTGCGTCCTCGCGTCAGCGCCTGCAGTACTGGGACATCAAAGAGGTTCACTGGAAGGACCTCGAGCGTGATCGTAAGATCCTCCGGGCGCTGCCGATTCACAGCCCGGCATCCGGTTATGTGATCGAGAAAGACGTGGTCGAAGGCTCGCATGTCCTCTCCGGAAAACTTCTGTATCGGCTCGCCGACCTCGACCGGGTGTGGGTGCTCGCCGACATCTATGAATCCGAGTTGCCCCAGGTCGAGATCGGGCAGAAAGCGACGGTGTCGCTGTCGTATTTGCCGGGGGTCGTCTTCCGAGGGCGGGTGACATACGTGTATCCCTACCTCGACACCTCCGAGCGCACGGTCAAGATCCGGGTCGAGCTCGCCAACCCCGGTCACCGACTCAAAGCGGGGATGTACACCAATGTGGAGTTGGCCTCGCACCGAGCTGCCGTGTTGGTCGTGCCGCAGACTGCTGTGATCGACAGCGGCAAGCGGCAGATCGTTTTCCTCGACAGTGGGGAAGGCCGATTCGAACCGCGCGAGGTGCGACTGGGCACCCTGTTCGATGAAGGTTACGAGGTACTTGACGGGTTGGAGGCCGGTGACCGTGTGGTCACCTCCGCCAATTTCCTGCTCGACTCCGAGAGTCAGTTGGCGGCCGGCATGGGCCAGATGCAGCACTAGGGGGGTTGCCATGATTCCGAAAATCATCGCGTGGAGCGCGCACAACCCGTTCCTGGTGCTCATACTGGTGGCGGGGCTCGGGTTCGGTGGGTTCTGGGCGCTGCAGCAGACGCCGCTCGACGCCATCCCGGACCTCTCCGACGTGCAGGTCATCGTCTATTCCGAATGGCCGGGACGGAGCCCCGACCTGGTCGAAGATCAGGTCACGTACCCGATCGTAACAGCGCTTTTGTCTGCGCCGCGGGTCAAGGTCGTTCGAGGGTTCTCGTACTTCGGTTTCTCGTTCGTGTACGTGATCTTCGAAGATGGAACCGACATGTACTGGGCGCGGTCCCGCGTCCTCGAGTACATGGATGAGGCCAAGGCACGCCTCCCGGGAAATGTCACCCCGACGCTCGGGCCGGATGCGACCGGGGTCGGCTGGGCGCTGGAGTATGCCCTCATCGACCGGTCCGAAACACACTCGCTCGCCGACCTGCGGACGTTTCAAGACTGGTACCTGAGATATTGGCTGAAGGCAGTTCCCGGGGTGGCGGATGTTGCTTCCGTGGGCGGCTTCGTGAAGCAGTACCAGGTCGTGCTCGACCCGAACTCGCTCCACGCATACGGGCTTTCGATCGACCAGGTCGTGCGCGCGGTGCGGAACAACAATACCGATGTTGGCGGGCGTCTCATCGAGTTCGCCGGGGCCGAGTACATGGTGCGCGGAAGGGGTTATATCAAGGAGCTGGATGATCTGCGCCGAACGGTGGTTGCGGCCAGAGGTGACGGCATTCCCATCCTCCTCAACGACGTGGCGAAGATCGAGTTCGGGCCGGACCTGCGGCGCGGTCTCACTGAATGGAACGGCGAGGGCGAGGTGGTCGGAGGAATCGTCGTGGTGCGCTACGGCGCTGACGTGCTCGATGTCATCGAGCGCGTCAAGGAAAAGCTCGAGGAGGTCAAGGGCGCGTTGCCCGAGGGAGTCGAAATCCAGTTGACCTACGACCGGACGGAGCTTATTGAACGCTCGGTGGAGACTCTCAAGGAAAAGCTGATCGAGGAGTCGATCATCGTCTCGCTGGTCTGCATCCTGTTCCTTTTCCACTTTCGATCGGCGCTGGTTGCGATTCTGATGCTGCCGGTCGCGATTCTGGCCAGCTTCCTCGGATTCCACGTCTTCGGTCTGTCCTCGAACATCATGTCACTGTCGGGCATCGCCATCGCGATCGGCGCCATGATCGATGCCGCGGTCGTGCTTATTGAAAACGCGCACAAGCACCTGGAGCACCGAAAACCTGGTGATTCGCGGGTCGAAACAATTATCCACGCGGCCCAAGAGGTGGGTCCGGCGCTCTTCTTTTCCCTGCTCATCATCACTTTCAGTTTCTTGCCTGTTTTCACCCTCCAGGCCCAGGAGGGGAGGCTGTTCACGCCGCTCGCCTTCACGAAAACCTTCTCAATGTTCTTTGCCGCTCTTCTGTCGATCACATTGGTGCCGGTTCTCATGGTATGGCTGGTGCGCGGGAAGATCGCGCCTGAACACAAGAATCCACTCAACCGGATGTTGATCTGGGTCTACGAGCCGATTTTCAGGATTGCCACCAAGGGGCGCTGGTTCGTCGTTGCCGGGGCTATCGGCCTCTTGGCCGTCACGGTCCCGGTCTTCAAGAGCCTTGGATCCGAGTTCATGCCGCCGCTCTATGAGGGGACGATGCTGTACATGCCGAACACCCTTCCGGGGGTCTCGATCACCGAGGTGGGCCGGATTCTCCAGGTGCAAAACCGTTTGATCCGGCAGGTGCCGGAGGTCGAGTCGGTTTTCGGCAAGGCCGGCAGGGCCATGACCGCGACCGACCCGGCGCCGCTGTCGATGATCGAGACGGTGATCAACCTGAAACCGCCATCCGAGTGGCGTGAAGGGATGACTCCGGCCTTGCTCGAGGACGAGCTCGACAAGTTGGTTCGCATTCCCGGGGTCACCAACTCCTGGACGATGCCGATCAAGGCCCGGGTCGACATGCTCACCACCGGCATCCGCACCGCGATCGGAATCAAGATCTACGGACCTTCGTTGGACCGGATCGAGGAGATCGGCAAGCAGATCGAGATGGTCATGGGGCAGGTGCCGGGAACCCGCAACGTGTATTCCGAGCGCGTGGTCGGCGGTTACTTCATCGATTTTGACATCGACCGCGATCAGGCGGCCCGGTACGGCCTGTCGATCAAGGACATTTCAACGGTCATTGAGACTGCCGTCGGTGGGAAAAACGTGTCGATGACGGTTGAGGGCCGTGAGAGGTTCCCGATCAACGTACGGTACGCGAGGGAGTTCAGGGACGATCTCAGGTTCCTCGAGCGAGTGCTGGTAACGACGTCGACCGGCGCTCAGGTGCCCATCAGCCAGGTAGCA
>JBGMRN010000092.1:0-11898 GCA_048061535.1 Thermoanaerobaculales bacterium | reverse complement strand
CTTGCTAGTCAACGCTATCGTTCCCGTAGCCGGGGTGGACGGGGCCTGGAAGCCGCCGCTCCGCCTCCTCCTCATCCTCCCAGGCGTCGAGCATCTGCCTGCTGCGGGCACGGCGACGACGGATGGCGATCAGGGCGAGGGTCGTGATCGCCATCCACAGAGCGCCGGTGCTGGTGAGGAACGGCAGCCAGGTGTTCCAGAAGGCATCCTTCTCAAAGAAGATCTGCTCCGCGTTCGCGAGGCTGTCTCCCGTTGCGCGGCGGAAAGCCTCGTCGAAATCCAGGTCACCGGCCACGCCTTCCAGCACCACCGCCGGCGCCGAGACGCCGTAGCGGCGCTGGAGGAAGCGGACAAAAGCAGCGGAAAGGGCGTAGGCCCGCACCACCTGCGACCCACCGCCCCTGAAGGAGGCGTCCAGGTCCCGGGCGCGGCGGGGTCTGCCGCCCAACACCGCCATGGCGAACCGCGCCCGGTCCTCGATCCCCCACTCCCTGGCCGCCACCGTCGCCACCCCTTCGTTGAACCAGCGAGGCACCGGGCGACCGCGCGCGGCCTGCGCCACCAACACGTGCGCCACCTCGTGATGAACTAGGGTGCGCAGGTTGCGATCCGGGTAGGAGTGGACTCGTGCCGGGAAGAGAACGATCACCGCCTCCGAGCCCCTGGCGAATCCGCTGACCCACTCGGGAACCTCCCGCGCCAGTCGGGAGTTTTCCGTCGCCAGGACAACCCGAATCGGCGTCGCGAACCCGACCACACCGGTGATGTAGAGACCCGCCGAGAAGTCACCCCCACCGATGGCGCGGACCTCCTCGGCCACCGCCGCCAGCTCCGCGGGCGCCTCGACCACGAGCTGCGGCGACGGCGCCGCCCACAGACACGGGCCGATCGCCGACAGCCAGAGGCAGAGAAAAACGCAACGACGGATCAAGACACCTCCGAGATCATGTCATCGACGGTAGCACCCGGCCGAACTTCCGGCCGCGATCGAGGATACAGCCAGGCGCGTGATACGCCTCGAACCCGGCGTTGTCGGGGGACCCGCCAACGCGGGTCGATCAGTGATCCGCGCCGCTATTCCGACAAGTTTGCAGCCACGAACCGCCAGTTGACGAGATTCCAGAAGGAGTCGACGTACTTCGGCCGCGCGTTGCGGTAGTCGACGTAGTAGGCGTGCTCCCAGACATCACACGTCAGCAAGGGCTTCTTGCCGTCGCGGACGGGGCAACCGGCGTTGGAGGTGGTCTCGATGGCCAGGCCACCGTTCTGATCGGCCGTCAGCCACGCCCATCCGGAGCCGAAGTGGGTGGCTGCCGCCTTTGTGAACTGATCCTTGAAGGCGGCGAAGCCGCCGAAGGCGTTCGCGAGGGCCTCGGCAACGACGCCGGTGGGCTCGCCGCCACCCGCAGGACTGAGGCAGTTCCAGTAGAACGTGTGATTCCACACCTGGGCGGCATTGTTGAAGACCCCTCCCTCGGCGCTGCGGATGATCTCCTCCAGGCTCATTCCCTCGAGGTTGGTTCCGGCGACGAGGTTGTTGAGGTTGGTGACATATGCCTGGTGGTGCTTGCCGTGGTGGTAGTCGAGGGTCTCGGCCGAAATAAAGGGGGTGAGGGCCTCGCGATCGTAGGGCAGATCGGGCAGCGAGAATGCCATGATGTCCTCCCGGTTCTCGTTTTGGTTAGTCTACACGACAACGGCGGCCGAGGGAGGCTGGCTCAAAGGGCGTGGCTCATGGGTCGAACAAATCCGGCCTGGCCTCCGAGATCATCTTCGCCATCACCCGCCTGCCGTCATCGGAAAAGTGACTCTGGTCGACGAACAACCCGGGGTCGCGCGACCTGAACAAGGATTGCACATCGGCAACGCGCCACCCCTCCACCCGGCCCACCTCCCTGAGCGCCTGGTTGTACGAATCGACTCGTGATCGCCAACCTCGGTCCGAATCGGCGAGAACGTCGGGCGGAACCCGATGGGGGCGGGTCAGAAAGACGATCTCGGAACCATGGTCCGCATGGGCTGGTCAAACTTCAGGACGCCGATCTTGGTGAGCCCCTTTGCGAAATACTCGACTCCTCCGAGGGTCACCACGACCGAAGTCAGCAGCAACAGGCCGCGGACCCGCGCCGGCGATCGAAAGAACCGAACGGCAAGCCCGCTCGACTTTTTTTTCGGCTGCGAGCAACACAATGTTCGTCAGGACGAAAACCAACGCCACCCCGGCCCTCGCTGTGATCCCCAGAAACGGGTTGACCAGCGGCCAGAGGAAGATCAGGTTCAGATTCAACGCGACCTGGATCGCGAGGAGGGAACGGGAGCGGCCCGGAGGGGTAGGTGTTTCGAGGGAGGTCATCAGCTCATAACCGAGCATAACAACATCGAAGCCCTTCAGGGGGCGCCGTCCTCGCTACGAAACCCGGTGAGATTAGCGGGCTAGATCCTCACCGCCTCGTATAATGATGGGTCAGGGCTCAGCCACATCGGCTTCGACGAGCAGGGGGGTCGGCCGTGTCCCAGGTTTATGTCGTTTCGGGGGGAATGGGGACCAGCGGCGAGCAGGTCGCACTTACCGCGCTGGCGCAGTTCGGCGAGGTGGATGTCCCGGTTGCTATCGTGCCTCGCATACGCACCGTTGACGAGCTCCGAGGCGTCGTCGAGCGGGCAGTGGCCTCGAATGGTGTGATCATCCATACTCTCGTCGATGCCGGTTTGCGCGAGGAGCTGGTGACTGCGGCGCGCGAGCAACATGTGGTCGAGCTCGACGTCACGGGACCGGTGCTCGACGTGTTCGCGAAAATGCTAGGTCGGGAGCCGCTCGGCAAACCGGGCTTGTACCGCAAGATCCGCGAGGACTACTTCCGGCGCATCGACGCGATCGAGTTCGCCGTACGACACGACGATGGCCGCAACTGCGCCGAGCTGGGTGACGCCGACATCGTTCTGACCGGCGTCTCCCGTGCCGGCAAGACGCCTCTCGCCATGTACCTCGCCATGCGCGGCTATAAGACAGCAAACGTCCCGCTCGTGAAAAATATCGAGCCGCCCGCCGAACTGTTCGACATCAAGCGCGGTCGAGTGGTCGGGCTGACTCTCGACCCGGACCGGCTCGTGTCCTATCGACGTCGCCGGCAGCGAGATCTGGGTGCGTCGGATTCGACCGCCTACTCCGACCCGAGGGAGATCTTCCAGGAGATTGAGTACGCCCGCGAGGTCTTTCGAAAAGGCCGGTTCTCCACCATCGACATCACCGCGAAGCCGATCGAGGAGAGTGCCGACGAGGTGGTGGCTCTCGTTTCCCGCCAGGTTGGCACGTGAGATCTGTCCGGGAACGGGATCGGTACTCAAATTCCCGCCGCGTCCCGGGGCGGTGCCCGTTCCCCGCATCTTGACCCAGTTCCCGAGACTGCGATCATGGGGCGTGGGTACGTGTATGAAGGTGAAGGGCTGGGCAGCGGCGGCGGGCGCCGGCATGCTGCTGCTGGCTATTCAGGGCTGTACGAGCGCCCGCCGAGTCGAGGCGCCCGAGGCGGTCCCACACGGATGGCCGGTGGCCCGAAACGTGGCGGTGATCACATCGGGTTTCGGGGTCGCGCGCGGCCGGTCCCGCCACCAGGGGATCGACATGGCGGCGCCGGCCGGGACCAAGGTCGCAGCGACGGCCGCCGGGCGGGTCAGCTTCACCGGCCGGTCGGGCGACTTCGGCCGGATGGTGGTGATCGACCACGGCGACGGCTGGCAGACAGCCTATGCTCACCTCAAACGTATCAAGGTCGGCAAGGGCGATCGGGTCAAGAGAGGGACCGTCATCGGCACGGTCGGCAAGAGCGGCAACGCAACCGGCTTCCACCTCCACTACGAGGTGCGCCGCAACGGCACCCCGGTCAACCCGGGTCCGTTCCTGTGAGAATATGCCCCGTGGTAGCGAGTGACTGATTGTCCGGCCGCGCGCGGCCTCCCGGAGGAGACATGATGGACCCCACAGAGGCGACCCTCGCGAAGGCGCGATCGGCAACGTTTTTCTTCCGTCGGCAGCTACTGCACGGCGGGCTCCTTGGACTTCTCGTGGCGGTGAGCTACGCCCTCGCGGGGCCCGGCCTCGGTACCGAGGATGCGTGGCTTGGGTTGAGAGTTCAGGATTGGTTTTGGCTGAACCTCACGGTCGTGGCAGCCCATCAGGTCATCGTCTGGCTGGTCTTTCGCGGCCAGCTCGGCTGGGGCGTGCTGACGCGCGTCTTCGGCGAGTGGGACCTGCGGCTCTGGGGCCTGGTCTTCATGCCGTTTCTTGTCGCCCGTCCGGTGCTGTTGGTGGGCCTGGCGATCGCGGACTCAGGCTCGCTGATGCTGCCGCGTTGGCTCTCCTCGGCCTTCGGCGCCGCCCTACTCGCGCCGGCGCTGTACGCGCTGTGGTCCGTCGTCCGCTACTTCAGCATTCCCCGGGCGCTCGGAGGCGACCACTTCCGGCTGCACTACCGCCGCCTGCCGATGGTGCAATCAGGCGCCTTCAGGTGGACGCCGAACGCCATGTACGCGATTGCCTTCCTGGGCTTATGGTCGATCGCATTCTTCGCCGGCTCCCACGTCGCGCTGGTCGTTGCGCTCTTCCAACACGCCTACATCTGGGTCCACTACTGCTGCACCGAGAAGCCTGACATGGAGCTGATGTACGGAGGCGGATGACATGTTAAGGTGACCCATCTTGGCGGCCGCTGCCCGCGGGCGGGACCTGTCCAAGCGCAGCACAGTGGAGGAAATCCGATGAGTTCGAACAGGAACATTTCGATACTGATGGCCATTTGCATCATTTCCACAGCGGGGTGCTCGGCCCAGCCGGCGACCGAGGAACCGGCAACCGACCAGCAGGCATCGGCCGCATCCCTCTTCCCGCCGGGGATGCCAACCGTCACCGGCGAGGTGGTGGAGACGATGGACGTCGCGTCCTACACCTACATCCGGGTGGACACCGGGAGCGAGGAGATCTGGGCGGCCGCGAACCAACTTCAGGTCGCTGTCGGCGACCGGGTGACCGTGCCCCTCGAGGCGCCGATGGAGAACTTCCACAGCGACACCCTCGACCGGGACTTCCCGATCATTTACTTCGCCTCCTTCATCGCCGGCGAGAGCGGCCAGGTCCAACCCACGATGCCTTCGGGCCACCCGCCCGTCACCGGTGCGGCGCCTGCCTCCGAACAGATTGCGAACCAAGCTGTGGAGGCCGCCGACGGTGGGTTGACGGTCGCCGAGCTGTGGCATGGGAAGGCCGATCTCGCCGACACCACCGTGACCGTGCGCGGGCGGGTGGTGAAGTTCAACGGAGGCATCATGGGCACCAACTGGCTGCATCTCCAAGACGGCAGCGGCAGCGCGGCGGACGGAACCAACGACATCACGGTGACGACCCAGGAGACGGCCGCGGTCGGCGATATCGTGACCGCCACCGGCACTCTCGTGCTGGACCAGGATTTCGGCGCCGGCTACATCTATGCGGTGATGGTGAAGGACGCCACAGTCGAGGCGAAGTAACCGAAGGAACAGCCTTTGGTCGATCGGGCACAGGCGCACGTGCCCGAAGCACAAGAGATGGGTTCGGATCACCGATGAGGATCACTCATCTCGGGCAGGCATCATGTGTGGCATTGTCGGCATCGTGGGGCGTTCAGGGCCCGATCCGCAACGCGGTGAGATCGTCCGCGCGATGGCGGACACCCTGGTCCACCGGGGACCGGACGGCGAGGGTTACGCTCTCCGCGACGCATGCGCGCTCGGTTTCCGTCGTCTCGCCATCATCGACGTCGAGGCGTGCTCACCGCCGTTTTCCAACGAGGACGAAAGCATTTGGAGCATCTGCAACGGCCAGATCTACAACGCTCGCGAGCTGACCGGGGAGCTTTCGGTCAAGGGTCACACACTGCGCAGCGAGACCGATACCGAGGTGATCCCCCACCTTTACGAAGAGCACGGCGCCGACCTGGTGGAGCGCCTCAACGGAATGTTCGCCTTCGCGGTGTGGGATGGGCCCCGCAAGCGCCTCCTCCTCGCCCGCGACCGGGCCGGCGAAAAGCCGCTCTTCTACTGGCACGACGACGACGAGATCGTCTTCGCCTCCGACCTCCGGGCGATGCTCGTCCACCCGCGAATTCCCAAGGCCCTCGATCCGGTCGCTCTGAGTCGCTATCTTCTCCACGATTATTTCCCGGCCCCATTGAGCCCGATTGCAGGCGTCCGCAAGCTGGAGGCCGGCCACCTTCTCATCGCCGAGGACGGCAGGATCTCGGTCCACCGGTACTGGGACCTGGCCGAGCATTTCGCCAATCCGGAATTCAGCCGCCGCAGCGCCTCCGACCTGGCCGACGAACTCGACCACCGAATGGCGGTTGCGGTCCGCCGCCGCAGTCGCTCGGACGTACCCTTCGGCCTCTTTCTCTCCGGAGGCATCGATTCCTCTGCCGTACTCTCCCACCTGGCCGAGCAGCAGGGAGAAGGGGTGCCGGTCTTTTCGATCGGTCACACCGAGCGCTCTTTCGACGAGGCCGGTCTGGCCCAGAGGACGGCGGAGTACTTCAAGGCCGACTTCAACCAGCTGATCCTCGACGAGGATCTCCTGGCGGACGGCCTGAGGCGCGTGGGTTCGGGGCTGGGCGAACCACTCGGCGACGCCTCGACGATCCCCACCCACCTCCTCGCCCGCCTGGCGCGAACCAAGGTCAAGGTCATCCTCTCGGGCGAGGGCGCCGACGAGCTCTTCGCCGGCTACCCCACCTACATCGGCAACCGGGTGGCCGAGATCTACCAGCGCATCCCGCGGGGCCTCCGCAACGGGTTGATCGGGGGGATCCGGAAGTTCACGCCGGTGAATATGAGCAACGTCGGCCTCGACTACCTGCTCGGCCGCTTTGTCAACGGCGCCGAACGTGAACGTCTCGAGCGCCATCACATCTGGTTCGGGAGCATCCCACCCGCGTTGCAGGAGCAGTTACTCGCGCCGCGAGTGCTGGAAACCCTTTCCGGCGACGACATCTTCGGCTCGGCGCGTTCGAGGATCGAGAACCGCTCGCTTCCCGACGGCCTCAGTGAGTTGCTATACATGGACTTCACGATGTACCTCCAGGACGACCTCCTGACCAAGGTCGATCGCGCCACCATGCTGGCCTCGCTCGAGGCGCGCGCACCTTTCCTCGACCACGAGTTGGCCGAGTTTGCGGCCGGTCTGCCGTCGAAGCTCAAGCTCCACGGCACGACCACGAAGGACATCCTCCGGCGAACGGTCCGGCGCCGCCTGCCGCCGGAAATCCTCAAACGAAGGAAGCGCGGATTCAACATCCCCTTCTCGCGCTGGCTCCTCCACGGCCTCGGCGACCAGCTGAGGGAGCGTTTTTCACCCGAGAAGGTGGAGGCCCGGGGGCTCTTCGCACCGGAGGGTATTTCGGCTCTCCTCGACCAACACCTCGCCCAGCAGGCGGACCACCGCAAACCGTTGTTCACGTTGCTGGCCTTCGACCTGTGGTGCGACGCCACCTTCGGTGAAGGGGCCCGGATCGAGCTCGGAGAAAGCACCGTATGAAAGCCTCACGCGTCGTTCTGATATTGGCGGCCGTTCTCTTCCTCGCAAACGTCTGGGGCTACGATCTCTGGGCCCCCGACGAGCCTTTCTTCGGCGAGGGTGCGCGCGAGATGCTGGTGGACGGCCACTGGCTGGTCTCCCACATCAACGGTGTGGTCAACACCCACAAGCCGCCCCTTTTCTTCTGGCTCATCGCCATCTTCTCAGCGCCCTTCGGGGCCGTGCTTTCGCTGACCGCCCGGCTTCCCTCGGTGCTGGCCGCGTTGGGAACCGTGGGTCTCGTCCTGCACCTCGGCCGCCGCATGTCCTCGGAACGGACCGCGGTCCTCGCCGCCTTCGTTCTGGTAACCAGCTATCTGTTTTGGGACAAGGCCCGGTCTGCCCAGATCGACGGCGTGTTGTGCTTCTTGATTTGGGTGGCGCTGGCGGCCTTCGTGGGCTGGCGGGCGGGCGACGTCGACGGCCGACGCGCCGGGCTCATCTTCTGGTTGGCGACCGCGTTGGCGGTCCTGGCGAAGGGGCCGGTGGGGCTGCTGATTCCGTTGGGAATCGCACTCATCACCCTGGCCTGGGACCGCGAGTTCAAGCGGTGGCGGGACTTCGCCCCGCTGACCGGCCCCCTGCTCTTCACCGTTGTGATCGGGGCGTGGATCGCTGCGGCCACCATCTGGGGACCGGCCGAGTACTCGGTATGGGGAGCGCTCAAGGAGCACTTCATCGACCGCGGGATCTACGGGATGCACCACATCCAGCCGTGGTGGTACTACGCCAAGGTCCTTCCGCCGCAGCTCCTGCCCTGGACTTTCCTCGTGCCCGGCGCCCTGGTGCTTGCCTGGCGCCGGCGGGACCGGGACGATCGCTTTCTCCTGGTGGTCGCCATTTTCGTCGTGCTCTTCTTCTCGATCTCGACCGAGAAACGAACCCTCTACGTCCTTCCCGCCTTCCCTGCATTCGCCTTGATGACCGCGCGGCTGGTGGGAGCGGTCATGAATTGGGAACCGGCATCGCCGATTTCACGGCGCTGGGTCGGCCTTGCCCAGGGGTTGCTTGGAGGGTTTCTCACGCTCGTGGGTCTCGCCCTGCCATTCGCAGCTCGGCAATATGAGCAGGCGCCCGGGTGGGTCGTGGGCGCGCTGGCGGTGATTCTCCTGACAACCGGGCTGGCCACCCTCTACACCACAATCCGGGGGCGGATTTTGGCGGCGGTCGGCCTCCCGGCCGCCGGATTTGCGGTCGCCTACCTTTTCGTCTCGAGCTTCGTCTTCCCGGCAGCCAACCCTGTCAAGTCGGCGCGGGCATTCGCCGGATCTATGGCGGAGGCGACGGCCGCGTCGCGGGCCGATGGCCACCGGGTCCTTGCTTGCGGCCTCGGCAACCTGCCGGTCCACCTCGCTTTCTACTCCGACGGGATCTACACCATCGAGACCGACGACCCGGCCGTGCTCGCCGCGCACCTCGACCAGGATGCCGAGGTCTTCGCGGTGGTCAATGCCGACCTGATCGACGAACTCCCGGAGAAAGTCCGACAGCGGATGCTGGTGCTCGACACGACCCGCCTCAACCGGAGGAATGTTCTGCTCATCGCGAACCGCCCGCCAGAACCATGAGCCGGTTTTCGGTGATCGGTGCGCTTTAACCCGCAACCGAGGACCAGTGAAGAGGTCGGCGTAGAATACCGGGGATGGTCGGATTCCCCGGCGAACCGCTGCCAATGACCGACCTCGGGCAACGCTCGGGAGGCGCCAACCTCCGATCGGGGCCGCGAGGGAATACCTCCGAAAGAACCGTCGTCCTCGCCGCGGCTCTCGTGCTGGCTGTTCTGCTCACCGCCCCGGTCCTCGGCCGTGCTGCCGGGGGGCCACCGTACTCCGGCAGAACCCTGGCCGATGTCCTCGGCGATCTCCAGGCCCGCGGCCTCAAGATCATCTACTCGAGTGCCACGGTTCGCGCGAACATGGTGGTTCAGAGCGAACCAACCTCCACGGATCCCCGTACCGTGCTCGACGATGTCCTCCGGCCCCACCGCCTGCGGGTGCAGGAGGGCCCCGGTGAAATCCTCACGGTGGTCATGGACCGGTCACCGGACGATCGCGAGGCGACCGGATCCATCCGCGGGAAAGTGAGTCTCAGCCGCGGCGCGGCAGCAATCGGCCAGACCCTGCTCACCATCGAAGGAACGGCACTTTCAACGAAGGTCTCCGACGATGGAAGCTTCGAGATCGGAAGCGTGCCGGTCGGCATCCATGTGCTCGAGGCGAGGCTCGAGGACTTCCAGCCGCAGCGGGTGGAGGGTGTCCGGATCCGCAGGAACAAGCCGACGACCGTTCGTTTCAGCCTCGTCCCGATCGCCGTTTTTCTCAACGAGATCTTCGTCACACCGAGCCATTTCAGGATCCTCGAGGAGCAGCCCGACAGCCGGCAGTTTCTCAGCCGCGAGGAGGTCGACCGGATGCCGCACGTCGCCGATGACATTTACCGCGCGGTCAAGCGTCTTCCCGGCGCTGCCGGAAGCGACTACTCGGCCAAGTTCAACGTGCGGGGCGGCGAGGAGGACGAGGTCTTGGTCATCCTCGACGGCATCGAGCTCTACGAACCTTTCCACTTCAAGGACTTTCAGAACATCTTCAGCACCGTTGACGCGGTGGCTGTAGGCGGAGTCGACTTCATGACCGCCGGCTTTCCGGCGGAGTACGGCGACCGCATGAGCGGCGTGATGAACATCTCACTGGTAACCCCCACAACCGCCAACGCAACCTCGGTCAGCGTCGGCACCCTCAACGCCCGGATTTTTTCGGAAGGCATGTTCAACGATGGACGGGGGACATGGCTGGTCAGCGGACGCGCATGGTATCCCGACGCCCTCCTCAACCCCTCCGAGATCGGGAACGTCAACATCCTCACCGACTACTACGATCTACTGGCCAAGGTCCAGATCCAAATCGGGTCGCGCTCGACCCTGTCGGCAAACGTTCTCCTTGCAGATGACGACCTGGGTTACCGGACCGTGGACGAGACCGAAACTGAAGACGTACAGGCCCAATACCGCAGCCATCACCTGTGGTTCAACCTGGGTACCGAGTGGAACACATCTTTGTTTTCGCAAACCGTTATCGCCGATATCCGACTCAAGAGCAATCGTGTCGGCCGGGTCGATGACGTCAAGGAAGGCACCCTTTCCATCGACGACATCCGCTCTTTCAGCTACCTGGGCATCAAACAGAACTGGACTTTGGAAATCGGCGATCGCCACTTCCTGAAATGGGGTTTCGACATCAGCCAACAGGAGGCCGGCTACGACTACACCAGAACAACCGTCGGGTCGGCGCCTCCCGCCGTGCTCGTGTCGGCGGAATCCGTCGTCGTCGAGGTCGAACCGAAAGGCAAGAACTACAGCGCCTTCGCGGCCGATCGTTTTCGCCTCCTCGAGGATCTGGTCGTCGAAGTAGGTCTGCGCTGGGACAAGCAGTTCTACATCGGAGAGCACGAGTTCAGCCCACGCTTCAATCTCATGTATGGCGCCGGGCCCCGCACGACCCTGCGTCTGGCATGGGGACGCTTCCACCAATCGCAAAGGCTCAACGAGCTCCAGGTGGAGGACGGTGTCACCGAGTTCTTTCCGGCCCAGCTCGCCGAGCATGTCGTTGTCGGCCTCGACCACCGCCTCTCCGGCACGCTCGCCTTTCGCGTTGAGGCCTACCGAAAGGACCTCTCAGACCTGCGACCGCGCTTCGAAAACCTTTTTGATCCGATCGACTTCTTTCCCGAAGCGGCGGACGACCGCGTGCTCATCGCACCCGAATCCGGGCGAACCCAAGGCGTGGAGGTTCTGCTCAAGCGAACGGGGACCAACCGAACCTCCTGGTGGGTCAGCTACGCGCTGGCGTCGGCCGACGACGAGATCGACGGCGAGATCGTGCCGCGCAGCTGGGACCAGCGCCACGCCGTCAGCGCCGGCTTCAACTGGAGTCTCCCGAAGGGTTGGAACATCAACCTCGCCGGCACCTTCCACACCGGTTGGCCCACCACCGGTGTCACCGCCGAGACCGTGATCAACGAGGACGGTGAAGAGGAGGTCGTCGTGCTCCCCGGCCCCCGCAACGGAGAGCGTTTCCCCTCCTACCTTCGTTTCGACATGCGCACGAGCTGGACGAAGACCACGCGTCGCGGCGAGTTCACCCTGATCTTCGAGGCCGTCAACTTCACGAACCGCAAGAACGTGTGCTGCGTCCAGGGCTTCGACCTGATCGGGTTGGACAACGGCACCTGGATCGTCCGAACGGAGGCAGGGTATTGGGCGCCCATCATCCCCTCGCTCGAAATCCGCTGGCAGTTCTAGCCCG
>JBGMRN010000091.1:0-11971 GCA_048061535.1 Thermoanaerobaculales bacterium | reverse complement strand
GTCGTCGATGCCGACTCCCAGGATGATCGCCAGAAAGCAGATGGCTACCGGCGGCACCGGCAGGCCGAGCCGGACGGCCACCGCCAGAGTGGCCGGAATCGCCGCCGCGGCCGGGAGGATCAGAAGCAGAGTGGGTAGCGGGCTGCGGAAGAACAGAGCGGCGGCCAGAAGCACCAGCAGGGCGGAGGTCAGCGTCACCGGCCCGAAGTCGTTCAGCATCGCTTCATTGTGGCGTTCAAAGAGGAGCATTTCGCTGGTCACGGTCATCTCGGCGCCCGGCACTTCGATCGCTGCTAGCCCGCATATCTCACCATCTTTCTACTACGGGGCACAATGCACAGTGCGTGTCAGCGCTTTCTCGATTTGCTCGTTCGACGTACCGCAAGTACGACTTCACTCCCAAATCTTGTGAGAGCGCAGACACGCACGGCGCCTTGCACCCCTCGCGACGAAATCTGGTGAGATATGCGGGCTAGCTCAGCCGCCATGCGGCCGTGCTGGTCGAACTCCGCAGCGCCGGGAAGGGGCGGCGGCCAGACGATCGTCCTGAGTTGCACCCGATCGCCGTCCCTCGCGGCCAACATCTTCAGTGGGCGAGGCGCAAAATCCAGATTGTAGGCGCCTGTCACAGAGCTGGGGTCCGGCGGCCACAGGCTGGTCAGGAGAGCCACATACCGATCCAGCGACGGTGGGCCGCGCAATCCGTTGGCGGCCAAGAGGTCACCGAGCCCGGGAGCGATCTCGTCGATCGTTCCGCGAAGCTGGTCGATCTCTTCGCTCTGCTCGGCGACCGACGACGGATAAGGAAGATAGGCCGATGGCGCCGCGAAGCCTCCGATGCCCCCTGCGGCGACCAGCTCCCTCAGCCCTTCGTCGAGCCGACGCTGTGCCTCGAGGGCCACTTCCAGATTATCTGCTACGAGACCGACCTCCGTCGTCTGCGAAAACGACGTTCCGTAGATCTCGGCCAGGTCCTCGCCGACGGCGAATGCGTCCAGGTCACGCCCGAAAAAGAGCGACAGCCGCATGTCGAATGAGAAGCCCCGGGTTGCCTGGATCGTAGCGCCGAGGATCGCCAGCCAGACGAGGATGACGAGGGCCGGTCCTCGGCCAAAGCGCTCGAACACGGTAAGCGAGATCAGCCGGACTCCGGGCTCATTCGAGGTTGCTTCAGCGTCCGACGGCACCAGCCAGCGCACAAGGGCCGGGAACATGGTCAGGGTCACCGCCAGCGTCAGCAAGAGGGCGAGCGACTTCAGCCGGCTCGGGCTTCGGCTCCGGTCGGACTCGAACAACAGCCTGCGCAGGTCGAGCGGGTCCTCGGCCAGCCACGCCCGGGTCGCGGCATCGTCGATGCTGAGCAGGCGTCGGCGCAGGCGTCGGAGCTGGCGCTGGACTCCGTCTCCCGAAAGCCGCTCGCTCCACGCTTGCGGTCCTGCGGTCGCCGGATCGAACACGGCGGCACGCAGCCGTTCGACCGCGCCGTCGGCCTCGAGATCGTATGCGCGCCAGGTGACGGAGGTGAGTTCTTCGATCGACCCGAGAGCCCGGGCGAATCGAAGCGTAAGGTCGTCGAACGCGGCCGGTGCGGTGTCGCCACGGACAAGCTGGATGACGAGCGGGCTGGTTTCGCCGAAGAGCCGCTGACGTGCATGGTCATTCCACCGAGAAGAACAGGGTAATTCATCACCGTCGTGTCCGGCCCCAGAGTACCAGAGGGCGAAGCGATGCAACGACCTCGCTGAGGATTCAGCCGGCTTTTTCGAGCTGCCCGCCAACACACTCTGGTTGCGGCGGCGCTCTTCATAGTCGGGCCCTCAGGAATATGCCACGCCGGTTGGTGGTTGAGGCATGAGGTTGACTTATTGCCGGTGGTCACGTAGAACGACCTCGCGACCCTGTCGCTGATCGATCGTTTGATGGAGAATATGCACCTTCGCCGTTTGATGCTGCTGAGCCTGGCCGGGCTGCTCGCCGTGGCGAGCCCCGGACATACGGCCGTATTCTGCGTTGCCGGCGACGGTCATGCCGGGATCGAGACTGTTGCAGACCCCTGCTGCGGCGACGAGTGGGCGACCGTCAGCCCGCCCGAGTCTCTCGTGGGGTTCGACACTGATCGTTCGGATGCGTCATGTGGCCCGTGCGTGGACCTGCAACTCACCTCGCCTTCCCGTCTCGAGGCGCCGACGCTCGGGCCTGTGCTCCAAGTGCACGAGGCCCTCATCCTGCTCGACTCCCCTCCCACGCCCGTCCTTCGCGTCAGGGCGGCAACGCAGCCGGCGGGGCGTATCGCTCCTCCTCCGACGCTCGATCTTCTCGCCTCGGTCATCCTTCTGACCTGATCTCCCTCACAGTCTGATTTCGGCCGCCACGTCTCCTCCGGGGCGCGGTAAGGTGCTCTCCGAAACCCATCTGCGAGGAAGAACATGAACCTTCGACGACTGATCACAGTTTCCTTGATCCTGGCTTCAACGCCGCTGACAGCGATCGCCCAAGCAACCGGCGCTGGAGGCCCCGAGCCCGCCGCCTCAGCGGAACCGACCGGCGAGCTCAGTCTTGAGCGAGCGGTCTCGACCGCGCTCTCGCTGAGCCCGGTGCTCGCGGCGGTCGCGCTCGGCGTGCCCGCAGCCGAGGCACGGCTCGACCAGGCCGCCATTTACGCCAACCCGAATCTCGGCATCGAGGTCGAGAACTTCGGTGGCAGCGGTGAGCGCGACGGGTTCAACGTCACCGAGACCACCTTCGCCCTGAGCCAGCCGCTCTTGCTCGGAGGCAAGATCGCCGGTCGCAAGGGCATCGCCAGGGCGGACCTGGCGCTCGCGACCCGCGACCTGGAGGCCGTCCGACTCGATATCGCAGCCATGACCACCATCGCCTTCAACAACGTCATCGTGGCCCAGGAACGAGTGCGGCTGACCGAGGAGTTGGCCGAGCTGGCGCAGAGCTTCGGCGAGACTGTCCGCGCACGGGTCGAGGCCGGCAAGGTATCGCCGGTTGAGGGGATCCGTGCGCGCGCCGCTGTCGCCCGGGCACGGGTCGATGTCGCCAACGCCAAGCGGGCGCTGGCGGCCGTCAGAGTGAGCCTGGCAACAACCTGGGGCTCGAGCGATCCACAGTTCAGCCGCGCCGTCGGCCGGCTGCCACGACCCTCCCCCCCACCACCGCGCGCCATGCTCGACGAGTGGCTTCAGCAGACGCCCGAAATGGCACGGCTGACGGAGGAGCTACAACGCCAAGAACAGGTGATCAAGCTCGAGAAGGCCCGTGGCGTTCCGGACCTGACGCTGGCCCTCGGGTCGCGGAACTTCCAGGACACCGGCGACTGGGCCTGGGTCGGCGGCATGTCGTTGCCGCTGCCGATCTTCAACCGCAACCAGGGCGCCCGCCGGGCCGCCGAGTTCGAGCTCGAGCGCACACGGCGCGAGGTGGCTGCCGTACGCATCGCTCTCGAGAGCCGTCTTTCCAGGATCCTGGAGGGGCTGCGAGCCGCCGAGGACGAGGCGCGTTCGTATGAGCGGGAGATCGTGCCCGCAAGCACCGAGGCATTCGAGGCCATGTCTCTCGGCTTCCGGGAAGGCAAGTTCGGCTTCCTCGAGGTCCTCGACGCCCAGCGCTCGCTCTTCGAGGCGACCCTGTTGCTTCTGGACAGCCGGCAGAGGTACGCCGCGACTCGAACCCAGCTCGAGCGATTGGTCGGCCGGCCGCCGCACGTGATCGAGAGCACCGGCTTTTTCGCCGGAGACGCTCCCCAAGGAGAAAACCAATGAAGACGAGCTATCTGACCCGGAGCCTCGGCGCGAGCCTGGCGCTCGCAGCCTTGCTGATTGCCGGCGGCTGCGGGGACGGCGCCGACGACGAGCAGGAACCGGCGGTGCACGACGCCGCCGAGGAGCACAGCGACGAAGGGGCCGTCCGGCTCTCGCCGGAAGAGCTTCAGGAGTTCGAGGTCGAGATGGCGACCGCAGATGCCGGCCGTCTCAAGGTCGAGGTCAGCCTGCCCGGAGAGGTGAGGGTCAATGCCGACCTCCTCGCCCACGTCGTGCC
Organism: Thermoanaerobaculales bacterium; assembly: GCA_048061535.1. Classification (GTDB taxonomy): domain Bacteria; phylum Acidobacteriota; class Thermoanaerobaculia; order Thermoanaerobaculales; family Sulfomarinibacteraceae; genus Sulfomarinibacter. The sequence goes on along the minus strand of JBGMRN010000091.1, from coordinate 7,927 downwards.
GCGCGTCGGTGGCGTGGTTCGCGAGGTCAAGAAGAACCTCGGTGACAAGGTCCGGACGGGAGAGGTCATGGCCGTCATCGAGAGCCGGGAGCTGGCGGACGCCAAGGCCGCCTTCCTGGCGGCGCGAGAACGAGTTGCTCTCGCCGACGCGTCCTTCGATCGTGAGCTGCGTCTCTGGAAGCAGCAGGTCTCATCCGAACAGGAGTACCTGGAGGCGAAACGCGACCTCGCCGAGACCCGAATCGAGCTCTCCTCGAGCGAGCAGAAGCTGCACGCGTTGGGGTTCTCGGAAGACGAGCTCGCGAGTCTCCCGCAACATCCCGACCGGTCCTTCACCCGTTTCGAAATCGTAGCGCCCTTCGCCGGGACCATCATCGAAAAGCACATCACCCTCGGCGAGGCGGTCGAGACCAACGCCAAGATCTTCACGGTTGCCGACTTGCGGACCGTCTGGATCGACCTCAGCGTGTATCAGAAGGACCTGCCTTTCGTGCGGGAGGGCCAGGACGTGGCAATCTCCGCCGGCGGTAGCGGACCCGACGGGATCGGGGTGATCTCGTATGTCGGCCCGATCGTCGGCGAGGAAACGCGCACGGCGCTGGCGAGGGTCGTGCTCGAAAACCCGGACGGCCGCTGGCGGCCCGGCCTGTTCGTGACCGCGAGTATCACCGTTGAAAACATCCAGGTCGACCTCGCGGTTCCCAAGTCCGCGGTGCTCATCATGGATGGTGAGACGGTGGTATTCGTCGACGGGGAGGAGGGCCTCGAACCTCATCGGGTCACGGTCGGGAGATCGGACGGTACCCTCGTGGAGATCCTGTCGGGGCTCGAGCAGGGTCGGACCTATGTCTCATCGGGAGGATTCACGCTCAAGGCCGAGCTCGAGAAGGAGTCAATCGGCGGCGGTCACGGACACTGAGGGGGTGTGGCATGGTTGACCGCTTGATCCAAACCGTCGTCCACAACCGGCTCATGATGGTGTCCCTCGCCGTGCTCGTCATGGCTGCCGGGGTCTACAGCTATCGACAGCTGCCCGTCGACGCCTTCCCGGACGTATCTCCCAACCTGGTGCAGATCTTCACCGAGACGGAGGGCCTCGCGCCGGAGGAGGTGGAGAAGTACGTCACCTACCCGGTCGAGATTGCGATGAACGGTCTTCCGGGCCTGGACCACGTCCGCTCGGTGTCCAACTTCGGCCTCTCCGTGGTCAATGTCTACTTCGAGGATGACGTTGACATCTACTTCGCGCGCCAGCTCGTGGGCGAACGCCTCCAGGAGGCGCGGGAAGAAATCCCCGAGGGCTTCGGCGACCCGCGGATGGGGCCGATCTCGACCGGCATGGGTCTGGTCCTCTTCTACTACCTCGAGGACTCCACCGGCGCATACTCGCTCGAGGAGCTGCGCACGATCCAGGACTGGTTGGTGAAGTTCCACCTCCAGACGGTGCCCGGAGTGACCGAGGTGCTGGGAATCGGCGGGTTCGAAAAACAGTTCCAGGTGGTGGTCGACCCGCGAGCCTTGCTGCGCTACAACCTGACCCTCACCGAGGTCATCAATACGATTCGGGCGAACAACCTGAACGTGGGCGCCCAGTTCATCGAAAAGAACTCGGAGGAGTTTATCGTCAGGTCGGTCGGTCTGGCCTCGGACGAAGATGATCTGCGGAGCATCGTGATCAAGGCTCGCGACGGCACCCCGGTTGTCCTCGGACAGATCTCCGAGGTGCGCGTCGGCGGCGCAATTCGCCGCGGGCTACAGACCCGAGACGGCATCACCGAGGTGGTGGCGGGGATGGTCATCAAGCTCTTCGGCGCCAACTCCTCCACCGTCATCGGGGCGATCGAGGCGAAGCTCCGAGAGATCAACAAGATTCTCCCCGAGGGCGTCAGCATTGTCGCCTACTACCAGCAAAGGTCTCTGGTGGAAGCCTGCGTCGCAACCGTCACCAACGCCCTCGTCCTCGGCATCGCGCTGGTGGCGATCGTGCTCTTCGTCTTCATGGGCGCCGTGCGACCGAGCATCGTGGTTGCGATCTCGATTCCGTTTTCGGTGCTCTTCGCGATGCTCGGCATGAATTTTTTCGGAATCTCGGCCAACCTGATGTCCTTCGGCGGGCTGGCGATCGCCATCGGCATGATGGTCGACGGCACCATCGTGATGGTCGAGAACGTGGACCGGCAGTTGCGCGAAGCGGTACCCGGAGAGTCCCGGATCGAGGTTGTGACCCGCGCCTGCATCGAGGTCGGCCGGCCCATTCTGTTCGCGATCACGATCATCGTCATCGTCTTCCTGCCCCTGTTCACGCTCCAGGGCGTGGAGGGCAAGACGTTCAGACCGCTTGCCTACACCGTTTCCCTGGCCATGATCGGCTCCCTGGTGTACGCGATGTTGATTTCACCGGTCATGGCCTACCTGATCATGCGCAGGCCGAAGGCAAGCTCGGCGAAAGACGGCGCACCCGGATTTGCGTTGGAGCCACTCTTGAGACGGGCCTATGAACCTGTCGTCTCGTTCTTCGTGAGGCACCGGGTATCGGCGGTGGGCTTGGCTGCACTGCTGATGGTCGTCGGTGCCGTGGTATTTCCGAGACTCGGGTCCGAGTTCACGCCCGCCCTGCAGGAGGGCACGCTGATCCTCCGCCTGACGATGGCGCCGTCCATCGCCTTGGAGGAGAGCAAGCGGGTGGCGATGCGGGTGGAGAGCAGGCTGGTAGAGGTGCCGGAAATCACCGGCGTCGTTACTCGAATCGGACGCGGCGAGGTCGGCGCCCATACCGACCCGGTCAACAGCGCCGAAATGTACCTGCTGCTCAAAAAGCGGGACGAGTGGCGCTTCAACTCGCAGGATGAACTCGAAGCGGCGGTGCGCGAGCACGTGGGTCGCATACCGGGCGTCAAGACGAACTTCACCCAGCCGATCGCGATGACCGTCGACGAGCTGCTCGAAGGCGTACGGGCGGAGCTGGCGATCAAGCTCTTCGGTGAAGATCTCGGGGTGCTGAAAGACAGGGCCGACGCCATCGCCGTCGTCGTGCAAAAGGTCGCGGGCGCACAGGACGTGCAGGTCGACCAGGTGACCGGGACGCCGCAGCTGCTCATCAGCGTCGATCGGCAGGCGATCGCACGGTACGGTATCGATGTCTCCGAGGTCCAGGAGGTCATCAGGGCTGCGGTCGGCGGTGAAATCGCCGGTCAGATCTTTGAGGGCGTTCGACGATTCGACATTCTGGTCCGCTACCCGGCCGAGTTCAGGGACCGTGCCGAGGCCATTGGCGCGATCGTAATCAAGGCTCCGGGCGACCTCGACGTGCCGCTCGCTCAGCTCACGCGCATCGAGGAGATCGTCGGACCGAGGCAGATCACCCGCGAGAACAACCAGCGCTTCATCACGATCCAGTGCAACGTCGAGGGCAGGGACATCGGTTCTTTTGTCGAGGAGGCGCAGGCCGCAATCGACAGCGAGGTAACGCTTCCACCAGGTTATCTGGTGACCTGGGGCGGCCAGTTCCGGCTTCAGCAGGAGGCTAACAAGCGGCTGGCCGTGGTCGTGCCGATTACGCTCATCGTGATCTTCATGCTCCTCTTCTCGAGCTTCAATTCGCTGCGCAGCACGGCCCTGATTCTCCTCAACATCCCTCTGGCTCTGGTCGGCGGCATCGTCGCTCTGTGGGTCTCGGGCCAGAACCTTTCGGTTCCGGCGTCGGTGGGATTCATCGCTTTGTTCGGTATTGCGCTCGAGAACGGCATGGTCCTGGTCACCTATCTCAACCAATTGGTACGGACCGGCATGCCGATTGACGAGGCTTCGGTCACCGGCGCCTCGTTGCGCCTGCGACCGGTGTTGATGACGGCCATCACGACGGCCCTCGGACTGATCCCCCTGCTCCTGTCGCACGGGACGGGCAGCGAGGTCCAGCGGCCGCTGGCCACCGTGGTCATCGGGGGTCTCATCACCTCGACCATTCTCACACTGGTGGTGATCCCGAGCATCTACCGCTGGTTCGCGCAGAAGCCTGAAGAGATCGAGCTGTAGGACGAGGCTGGAATCGCAGCCGAAGGGAGGCCACATGAAAGAGATCAAGGCAATCATCCAACCGTTCATGGTGGACAAGGTATTGCACGCCCTGGCGTGTCTCGAGGACCTGCCGGGGGTCACGGTGTCGCAGGTCGTGGGATGGGGGAAAGGACCGAAGGGCGCGACCTGCGACGTGGTCCACCAGGGCGGCCACGCCTTCTCACGCAAGACCAAGATCGAGATCGTCGTCACCGACGAGGTCGCCGAGACGGTCTTGGACACCATAATTGAAACGGCCCACACCGGGCGGGTCGGCGACGGCAAGGTCTTTGTACTTGACGTCGCCCAGGTCGTCAGAGTCCGCACCGGGGAGCGAGATCACGCAGCGCTATAACCTGAGGGGAGGTTCTTCTCATGATTGACCGGATCATCGACGGCGCGCTCGAGCACCGTTTCCTGGTCGTTTTATTCGGCGTGGCGGTGGTTGGCTTCGGCATTTACTCGACGCTCCAACTGCCGGTCGATGCCTTTCCAGACGTGACGAACATCCAGGTCCAGGTTTTCACGGCGGCGCCCGGGCTGGCAGCCGTCGAGGTCGAGCAGCTCATCACCTTTCCGATCGAGGTCGTCATGAACGGGCTGCCGGACGTGACCGAGGTGAGGTCGATATCGAAAACAGGATTGTCGGTAGTAACCATCGTCTTCGAGGATGGCATCGACATCTACTTCGCGCGACAGCTGGTCTTCGAGAGGCTGCAAATGGCGCGGGAACGGATACCCGAAGGGCTCGGCGAGCCCGTAATGGGGCCGATCACCACCGGCCTCGGGCAGATCTACAAGTACATCCTGGTCGGAGAGAACAAGACGTCGATGGAGCTGCGGACCCTCAACGACTGGATGGTGAAGTTCCAGCTTCGAACCGTCCCCGGCGTCACCGACGTGCTCAGCTTCGGCGGCGAGGTTCGCCAGTACCAGGTCCAACTCGACCCCAACGCGCTGGTGAAGTACGGACTCACGATCAACGACCTGCGGGAAACAATCGCGCGAAACAACACCAACGCCGGGGGGTGGTTTCTCGAGGATTCTCAGCAACAGCTCGTGGTCCGCGGCGTCGGCCGCATCCGCGGCGGTCGAGACGGCCTCACCGACATCGAAAACATCGTCATGAAGTCCGAGGACGGGACGCCGGTGCTCGTCAGAGACCTGGCCGAGGTGGAGTACGGCCCCGAGATCCGCCAGGGGGCGATCACGATGAACGGCGAGGGCGAGGTCGTCATGGGCATCGTGCTCCAGCTCAAGGGGGCCAACACCAAGCAGGTCATCGAAAGGGTCCGGGAGAAGATCGATATCATCCAGGGCTCGCTGCCCGAGGGAGTGAGCATCGTGCCGGTGTACGACCAGGCGGACCTGGTTGAAAAAGCCGTTTCCACCGTGACCAAGGCGCTCACCGAATCGGCCGTTCTCATCGTCCTCGTGCTCTTGCTGTTCCTCTGGGACGTTCGCTCGGCGCTGGTGGTGCTCTCCTCCATCCCGATATCGATGCTGCTCGCATTCATCATGATGCGGTGGTTTGGCCTGTCCGCGAACCTCCAGTCGCTGGGTGGGCTGGCGATCGGCATCGGCATGATGGTGGATGGATCGGTGGTCATGGTCGAGAACATCGTCAGGCATCTCGCGGAGGATCAGCTTCGGCGCGAGCCGCTGGTGCATCAGGTGCGGCGGGCCGCCAAGGAGGTCGGCCAACCGGTCTTCTTCGCGGTCCTGATCATCGTCGTCGTCTTTCTGCCGCTCTTTACGCTGCGGGGCGTCGAGGGCAAGCTCTTCAGCCCCATGGCCTTCACGATCGCCTTCGCGATGCTCGGATCCCTCGTGGTCGCCTTGACGCTGGTGCCCGTTCTCTCGGTGATCGCCCTTCGAGGAAAGATCAGCGAGACGGACAGCTTCTTCATGAAATTTCTCAAAGGCGCGTACCGACCCATTCTCGGCTGGGCCCTGCGGCGCCGAATCGTGGTCGTGGCAATCGCCGCGACGGCTCTTGTCGCCTCGGTAGTGACCCTGACGCGCCTGGGTACCGAGTTCGTGCCCGAGCTCGATGAGGGGACCATGGCTATCCGGGTGCAGATGGATCCGAGCATTTCGCTGAATGAAGCGATGCACATCGCCGGTCGGTTGGAAAAAAAACTCATTGCCTATCCGGAGGTGACATACGCCTTCAGTCAGATCGGTCGCGCGGAGCTCGGCGGCGACCCGGAACCGATCGCGAACAACGAGATCAACGTCGGTCTCAAACCGCAGGAGGAATGGACGACCGCGCGGTCGCGCGAGGAGCTGGTCCGGATCTTCGAGGAGGATCTCAGCGCACAGCCCGGCATCAAGCTCAACTTCTCCCAACCGATCGCGACCCGGGTGGATGAGCTGCTCTCCGGAGTCCGGGCGCAGATTGCAATCAAGCTGTTCGGCGACGACCTCGGCGTGCTCGAACAAAAGGGCAGGGAGATCGAAGCGGTGATCCAAGGTATCGACGGCGCCGCCGACGTCCAGCTGGAACAGATCAGCGGCGAGGCCCAGCTGGTGGTCCATGCGGATCGCGCCAGGCTCGCCCGCTACGGTCTCAACGTGGACCAGGTCATGGACGTCGTTTCAACGGCGATCGGCGGCGAAGCGATCACGGAGGTCCTCGAGCTCCAGAGGCGGTTCGACGTATACCTGCGGATGGCCAAGCAGTTTCGAAGCGACCCGGAGACGATAGGAAACCTGTGGGTTGCAAACCGCAGCGGTGTGCGGGTCCCTCTCTCCGAGGTCGCCGAGATCCATCGGGTGGAAGGCCCCCCCACGGTCAGCCGTGAGAACGCCCAACGGCGGGTTGTCGTTCAATGCAACGTGCGTGGTCGCGACATGGGAGGCTTCGTGGCCGAGGCGCAGCAGGCGATTAGAGAACGAGTCGACTTGCCCGCAGGTTACGTCGTGGTCTGGGGAGGCCAATTCGAGAACCAGCAGCGCGCCCAACAAACGTTGATGGTCGTCGTGCCGGTATGCCTCGGGCTGATCTTCCTGCTCCTTTACGTGTCCTTCAACTCGGTCAAGAACGCGCTCCTCATCATCCTAAACGTTCCCTTCGCTCTGATTGGGGGAATCTTCGCCCTGGCCGTGTCCGGCCAGTACCTGAGCGTGCCCTCTTCGGTAGGTTTCATCGCCCTCTTCGGGGTGGCGGTCCTCAACGGGGTGGTGATGGTCTCCTACTTCAACAAGCTCATTCGAGACGGCAAGAGCCTCGACGAAGCGGTCCTGGAGGGGGCGATGCTCCGCTTGCGTCCGGTGCTCATGACCGCGACCGTGGCCAGTCTCGGCTTGATTCCCTTACTCTTGTCGACAGGGATCGGTTCGGAGGTTCAGCGCCCGCTGGCCACCGTCGTCGTCGGTGGGCTGCTTTCCTCCACACCGCTGACCTTGTTGGTCCTGCCGGCGCTCTTCAAGTGGTTTGCCGTGCCGGTTGAGCGTGAGGTCGCCGAGTGACCGGGAAATGGAATATGGTATAGCTGCGCACGTCTTCGGTCTCGGTGACGGAACGCGATCGTTCCTGGTGAGGCCGGGACAGCAGAAATGGTGAGCCCTCTCATCCGGCAGATTGACTCTCCCATGAGGACCGAAAGGAGAACAGATTCATGAAGAAAGTATCGGCGTACATCAAGCGGCACAAGCTCTCCGATGTCATCATCGCTCTTCACGAGATCGAGGAGCTCACCGGAATGACAGTCAGCGACGTTCGCGGGTGCGGTCGCGGATTCCACGTGGTCACCGAAGCGGGGAACGTGGAGAGTCTGGACCGGCACACGAAAATCGAGATCATGTGCAGCGATGACCTTGTCGAGCGGATCGTCGATACGATCCAGCATGCAGCGCACACGGGCCTTCG
>JBGMRN010000090.1:11865-12301 GCA_048061535.1 Thermoanaerobaculales bacterium | reverse complement strand
CCGTGAAAACCTCGAAGGGGCGCCCCTTGCGAGCGCCCAGTCCAACCCCGGCCAGATCGACCGATGATCGGCGACCTCAGGCCCTATCCCGCAATGAAGGGCTCCGGACGGCCCTCGGTGAGTCTGGCGGCTGATCGGGAAGCACCATCTCGAGTCGGGGAAATACGTACCCGGTCCCGGAATTGGTTGTACCGGATTGAAACTGCGCTATTGGCAGGCCGGGCTTGCCAGGGCGTAGTTCTCGGTCGGGTGTTGCGTGAGTGGGGAGGCCCGGCTTCGCCTTCGGCTTCCGGCTTCGCCTACGGCTACGCCGTGACAAGCCGCCGGACAGAGTCCGCTCAGGATGACGGTTGGGGAGCAAGCCGCACACCGGTCCGGAGGGTGCCGGTTACGAAGACCCGGCCTCGAGCAACCTGGCCACCAGCGCGAGCAGATC
>JBGMRN010000090.1:0-11855 GCA_048061535.1 Thermoanaerobaculales bacterium | reverse complement strand
CCTTCGGCCGAGAACGAAGCCTGGTGGAGCCGAACGGGATCGAACCGTCGACCTCCTGAATGCCATTCAGGCGCTCTCCCAACTGAGCTACGGCCCCACGGGGACCGTCGTTGTAGCAAATGGCGGGTTGCATGTCAATCGGTGGCGGTGCTGGTGAGATGCGTCCAGGACGCGTCGCGAGGGTTGCTCTGCCTGGGAAGTGTTAAGATGCTCCGGCAAGGAAGCGCATGGGGCCTGGTGGCTTCCGCGGACTTCAAATCCGTTGGGCCGGCCCCTTTAGGGTCGGTCGGAGGGTTCGATTCCCTTGCGCTTCCGCCACCAAACTTCGGTCGGCGGACGCGTTTCGATGGGATCCTGGTGAAGGGTTGTCTGTCCATGGCGAATGATGAGTTCATGTATCGGGGAGAGATCGAGAGGACTCCGTTGCCCTCGATGTTGGCGACGGTGCATCGGTATGGGGTCCCCGGGGTCATGGAGTTCACCGGCGAAGAAGCCACCAAACGTGTGTTCTTTGTCGATGGCGATGTGATCTTCGCCACGTCCTCCGATCGATCCGAATCTCTCGGGCAGTTCCTGGTGCGCAAGGGCACGATCACCGATGCCCAGCACGACGCGTCGACCGAGGAGCTCAAGCGGTCGCCGGGGCTGAGGCATGGCGCGGTTCTGGTCAAAATGGGCTACCTCGGGTCCGAGCAGCTTGGCGGGGCTGTCCGCCAACAGGTCCAGGAGATCCTGTGGAGTCTCTTCAACTGGGACTGCGGGGAGGTGCGCTTCCGGGTTGGGCGCTTCCGGGACGACGAGGTTTTTCAGATCAAGATTCCGACCCCGCGCGCGATTCTCGCGGGTTGCCGCCACATCGCCGATCCGAAGGTCGTGACGGCGAGGTTGGGCGGGCGGAAGGCGGTTTTCAAAAAGCTTCCGGTACCCCCACATCTCGAGAGCTTCGTCTTTGAGGGCGACGAGGCTGCTCTGCTGAAGATGGTGGACGGCAAGCTGAGCGTGTATGAGCTTTGCGAGCAGGGCCCCATGGGTCCGGGCGTCAATGCACGCTCCCTGTACGCCCTGGTCGAGCTTCAACTGCTGACCAGGGTCGGGGATTCGGGCAGCGGGATCCGCATCCAGGTCCGCGGTTAACCCGTTCTCGTCCGGAAACGGCGCTTTTTTGCAATATTCCGAAATCCTAGTCCTCCACCACAGGGTACCCCGGCACTCTCTCGAACTCGATCTTGGTACCTTTGATGATGTCCACAGCGGCGGCGCGTCCCGCCGCAATCTCGAGGACGGCTCGCGCCGATTGCTTGGGAGCGAACTGGGGACACGGATCGGCGCTGCAGGGTTGGACGTGGGCGATCACGTCCACCACTGTCCCGGTGTTGTCGAGAAACACCAGGTCGAGGGCGATCAGCGTGTTCTTCATCCAGAATGACGGGAAGCGCTCCTCGTCGAAGACGAAGAGCATGCCGCGGTCCTCGGCAAGAGTCGGCCGGAACATCAGTCCGGTCTGGACCTCTTCGGGGGTCAACGCGAGCTCGAGGGTGAGGGTGTTGCCGTTCGCAAGAATGGCCCGCGGCATTTCGACGACCCTCGGCGACACGGTCGGTTCGTCGGCAATCGGGGGCGGCGCCGAAGGGGTACACGCCCAGAAGAGCAGTGAGGCGATCAGTAAGAACATGGGGAGGCGGGCGTTATTGATCATGGATTCTCCGGTTCAGGATGGCGGCTCGTCCTGGACGAGTCCGAGCTTCTGGGCGTGGTAGCGAAAGGCGCGGTAGGACATCCGCAGCAGCTCCGATGCCTTCTTCTGTTGGCCGCCCGTATTCTCCAGCGCTTGGCGCATCAGCGAGAGGCGCAGGTTGTCGAGGTACTCCTCGAGGTCGAGTCCTTCCTCGGGGAGGCCCGATGGCGAGTATGCGGGTTCGCCCGAGACTCCGCGCAGGTGTTCCGGGAGACTTCCCGAGGATATGATTTCGGTCTCCTCGAGCGCAACCGTACGTTCGATGATGTTCTCCAGCTCACGGACATTGCCCGGCCAGGGATGGGCCTGCAGAACGCGCAGCGCGTCGGCGGTGAGGCGTTTCGGCGGAATGCCGAACCGGTCGCAGGTGCGCTCGACGAAATGACGCGCGAGCTCGGGGAGGTCTTCGGTCCTCTGGCGCAGCGATGGCAGGTGGAGGTGGAGGACATTGAGCCGGTAGAAAAGATCTCCCCGAAACTCGTCGTTTTCGACCGCGCGTTGGAGGTCCCGGTTGGTGGCGGCGAGCACCCGCACGTCGGTCTCGACCTCCTGGGTTCCACCCACCGGACGAAGCTTGCGCTCCTGGAGGACTCTCAACAGCTTGACCTGCATCGGTGGCTTGAGCTCGCCGATCTCGTCGAGCAGCAGAGTCCCACCCTTGGCCTCGACGAAGAGACCGGTGTGGTCGCGTACTGCTCCGGTGAACGAGCCGCGGACGTGGCCGAAGAGCTCCGATTCCAGCAGACCTTCGGGCAGGGCGCCGCAGTTGACGCTCAAGAAGGGTCCGTTTGCGTGCGCGGAAAAGGCGTGGATGGCGCGGGCCAGAAGCTCTTTGCCGGTGCCGCTTTCGCCGGTGATGAGCACGGTCGAGGGGGTCGCGGCCAACCGCGGAACCATCTCGAGGATGCGCCGGATGGCCCGACTCGAGCCGATGAAATCCGGGAAGTCAACCCGGTCCTCCGAGGCGCTGCCCGGGGTCAGCAGCTTGTCGAGGATGAGCTTGAGGTCCTCGACGTTGAACGGCTTGGAGAGGTACTCGGCTGCCCCCGCACGCAGGGACTCGAGGGCATGTTGCGGGGTCGTGTGAGCGGTGATGATGATGAATGGGCAGCGCAGCTGCCGCTTGCGAGCCTCTTGGAGAACCTGGAGACCGCTGCCGTCCGGCAGCTTGAGATCGCACATGACGAGGTCGAAGCTCTCGCCGAGGATCCGTTCGACTCCCATCTTGACCGTGTCGGCACTCGCGACCTCATACCCCTCCTGCTCGAGAAGGATGGTGAGGAACTCACGAATCGACTTTTCGTCGTCGACCACCAGGATCCTAGCCCGCATATCTCACCAGCTTCCTACTGCGGCCGGCGATGCGCAACGCCCACCGGTTTTTCCTCGCCTCACCTCGAAAAGCCCACTGGACAACGCACCTCGCCCCTCTCATGTTGCTTCCCTCTCGGTGGGCAGCTCGACGGTGACCGTGGTTCCCCGGCCGGGACTGCTGTCGATGGCCACCGAACCGCCGTGCTCGGCGACTGCAGCGTACACGACCGCGAGTCCGAGTCCAGTACCTTCCTGCCGAGTGGTCATGAAGGGCTCGAAGGCCTGCTGTCGTACCTCTTCCGCCATGCCGACTCCCTCGTCACGCCACTGCAGCACCACCCAGCCGTCTCGGTGGTGGGCGGAGATCGCCAGCTCGCCACCGTCGGGCATCGCCTGGAGGGCGTTGCGGGAGAGGTTCCACACGATCTGTCGCATCAGCTGCTCATCACCGAAGAGGACGAGCTCCCGGGGGATTTCCAGCCGCAGGCGATGATGCTCGCCGATCTCGTCCGAACGCCCGAGGAGATCGAGGCAGTCGCGGAGGAGGGCGCTCAGGTCGCAGGGAGAAAAGGTCGAACGGTGGGGCCGGGTGTACTCGAGAAACCCGTCGAGAATGCCCGACAGCCGCCGCGATTCGTCGACCAGGATCTGGAGCAACCTTCGTCCGCTTTCGTCCAGCCCTTCAACCGATGCGAGGACCTGGGCCGAGCCCGAGATCGACGCCAGGGGGTTTTTGATCTCATGGGCCATGCGCGCCGCCATCTCGCCCACTGCTGCCATCCGCTCCTGCATCCGAAGGCGTTCGGCTTCCACCTTGAGCTCGGAGAGATCCTGGAAGTTGACGATGAAGCCGACGACCTGGTCGCGCTCGTCGGCGAGGGGCCCGACGCTCATTCCGAGACGCGCGCCCGAGGTTGCCAGACTGTCCTCGATACGGACCACCATCCGATCGCGGGCGCGGGTGTGCAACAGGCCCCAGTTGTGTTCGACGAGAGGCATGACCTCGCCGAGGCCGGATCCGACCGCCGCTTCACCGTCCTCGATGGCGAGAATCGCGGCCCCGGCCGGGTTGAGGTGCAGGACCTTGCCATCGAGATCGACGGCGAGGATGCCGGCGCCCACGGAGCGTACGACGTGATCGGTGAGGGCGACGAACTGTTTGGCGCGTTCGGTTTCTTCCTCGAGGCGGAAGTGGGCGCTTCGCAACGACTCGCCGAGGTAGGAGACGAGCACCGCGACCAGGGCGAAACCGACCACGTTGGTCAGCAGCTGGATGAGAACTCGAGAGGTCGGGAGGGCAACCTCGATGCCGGCGAGATTCTCGGGCAACGGCAACACCTCGAAGACCATGAGGTCGACAAGCAGCCCGTATGCCACCGCCGACAGACCCGCAAAGATGAACCCGCCACCCCGCAGGAGCACGGCCGCAACCACGATCACCGTCAGATAGAGAAAGGAGAACGGGGAGTAGAGCCCACCCGTGTAGTAGACGAAGCCGGTGACGACGATGATGTCACCCGCCAGTTGCAACGCCGTCTGAACTTTGGTGGAGATCGGTCGCGTGTAGAGGATCAAGTAGGCCAGGGAAAGCCCGTAGCTGAGCAGGATCAATCCATAGAAGTTCCTGAGCGGCAGGATCTTCTGGGTGTTGACCTGAATCAGGAGGATACCCAGAAAGAGGGCGGAAACGACCACCAGCCGGAGACCGATCAGCCATCCCAGGGAGGTTCGCGACGGGGATGAAACGAGCGGGACCGCCGTCCCGCTCGTCGACTCGTTGGCCGTCGGCGACCCCTGGGCCATCAGCCGATCTGGCTGATCAACGTGAACATCGGCAGGTACATGGCCACCACGATGACGCCGATGACCACGCCGAGGACGGCGATGATCACCGGTTCGATCAGCGCCATCATTCCTTCGACGGCGGCGTCAACCTCGTCCTCGTAGAAGTCGGCGATCTTGCTCAACATGGCATCCATGGCGCCAGTGTGCTCACCGACGGCGATCATCTGGCAGACCATCGGTGGGAACTGCTCGGACCTGGTGAGGGGGTCGGCGATGGTCTTGCCCTCCTCAACATCCTTGCGTACCTGGAGCAGCGCCTCCTCGATGACCGCGTTGCCCGCGGTTCGGGCGGTGATGTCGAGGGCCTCGAGAATTGCCACACCCGAGCTCATCAAGGTGCCGAGGGTACGGCAGAAACGAGCCACCGCAATCTTCCGAAGCAACATTCCGAGGACCGGGAGCTTGAGCATGAACTTGTCGATCTGGTAGCGGCCGGCGTCGGTCTGGTAGTACTGCTGAAGGGCGAAGAGCGTGCCGAAGACCACGATCATGATCAACCACCAGAAGTTGCCGATGAAATTCGAGAGGTTGACGACGATTTGGGTCAGCCAGGGAAGCGAGCCGCCCAGACCCTCGAAAAGGGTGGCGAAGACCGGAATCACCTTCCACAGGATGACGTAGACCACAACCACGGCGATCGTGATCACGGCGATTGGGTAGACGAGGGCCGACTTGACCTGGCCGGTCAGCTTGACCGCCTTTTCGATGTAGGCGGCCAGTCGTTGCAGGATGGTGTCGAGAATACCGCCGGCCTCACCCGCGGCAACCATGTTGACGTAAAGATCGTTGAAACCTTGCGGGTGCTTGCGCATGGCTTCCGCCAGCGAGGAACCCGCCTCCACGTCCTGTCGCACCTGGAGGATGATCTTCTGAAAGGTCTTGTTTTCCTGCTGCTGGCCGAGGATGTCAAGACACTGGACCAAGGGAAGACCGGCGTCGATCATCACCGAGAATTGACGCGTGAAGACCGCGATGTCTTTCGGCTTGATACCTCCGCCAAACTTCGGGAGCGCGATCTCCTTGCCCTTTTCCTTGACCGTGGTGACCACGATCTGCTGACGACGGAGGGCGGCGATGACCGCTTCTTTGCTGTCGCCGATGAGCACTCCGGTCTGCGGACTGCCGTTGCGGTCGCGGCCCTTCCATTCAAAACTGGGCATCTCAGCTCCTCCCTGTCCGCCTCGCCTCCGGCGCTGTGGACACCGTCCCCACGCCACGGTTGATCATGTCCTGCAGCTCATCCGGGTAAGAGCTGTAGGCGAGCGCGGTCTGCAGCGAGATCATCCGACGGTGATACAGGGTCGCCAAGGCCTGGTTGAAGGTCTGCATCCCGTGTTTGACCTGACCGGTCTGCATCATCGAGTAGATCTGGTGCACCTTGTCTTCGCGGATCAGGTTGCGGATCGCCGAGCTCGGGATCAGGATTTCGCAACACAGGACCCGTCCCTTGCCCGAGGCTCGCGATAGTAGCGACTGACAGATGATGCCTTCGAGGACGAAGCTGAGCTGAGCTCGTATCTGTGATTGCTGGTGCTCCGGAAAGACATCGACGATGCGGTTGATGGTCTGCGGGGCCGAGTTGGTGTGCAGGGTGGCAAAGGTGAGGTGGCCGGTTTCGGCGATGCGGAGCGCGGACTCGATGGTTTCCAGGTCCCGCATCTCGCCGATCAGCACCACATCCGGGTCCTCACGAAGAACCGAGCGCAAGGCGTTGGGAAAGCTGAGAGTGTCCGCGTGCAGCTCGCGCTGGTTGACCATCGCCTTCTTGTGCGAATGAAGGTACTCGACCGGATCTTCGATGGTGAGGATGTGGAGGGCCTTCTCGCGATTGATCTTGTCGATCATCGCTGCCAGCGTCGTCGACTTGCCGGAGCCGGTCGGTCCGGTGACCAGGACCAGCCCGCGGGGTCGGCTGCACAGGGCTTCCACTGACGGCGGCAGGCCGAGCTCCCGGAAGCCGAGGATTTCGTATGGGATGCGGCGAAAGGCGCCTCCAACCGCGCCCCGTTGCATGAAGATGTTGGCGCGAAATCGTGCCAGGCCCTTGACGCCAAACGAGATATCGAGCTCGAGGTTTTCCTCGAATCGGTGTTTCTGAGCGTCGGTGAGGACCGAGTAGGCGAGCTTCTTGGTGTCCACCGCGGTCATCGGCTGGTGCGGGAGGCTGACCAGGGTACCGTCAATACGGATCAGCGGCGGTGAGTTGGTGGTGATGTGGAGATCGGTGCCTCCCTTCTCCACCATGGTCTTGAGGAGCTGGTGCAGACTGACGGTCATGGGGACCCCTTTCCCTTCACCTACAGCACCGACTCACGAACCACTTCCTCGATGGTGGTGATGCCGTCACGGATCTTCTGCAATCCCGAGTGTCTCAATCCGATCATACCTTCCTCAACCGCCTTGCGCCGCAGCTCGACCGCCGAGGCGCCGGAGAGAATCAGCTCACGGATGTCTTCGCTGATGACCATCACCTCGTAGATACCGACGCGTCCTTTGTATCCACGGTGGTTGCACTCGTCACAGCCGCGGCCCTTGAAGAGCTCGATCGAAGGAGCTTCAGCTTCCGAGAATCCGATGTTGAGAAGGGCCTGCACCGGAACATCCTCGGGTTGTTTGCACTTCTGGCAGATGCGACGGATGAGCCGCTGGGCGACGATCAGATTCACCGATGTCGCCACCAGGAACGGCTCGATGCCCATGTTCATCAGGCGATTGATCGATGACGGGGCGTCGTTGGTGTGCAGGGTCGAGAGCACGAGGTGGCCGGTGAGCGCCGCCTTGATGGCGATCTCAGCGGTCTCGAAATCCCGAACCTCGCCCACCAGCACGATGTTGGGGTCCTGGCGAAGGAATGAGCGCAGGGCGGCGGCGAAGTTGAGACCGATCGACTCCTTCATCTGCACCTGGTTGATGCCGACGAGCTGGAACTCGACCGGATCCTCCGCGGTCATGATGTTGACCTCGGGAGTGTTCACCCGGGACAGCGCGGAGTACAGGGTGTTGGTCTTGCCCGAGCCGGTGGGGCCGGTCACCAGGACCATGCCGTAGGGCTGGAAGATCGCCTCCTCGAAGTACTTCAGGCTCGATTTTTCGAACCCGAGCTTGGTCATGTCGAGCATCAAGCTGTCCTTGTCCAACAGCCGCATGACGATCTTCTCGCCGTGCAGCGTGGGCAGGGTGGAGACGCGGTAGTCGAGCTCCTTCAGCTTTCCCTGGTACTTCATCTTGATTCTGATGCGACCGTCCTGGGGCAAGCGTTTTTCGGCGATGTCGAGCTTGGCGAGGATCTTGATTCGCGAGCAAATGGCGTCCCGGAGCTTCATCGGCGGGTTCATGATCTCGTAGAGCACGCCGTCGATGCGGAATCGGACGCGATAGCTCTTCTCATAGGGTTCGATGTGGATGTCGGAGGCCGATCGCTTGAGTGCGTCGGTGAGGATGAGGTTGACCAGGCGGACGACCGGGGCCTCATCGGCCGATGCCTCGAGGTCCTGGACATCCAGCTCCTCCTCCTCTTCGAGCACCTCCAGGGCGGCGTCCTCGACCGTCGAGAGGTCCTCCATCACCTTCTTCAGCTCGATCGCATGGGTGGTCCCATAGTAATTGTCGATGGCCTCGCGCAGGGCCTCCTCGGAGGCGACCACCGGCTCGACGCGGTAGCCGGTGATGAAGGTGATGTCGTCCATCGCGAAGACATTGGTGGGATCCGCCATGGCAACGGTGAGCGTGGCGCCGGTCTTGGAGACCGGGATGAACTGGTACTTTCGGGCCACGTCGGCGGGTATCAGGCGAATCATCGACTCGTCAATGTCGAAATGGCGCAGGTTGATCGACGGAACGCCGTACTGTTGGGACAAGCAGTCGAGGATGTCCTCCTCGGTGACGAATCCGAGACGCACGAGGTGCTCGCCAAGCCGGCCGCCGGTCTGTTTCTGCTCGTCCAGCGCCTTTTCCAGCTGCTGCTGGCTGACCAGTTTCGCCTTGGTGAGAAGTTCGCCGATTTTCAGAGGCATGAATTCCGTCCGTTCCAGTAGCTGATTTCAGTGCGAATTGTAACACCCACCAGTCGCAACGAAGCTCTTCCGCTGAGTGGGAATCAGCGTTGAGCCTGTTCCATCGTAACAAAGCCGGGGCTTTCTGCCTGCGATCTGCATCACCCCGCGTCGGTTCCTGTGATCCTTCACCGTGAAAGCAGCTCCCTGGCTGCGCGTTTGATTTCTTCAGGTCCGACCTCGCGGTCGGGATGGGCCCGCGCCGAGCCGGTGGACCGGGCATCGGGCTCGGCGGCGCCGGAAACCACCGCGGTGCGAGCGCCGAGTGGTCCGTTACGACGCCAGTCTGTTGTCAGAAAAACGGCCAGCGTCGGAACCCCGAGGCTGGCCGCCAGGTGCACCGGCCCGGTGTCCCCGCCGATCACCAGCGAGGCCCCTCCGAGCAGAGCGGTGAGCTCCTCGAGATCGGTCGGAGGCGCCAGGTGGGTGCCGGCGCCGGCAGCCTCGACGACCGCCGCTGCCCGTGGTCGCTCCCCCGGACCCCATGCGACGACCACGTCGAGGCGAGAGGTCGAGATCTCCCGGGCCACCGCGGCCAGGGTTTTCCCGGCGAGGATCTTGTCGGGTTTTCCGGCGCCCGGGAGCATGACGGCGTACGGCTCGCGCCAGCGGCCGCTTGGAGCCCGGTGCAGAACCCGCTCGAGCAACCAGGCGCCGTCCGGAGGGCCGGCCGGCAGTGGGTCCTGGCCGATGGCGCGCACGAGCTCGAGGTTGGTGTCGATCACGTGAGTGCCGGCCTCGGCGCCGGCTACGGTTTCGGTGTAGGCGAAGCCTGCGAGCCACTCCCGGCGCCAGGGACGGGCCAGTCCGATCCGACGCGTCGCCCCCGTCCAACGGGTAATGAGCGCGGATTTGAAGACACCCTGGGGATCGAGCGCCAGGTTCGGCTGCAGCTCGTGAAACCGGCCGCGCAGGGCGGCGGTTTCGGCCCGCGTTCGCGCCGACCACGGCCGGCGCCGCCACCGCCGGCTGGCAACCGGGAACACGGAGTCCACCGCCGGATGACCTTCGACCAGGGGCAGGAACGGCTCCTCGACGACCCAGCTCAGGTGGATGTCGGTCCCGATCGCTTGCAGCGCCAGGGCGAGCGGCCAGCTGTGGATGATGTCGCCGAGCGCGGAGAGACGAACCAGGACGACTCTCACGCCCACCGACCTTCGGAATTCGGAATCTCGGCTATGAAGCGTGAGCTGGATGAGAGGGGCGGTTCGGTCTGTATCACCGGCCGTTTCCAAAACGGTCGAGGATGATGCCGATGAGGTCGGTCGTGGCATGTTCCTTTGGGTCGCCGCAGATAACCGTTCTTCCACCGTAAGCGGCCACGATTTCGCGCTCGGGCACGCTGTCAACCGTGTAGTCGGTGCCCTTGGCGTGCACTTCGGGCCGAAGCCGCTCGAGCACGGGCGCGACGGTCGGGCTGTCGAAAAGGCAGATTCGGTCCACCATCCACAGGTGGGAGAGGATCTCCACCCTTTCTGTCTCGGGAATGATCGGTCGCAGCGCACCTTTGGCGGCATGCACCGACAGGTCGGAGTTGACAGCGGCCACCAGTCGATCACCGGCGTCGCGAGCCGCGGCGAGGTAACGCAGATGGCCCACGTGGAGCAGATCGAAGGCGCCGTTGACGAGGACCACGGTCAGACCATCGTTCCTCCATGCGACACGTTCTTCCTCCAGTTGACCGATCGTGCGGAGCTTGTCGTGAACCCGCATGTCTCACCGGGTTCCTGCTTCGGCCGGCGATGCACCGCACCCCTCGGGTCGAAAACCCCACTGGGCGCGCCACCTCGTCACCCTGGCGACGAAACCCGGCGAGAAAAGTAGGTCAAGCGCTGTCATTCGCGCCTCCGGCGACCGCAGCTCGGAGCTCGGTGCCGGCAACCGTTGCGGTACCCAACTTCATCACCACCAATCCGGCGGCGATGTTGGCGAGGTGGGCGCCCTCGTGGGGCTCGGCGCCTGCGGCGATGGCGGCGGTCAGCACAGCGAGCACCGTGTCGCCCGCCCCGGTGACGTCGGCCACCTCGTCGGTACCGAATACAGGGATGTGGAGAGGGTCGCGTTCCGCCTCTGCCAGGGTCATACCCCGACTGCCTCGGGTGGCCAGGACGTACCGGGCCCCGAGTTTTTCGCGCAGCATCTCGGCGCCCTGAGCCACGTGGATGTCCGACGACAGACGCCGTCCTTGTTGGGTCTCGAGCTCCTCGAGGTTCGGGGTGGCGCCGTCGACGCCCGCAAAGGCGCCGATCCGATATCTCGAGTCCAGGCAGAGCGGTGGTCGGGATGGCGCGGATTCGAGAAAGCGTCGGCAGAGCTCCGGACTCGCAGAGCCGTATCCGTAGTCCGAGATCGCGACGGCGTCAGCCGTTGCCGCTGATTCAAGGAGATGGTCGAGCAGCGGCCGGCGCCATTCGTCGCCGCCGAGCTCGTCCTCGATGTCGTAGCGAGCGACCTGATGTTTGAGCGAGGACGGCCCGCCGCCGAGGATTCTCACCTTGGTCGGGGTGCGGAAACCGGGAACCGCGAGAATGCGGGCGGTGTCGATGCCGCGGGCCTCGAGGGCTTGGCGCAGGGCCCGGCCCGGTTCGTCGTCGCCGACGACCGCCACCGCGGTCACCCGTACGCCGAGAGCCGCGAGGTTCGCCAACGCGTTCGCCCCACCACCGGGAATATCGCGCTGGTCTTCGTGGCGGAGGATGATCACCGGCGCCTCGCGGGAAATCCGCTTGGGGGTGCCGAGGATGAACCGGTCCAGGACCAGATCTCCCCACAGCACGACCCGGGTGTCGGCGAACCGATCGACGATCTCGAGAAGACGGGCGGTGATGCTCATTGCGTGTGCGAGTTTAGCTCATTGTGCGTTCCAGAGCTTCGGATTCGCGCTACTGGTTTGTGAGGCGACCTTCTGT
>JBGMRN010000089.1:0-12416 GCA_048061535.1 Thermoanaerobaculales bacterium | reverse complement strand
CTGCCGATGGCGATTCCGTTGACCATGCCCAGGAAGACATCCGGCGCCCAGTGCCTGTCGGCGTCAACGCGCTGCAGCGCGGTGAAGACCATGCCGCTGTACAGCAGGGCCGAGAGGCCGTGTTTGAGGATCCTTCGCCCGGCGCGGTCTTCCGGGCGCACTCGCAGATACTGGCGGCGCAGCGGCGGAATGACCGAGGCCGCCAGCGACACGTCGAGAGATACGCCATGGCCGGTCACGGAGAAAAACCGCATGGCGTCGCCGTCCTCTGGCCTTTCAGCCGCTAGCACGAAGCTCCCGACGCCCGACCCGACCGCGCTCAATGCCGCCGATTCGAGTACGAGCTGGGCGGTTTCTTTTTCCCGATCGTTGTGGGTCACGAGCGAGGCGAGGTACGCAGCAAGGGCGACACCCGGCGCAAAGCTGCCGTCCCCCATGAAACGCGCTGCGTTCAAGAAGTTGGTCCGGCTCTCCGAGCTGTTCTCTTGCCAGGCGTCTCGGATGTCCTTGCGGTAGACATAGAGCAGCGCGGTGGTCCCGGTGACCGCCAGGAGGCCGCGTTTCTCCCTGGCATTCAGGTGTGCGGGTTTGCGGGCCAAATACTTTAGATCGAACCGGAGTTGCTCCCAGCCGTAGGGTCTTTCTGGAATTCGTTCCGTTTTTTCGGTACCGGTGGCAGTTGCCGGGTATTCGGTCTCGGCCGAGGGCGGCGGCGCCGTCCAATCGGGCGCGCCAGGCAGCAGCACGACCTGAGTACCCGCCTGCGCCGTCGCCGGGGGGCCGGAGACGCTCGTTCGCCGGGCATCAACTTCCGCTTGAAGGTCGAGATCGAATCCGGCCTCCGTGCCGCGATCATCGAGGCTCTCGGCAACAGTCAGACGAAAGGTGGAGCCGCCTGCAGTGTCGCCGACGAGCGACTCGGACGCCGACAGAGGGCCGACGGTGGCCAACCAGCAGAGGCCGGCAAGGGCAATTCGCAATCGATGACGTGTGTCTGTCTGGGCCATTTAGCTTCCGAAAAGGTCCGGCCTCCAGCATACATCGCGCGGTTTCCGGCTCGTGATGAGGACGCGCAGGGGCGTGGTACCGTGAGATCGAGCGAAAGGATCGTCCCATTCCTTATACCGCATGAAAAAGTCAATCCCACTCAAAAAGCTTGTCATTTTCCTGGTGCTTCTCCTGCTGGTGATCACCTTCTCGCCCGCGTTGCGCTTCCGCGCGCTGGGAAACCGCAACCCCTTGCCGGCGTCTTTCAGCAAGGGCGTGTTCCACGTGCATTCGGCCTTTTCCGACGGTAAGGGCGATCTCGAGGAGATCACCGCCGCGGCTGCCGCCGAGAAACTCGACTTTGTGGTGCTGACCGACCACGGCAGGCCGAACCTCGAAGCCGCCTCCGCGACACGGTCGGCAAACGGCGTGACGGTCATCGGCGGATCCGAGCTCTCCCTGGAGGGCGGCCATCTGGCTGCCGGCGGGTTCTCGGTACCGACCTACCGTTACCCACCGGAACCGCAGGAGGCGATCGACGAGGTGAGCAGGGACCGTGGCATCTCGTTCATTTCCCACCCCTTCTACGGGGCCATCCCATGGACCGACTGGAGCGTCAAAGACTTCACAGGCATCGAGCTGATCAACGCCCACACCAGCGCCAGCCGCCCCCGTTTCGGACGGCTCGTGCTGGTTCCCAGATTTTTCTTTCGTCCGAAGTTTGCTCTGCTCACGACCCTGGAGTACCCGAAAGTGAGCGTCGCCGCTTGGGAAGAGTTGAACCGGACCGGCCGTTACTCCGGCGTTTTCGCCCTCGATGCGCACTCCAGGGTGTCGGTGGGCTTCGGGCGGTACGTGAACCTGCCGAACTACTCGCAGATGTTCGCCCTCCTGACCGTATATGTGAAGCACGGTGAGGCCCTTGGTGAGGATGCGGAAACGGTCGCTGCGTCGGTCGTTGCCTCGATGCGCGCCGGGTCGTTTTTCAACTGCATCGAGGCCATCGCTCCCGCCAACGGTTTCGATGCTGTTTTCGAATCCGGCTCGGGCGAGCGCGTCGAGATGGGCGGAGTGTCCACCGGCCACTCGGGGCGGCTGGTGATCCACCTGCCGTTCGAATTCGTGACCGACGTGGTCGTCAGGAGAAACGGTGACATGTTTCGCGAGTTCCCGCGCAACAAAGAACCGAACCTGGTGGTTCCCATCTCCGACGCCGGGGTCTACCGCGTCGAGATCTTTGCCCGCGCGAGCATCTTCGACGACCTGCCGTGGATCATCAGCAACCCATTCTTCCTCGATACCGCGCAGGCCCGGCGGGAAGCGCCTGCCCCGGCCGTCCGTGAGGTGCTCGCCTCCGGCACCGACTTCTTCCACGTCGAGGCCGATCCAAGCTCGATGGGCGCACTCGTCGAGGCGCCAAACGGCGAGGAACAGCCGGGTATCGCTTTTCGGTACGCGCTCCCAGAGGAACCGGTGACCAGGGACTACTTCGCGGCCATGGTCAACCGCGAGGCGCGGAGCTTCGTTGGCTTCGACGGACTGACTCTGCGGGTTCGCTCACCTGAACGCGTGAGGTTCTGGCTGATGTTCCGTACTGAGAACGATGGCGTCGAGACCTGGTTCCGCCGTTCGTTTGCAGCCGATCACGAGTGGTCCACGGTCAGTATTCCGTTCGAGGAGTTCCGGGTCCACTCCGGCGAGGTCCGGTCGCCCGATCTCGAGGCCATCGTCTCGACTTTCATTTCGATCGACAACCAGATCGCCTATCCGGGCGCGTCCGGGATGCTTTCGATTTCCGATTTCGGCCTCTTCTGATTTCCTCGGAAACATGGCGAGAAGGGCGGGCTGAGCGCCGATTCCTTCCGGGCCGCAGCCCATGGTAGGTTGCGATCCTGTTGTCGGGTGGTGCAAGCCGACAATCCGGAAACCGAGCTTCATGCGGTATCCGAATCGCGCACGATGGGGATGAAGGGAGAATCAGGTTGAACCGAGTCAAGTGGTTGGTGGCGGTCGCTGCGGTGACGATCATTGCGGGCGCGGAGGGCTTCGCCCAAGAGCAGCTGGATCTGCAGAAAGCGGCGTCGCGGATGCGGCACAACCAGAAGGCCCTGCAGCAGTACACATGGGAGTCGCAGATCAAGTACGAGGTCGACGGCGTGCGGAGGAGGGTCGACCTGTTCAGGGTGCGGTACGACGGGAACGGGTCTTTGGAGAGGATGCAGATCGGCGGCGAGTCGGCCAAGGGGAAGCTCCGTCGTCCGGATGGAAAGAAGCTCTCCAAGAAGGAACGGGAAGCGGCCTACGCCTTCGCCATGGAGGTCAAGGCCCAACTCGACGCATACCTGAGCCCGCTCTTTGCGGAGAGAGCTGTGTCGACGGCGACCACCACGATCGAAGAAGACGTGATCCACCTTCGGGCCCACGATGTCGTCAAACCAGGCGATACGGTGGAGATCGACCTGGCCTTGAGCTCGAAGTCACCCAAGAGGCTCAGGGCCACGACCACGATCAACGGCTCACCGGTCGAGCTCGAGGTGAGCTTCGGAGCGCTGGAGTACGGTCCCATCTGCCCGGAACGGTCGGTCACGACCGCCAGCTGGGAGGGCATGAAGCTGGCGATCTTCACCGAGAACTCCAACTACTCCAGATAGGTTTTCAGCCGGAACATCTTCTCGGGATCGGGACCCTGCTCGTCATGATTCACTCGAGGCTCAAGAGTAGACCACACCCCTCGCGACGAAACCCGGTGAAATGCGGGTTCGAAGTGCGGGCTGGCGACCTTTGCGTGTCAGCCGACCGCCGAGTCGGTGCGCTCAGTTCCGAAAATCCTCACCGCTCGCCAGGCGCCCGACCGGAAGCGGGCGAACAGCACGCCGGCCATCAGCAGGTAGCAAAAGGCGCCCAGCATCCAGCCGGTCACCACATCGCCGTTGCGGACGACGATCACGAAGTAGGACAAGGGCACGAACCCTCCCCACAGCAGCACGAGGCTGGCCAGCATCGGAAAGCGGGTGTCGCCCGCCCCCTGGAGCAGGCCGATCGAGATCATCCGCATGCCGTCGAAGAACTGGAAAACCGCAGCCACCACGGCCAGGGAGGCTCCGAAAGCCAGCACCGCAGGGTCGGTCGTGAACACGGCGAACAGGTGGCCGCGCAGCAGGATCAGGAATGCCGCAAGCGCCAGGGCGTAGTAGGCGCCCAGCTTGTAAACTTGTCTGCCGTAGGCCGCCGCCAGGTCCGGCCTCCCGGCGCCGATCCAGTTGCCTGTAAGAATCGACCCGGCGATGGTCAGCCCCCACATCGGCATGAAGCTGAAGCTGAGAACCTGGATCGTGATCTGGTTGGCCGCGAGGGCGACGGCGCCGGCGCGTCCGACGAAGATGCTGAACAGCAGGAAACCGCTCATGTCGACGGCGCCCTCCCACGCCGCCGGGGCGCCGACGCGGACCATGTCCCAGATCTTGGCGATATCGATGCGCCGGGGACGGTGGACGGCGTAGCGATGCCGATGCGCGGCCGGCGCAACCATCCAGACCAGCAGGATCAGGGCGTTGACCACCACGCTGCAGCTCGTCGCGATGGCGGCGCCCTTGACCCCCAGCGCCGGCATGGCCAACCATGTATGACCGGCGAAGGTGACTCCGGACCAGCCGAAAATCAACCACAGGTCGAGCACGAGATTCACGATATTGCTCACTATGCCAGCCCACATGGGGATCTTCACGTCGCGCCGACCCTGGAAGAATCCCATCAGGCTGAAGCCCAGCTGTTGGGCCACCGCGCTCAGCGTGCGCCACTTGACGTAGACATACGTGCCCAGGAGCACGTCGGGAGGATTCTGGGTCAGCGGCAGGACGATGTAGGAGAAGTAACCCGCCGCCTGGAGAATCGCACCGGTCGCAATCGCCAGATAGAGGCTCTGCCAAACGTAGTCGCCAACGGCTCGGTCGTCATTCTTGCCGTGCGCCTGGGCGACGAATGTTCCGCTGATGCGGCTCAGGTTGTTGAACAGCGAGTACAACGTCCAGGTGAGCAGACCACCGAGGCCTGCAGAAGCGAGCGCGAGGCTGCTGACGCGGCCCAGCAGGGCGGTGTCCACGGTCCACATCAGGGTCTGCGACAGCATCGTCAGGATGGTCGGCGTCGCCAGCGCGAGAATCTCGCGCGCATTCCGGACACGAAACGGCGAGCCGCTCGTTTGCATGGCGCCCTCGGCGCCTCCGATGTTCGGACGATCCTGTGGTGTGTTCATCGTGGTCTCACTTCGGCGGTGCAGCATAGACCGCATTCGGCGCCGTGGAAAGCTATTTTGCTATGATCGGAGTATGGGCCCCACACGGAGGAATGTTCTCCATGACAAAAAAAACTCCGAGAATCCACACACCGTTATCGTCGTTGAAGATAACGAAGAGCTGAACCACCTCATTCAAAACAACCTGAATCGAGTGGGCCTTGTCACCCAGGGAGTCGCGACCGGCGTGCAGGCCGTCGCCGCGGCGGTCGAGAACCCTGAAGCGGTTTTGCTGCTTGAGTATCTCCTCCCGGACATGACCGCAAAGGATGTCGTTGCTGACACTCGAGAGAAAGGTTCGAATAATCCATTCGTCATACTCACGGACCACAGCGATGCAAAGACGGCGGTCGAAATGATGAAGTTGGGGGCGAGGGACTACATTGTTAAGGACACGTCTTCATATGATATTTTGCCGCATATTGTCAAACGAATTATTCACGAGCTGTCCGTTGAAAGAGAACTCATAAACGCTGAGAAACAAATACTGGAAAAACAAGAGGACCTTTCTGCTCTGTACACGGTTTCGACTGCAATAAGCCAGACCATAGATATCAAGAAATTGCTCACGATTGTTCTGGAAACTGTTACCGAGCTCAAAATGTTAAACGTAGAGCGTGAAGGAGGAATCTTTCTTGTCGAAGATGACCGAATGGAGCTGGTTGCTCACCTCGGACATTCAGAGGGATTTCTCGAGCTCCATAGGAGCATGAGGGTCGGTGACTGTCTCTGCGGAATTGCAGCAGAAAAAGGAGAGGTTCTCGTATCCTCTAACTGTCATCATGATGCCAGACATACCATCAAGTATCCGGAGATGGCGGCCCACGGCCATATCATCCTTCCGCTCAGGGCGGGAAAAAGGACCATAGGTGTCCTGTATTTATACCAGCCTGCCGGTTTTGAAATCCCGGAAGGCCGGTGGAAGCTTCTCGACTCCATATGCAACCAAATAGGGATCGCCATTGAAAATGCGCGCTTGTATGAAGAAACAAAACGTTTTTCTCTTCATGACGCCCTTACAGGCCTTGCGAATCGACGCATGATGCAAATAGACTTTCGAAGGAGCTTCAGCAGAGCAAAACGAAATGATGATCCGTTTTCCGTGATCATGCTCGACATCGATCGATTCAAGAAGTATAACGATTCGCATGGCCATTCGGCAGGAGATCAGATACTTGTTAAACTCGCAGAAATGATCTTGAACGAAACAAGAGAGATGGATCTCTGCGTGCGGTACGGTGGAGAGGAATTTTTGATAATTCTTCCGGATACTGATTTGGCCGGGGCGCAAGAGATTGCAGAACGGATCAGGGCGAGCGTCGCGGAAAAGTTGGACATCACCGTGAGTCTCGGTGTTTCTTCTTTTTTCGCCGAAATGATCGACTATGAGGAGCTCATCAAGAAAGTCGATGATGCTCTTTACCGATCGAAAAATCTTGGTAGGAATCGAGTCGAAATTGCGGGTTAGCGAAACCCGGACTCATGAACCAGGATCGGTGCTTGGCACTCGGAATCGGTGATGAACGCCGGGCCGACCACCACCCACTTCAGGGCCTGCAATCTGTGCGAGGCCGTCTGCGGGATCGCGATCGAGGTCCGCGGGGGTGAGATCGTTTCCATCCGCGGCGACAAGCTTGACCCCTTCAGCCGCGGCCACATCTGTCCGAAGGCGGTGGCCCTGCAGGATGTTCACGCGGACCCCGACCGGTTGCGCCACCCACTGCGCCGAACCTCTGGCGGCGACTGGGAGCGCATCGGTTGGCGGGAGGCCTTCGGCGAGGTGGCGGCGCGGATTCGGGCGGTGTGGCAGGAAAATGGTCGGGACGGGGTTGGTGTTTATTTCGGCAATCCCAATGTGCACAGCCTGGGATCTCTGCTCTTCGGCCCGCCGCTGGTGCGCAGCCTGGGGACCAGGAACCGGTTCTCCGCCACCTCGGTGGACCAACTCCCGCACCACCTGGCCGCGACCTTGATGTTCGGTCACAAGCTGCTGCTGCCTGTCCCCGATCTTGACCGCACCGGTTTCCTGCTGGTGCTCGGCGCCAATCCGGTGGCCTCCAACGGCAGCATGATGACCGCGCCCGGTATCACCAGGCGGTTGGGCGAGCTGCGGGGTCGCGGCGGCCGGCTGGTGGTCGTTGATCCACGGCATACCGAGACGGCCCGGGTCGCCGACCGTCATCACTTCATTCGCCCGGGGAGTGACGCTCTGCTGCTGATGGCCCTGCTGCAGGTCATCCTTTCCGAAGGGCTCGCGAGCCCGGGGCGGCTGTCCGAGGTCTGTGATTCTCTCGACACCGTGCGGTCGGTGGTCGCCGGATTCTTGCCCGAGCGGGTCGCGCCGGCCACGGGCATCGCCGCCGGGGAGATCCGAACCCTCGCCCGCGAATTCGCCGCCGCACCCACTGCCGTTTGCTACGGCCGCATGGGAGTGTCCACCCAGACCTTCGGTGGTTTGTGCCATTGGCTGATCAACCTCTTGAACATCGTCACCGGTAACCTCGACGAGCCCGGGGGCCTGATGTTCACCAGGCCGGCGGTCGATCTCGTGGCGGGAACCGGCCGCGGCCATTTGGGGAGGTGGTCGAGCCGAGTTCGGGGCCTGCCCGAGTACGGGGGCGAGCTCCCCGTCGCCGTCCTTTCGGAGGAGATCCACACCGAGGGGCCGGGGCAGATCCGTGCGTTGCTCACGGTGGCCGGCAACCCCGTGCTGTCGATGCCGAACGGGCATCGGCTCGAGCGGGCCCTCGAAGGTCTCGATTTCATGGTCGCGATCGATTTCTTCCTCAACGAAACGACCCGCCACGCGCACATCATCCTGCCCCCCACGGCGTCCCTGGAGCGCGACCACTACGACCTGGTCTTCAACCTGTTGGCCGTGCGCAACACGGCCAAGTACTCGCCGGCGCTGTTTGCGCCCGGGCCGGACACCCGCCACGACTGGCAGATCCTCGCGGAGCTCCGCCGCCGGCTGGACGACGGCCCGGTCAGGGCCCGGTTCAAACGCTGGCTGGACGTCAGGCTCGGGCCACGGAGACTGCTCGACCTGGGTCTGCGTTTCGGTCCCTACGGCGACGGTCTGCGGCCCTTCGGCGGTGGTCTGAAATTGAAGAAGCTCGAGAAGGCCCTGCATGGCCTCGACCTCGGACCGCTGACGCCCTGTCTGCCCGCGCGGCTGAGGACTCCCGACCGGCGGATCGAGCTGGCGCCGCAGGTCTTCGTCGATGACGTCCCGCGCCTGCAAAAGGAACTCGAAGCCTTGACCGGCGCTGCCGGCGACAGCGCCTCGCTGTTGCTCGTCGGACGACGTCACGTGCGCAGCAACAACTCGTGGATGCACAATTTTCCTCGGCTGATGCGGGGCAGGGACCGCTGTACCCTGCTGATGCATCCGGACGACGCCTCGCGGCTCGGCTTGGAGGCGGGCCGGAGGGTTGTGGTGGTCTCGTCCACCGGTCGGATCGGGGCGCCGCTGGAGCTGAGCGAGGAGATGATGCCGGGCGTTGTCAGCCTGCCTCACGGGTGGGGCCACCACCGTCCCGGGACCCGGCTTACGACTGCCGAGCGGCACTCCGGGGTCAGCCTCAACGATCTTACCGACGATCAACAGGTCGACCCGACGTGCGGCAATGCGGTTCTCAGCGGCGTGCGGGTGCGGGTCGAGCCCGCCGCGCCGGAGGGCGATGCGTGAGCTCGGCTCGCCCATATCACCGATATCCCTGGAAGCGTTTCGCGGTCAGCGCGTTGGTGCTGTGCGCTACCATCGCAGTGATGTTGCCGTTCCTCGAAAGCTCCATGATCTATTACCCGACGGTCTGGCCGGACGGTTTTTGGGATGTTGAGGCCGTCGCCCGCGGTTCCGGATCGGTCATCGAGGACTGCTACTTCTCCGCTGAGGACGGGCCGCGGCTCAACGCGTGGTGGTGCCGTCTGTCGCCGGCCGAGGATCGCGGCGACGAATCGATGGTGCTGCTGTTTTTCCACGGCAACGCCGGCAACCTCAGCCACCGAGCGGAGTTGGTGCTTCGTCTCGCAGCGCTGCCGGCCGAGGTTCTGATCGTCGACTATCGCGGCTACGGTCGCAGCGAGGGCAGGCCGTCGGAGGCGGGGCTGTATCGGGACGCGCGTGCGGCGTGGAGGTACCTCGTCGAGGAACGGGGACTCTCCGAGGACCGCATCGTCATTTTCGGCAAGTCCCTCGGCGGTGCGGTGGCGGTGGATCTCGCGACTCGGGTCAAGGCGGCAGGTCTGATCGTCGAGTCGAGCTTCACCTCGGTGCCCGACATGGCGGGGCGGCACTTCCCGTTCGTGCCTCGCTTCCTGATTCGCACCCGCATGGACTCGCTGACGAAGATCGGCACTATCGACAGTCCGAAGCTGTTCATCCACTCGCGGTCAGACGAGATCGTGCCCTACGCCCTCGGCCGCAGGCTCTTCGAAGCGGCGCCGGAACCCAAGCGCTTTTACGAGGTGGTGGGCGCCGGCCACAACGAGATCTCGCTGGTCGGCGGCGAGGCCTATTTCGCTGTGCTCGGGGAGTTTTTCGCTGAATGCAACCCAGCGCGCCGAGAGAGCGCGAGAAAGCGGAAGACACGAGAATCGTGAGACGTTCAGGGTGCAGGTCGCAGGCCTCAGGTCTCAAAGCTCGGCGCCGATGGCTTCCGAGCACACGGTCGAGCCCACGAGGCGACGAGCGCAGAGTCGAAATCGGAGCTTTTTTTCGGTGGCGGGTGCTCCGAGCCAGTAGGTCCACCAGCGCGCCCGGCCGTGGCCCTCGGGAGCCGCGACGGTGAGAAACTGAAGGGTGTCGTCATCGACCGGGAGCCCGTCGACGACGAGGGGTGACCATGTGCCGTCCCCGGCCGAGGATTCGATCCAGACCCGCGGTGTGACCTCGGATCCGGATCGGAAATCGGGGAGACGGTCGATCCAGCTGAAGCTCGGGGGCTCGTCCATCATCTCGCCGGTGTTGGGGTCGCGGAGGAGGTGCTCAAGTCCCTCGAGGGGTGCGGCGTCGCGATCCAGGTCCGTGAGGCCTTGCCGATTGCGAAACCCAACCCGGTAATGATACCGCTCGAAGCGCATCGGAGCGGTTCCGAACTGTAGGCCGGCGACCAGCTGATCCAGGGCGTGGGCGATCAGGGGACCCGAAGCCGGGCCGTAGAGGGTCGAGGCCCCCTCGTAGTGCTGCAGATCATATTCCTCGGGAGTCGCGAAGTAAGACAGGTACCCGTTGGCGAGTCCCACCAGCAGGACGTCGTCGGCCCTTCCGGCATCGACCAAAGCTCTCTCGATCCTTTGTCCCATTACCATCGTGAACTCGCCGGGGAGTCCTGCGAACAGGAGATCACCGATCGTGACTGCGATCACCGGAACCGTTCGCGGGACCCAGCTCCTCGGGAACAGGAGCTTGGTCAGGGGCCGGCGAAGCGCGGGGCTCTTGGCGCCTTGTCCCGGGATGTTCCCGTTGCGGACTCCCTCTTTCCACCCGAGATCCCAGAATGATGTGCGGCCGTCCTCGGCGCCACCGAGGACGGCCATGCCGGGGTAGGGCCGGCGGGCGGTGCAGGAGATTCGACCCATTTCGTCAAAGCAGGTCTCGGACATTTCGACAAGTTCGCGCGCGGTGTGAATTCTTCCGGAGACCGGAATCTCGCCCTCGGGTGGAGCGAGGATGGCGCCGACCAGCCGCCGCGCCAGCCCCAGAACATCGGGACGGTCCCGCGTCTGCCAGGCGGCGGAAATGTCGCCCTCGGCACCGTTGAAGATCGCGACAACCGGTCTCTCCTCCCGGTCGCGCCCGGCGCTGAGCGCCTCTTCGGAGAGGATCGCCGCCGCCCCGATGAGGTCGCCGCCGTACAGAGGTGTGTCGGGGAGCAGCACGGTGGGATGGAGGGCGAGGAAACCGGCGATGGCGATGGTGTTGTGGGGGGCGGCGAAGGCCGTCACACGGAGTTTGCGCAGTCGGGCGTCGACCGCACGGTATGCCTCGGGCGACGGGTACTCGGGAAGGACCGGCCCCAGCGGGAGATGATGGTTGCTCGCGAGGATCGAGGCGCTCTCCGGGTTTTCCTCGAAAGGTTCGAAGCTGCGGTTGCGGACCAGCAGTGGCACTTCAGAGTTTTCGAGGACCAACCGTGCCGGTCGCTTTACGCTCGCCGCCTCGGCGATGGCGCCGGCAACGCGTTGGGCGAGGAACTCGAAGAGTCGCGGGTCGAAGCCCGGCTTACTCGATGCAAAAAGGTTGTACATCACGCTGGTAGAGAAGCTTCCGGGGCTGTGATGGGTGTGGGTCGCTGCAAGGAGGATTTGATCACGTCCTACAGTGGTCTTCGGGTAGGTCTCGGCCAAAACCTCGGCGATCCGGTCTACCAGCCCGGCCGGGACCGACCACAGATCGCACGAGACAAGCGTTACGGGTGAACCGTCGGCGTCTTCGAGGTAGATCGCCCGGGCGTAGAGCCTCATCCAGCGACCGCGGGCGACCGCGCCGGCGGCGGAGTGGCCTCCCATAGCAAATCCGGGCATCGGAGTGATGTCCACCCGGCTCGCGCCGGCGAGGAAGACGCCGGTGGGCTCGGCGCGGCGGGAAACCGGGGTCATTCCAGAGACCGACTGGCAGCCGACGGAGAGGACAGAGGCGAGAATCAGCAAGGCGAAGGGGTACGCACCGGGGCGCGCCGGAGGGCGCTCCCGTTCGGTGCCGGCGTGGAGGTGACGTGAGTGCATGACGACGGGTCGATTCTACTCGGGCCGGTTTCTCTGAGATCGACGTGAACCCCATGGACGTGCGACCGTATATCTAGCCCGCTTTTCTCACCGCCCCCCATTTCAGCGGTCGCAGAAGCCGGAAAAGTGGTAGATGGGGGGGGAGAGAAAAGCGGCATGTAGTGGTTGCGAAGGTTGGCGAGGATCTTGGCAAAGATCTTCTGGTACGGGTATCCGCTTGCGCACCTTATCCAGATTCTCCTGATCCGGCCACCGCTCCCGAATCTGCCCAACGATTCTCTCCAACTCCTCGAGCGATCCCTTGGCGGCGTCGATATCCGACGGCCTCAAACGAGCGCACAGAAGGTGCTCGTCACAGAAGACATACAGTGGCAGGTAACAGTAGCAGTCGTAGTACCCGTGGAAGAAC
>JBGMRN010000088.1:5657-12516 GCA_048061535.1 Thermoanaerobaculales bacterium | reverse complement strand
ATGGTGATTTGGACACTCATGCAGTCATTTTAACGCGATAAGCAGCATATTGCAATCACGGCTCGGCCTTGGGTACTTGCGACCCGACCCGGCGACCCACAGAATCATGAGTGTGGGTCCGGCAACCCTTGAGAGCTGTGACAGCTCACTTCCCCGTCCGGCGCGGGATCCCCAACCGCTTCATCTTCATCGTCAACCCATTGCGGGTGACGCCGAGGAGGCGGGCGGCCTCGGAGTGGTTGCCGGCTGCCTGCTGAAGGACGCGGTCGATGAGGCGTTTCTCGACCGCTGCGAGGCGGTGCTTGAGGTCGAGGTCGTTGTTGTCGGTGACGTCGTCAGCGAACTCCTCGGCCAGGACCGCGGGTGAGATCATGTTGCTCTCGATGGTGCTGCCCGGGGGGCAGGTGGCAACCAGTCGGGTGAGCTCGCGCTGGAGCTGGCGGATGTTGCCGGGCCAAGCGGCGTTCTGAAGGGCCTCGAGGGCGCTCACCGAGAGCCCGCGAATCGACTTGCTGTTTTCGTTGGCGGCACGCTCGAGGAAAAAGTGGGCGAGGGCGGGGATGTCCTCACGTCGGTGGCGGAGAGGCGGCACATGTACCTCGCAGCCGGCGATGCGGTAATAGAGGTCCTTGCGGAACTGGCCGTCGCGGACGCGCTGCTCGAGGTCGGTGTTGGTGGCCGCGATGACACGCACGTTGACGGTGATGGGGGAGGCGGCGCCGAGGGGGTGGACCTCGCCCTCCAGGAGGGCACGCAGGAGCTTGGCCTGGAGCGCCGGGTCCATGTCGCCGATCTCGTCGAGGAAAAGAATGCCATCGTGGGCGAGACGCAGCTTGCCGCGACGTCGGGTGACGCCGGTGGCCACCCCGGCCTCTATCCCGAACAGCTCTGCCTCGAGAAGATCGCCGGGGATGGCGGTGCAGTTGACCACCTGTAGCGGACCGCCGGCGCGATCGGACGAGTGGTGGAGGATTCGAACCACGTGTTCTTTGCCGACGCCCGTGTCGCCAATGACGAGCACCGGCATGTTGCCCTTGAGAAAGGTCGCGAGTTGCCGGTAGAGCGCGATCATGGCCGGCGTGCGACCGATCACGTGCCAGTCGGGGAAGTCCAGGTCGTGCTCGGTGGGCGTGGGCTCGGTATGGGCGTTCTCGGGTATCGGGACGGTGGCGGAGAGGAACATTCGCAGTGCCACATCGAGGAACCGGCGCTCGGACACGGTGATCTCGATACCGACGACGACAAGGGCGGCTTCCCAGGTCTCGTCGCCCCAGGCCACGGCGGCGGTGGCCGGCGGATTGGTGGCGAGCCCGTGGGCCGACACGTGCGCCGACTGCCCTGAGGGCGAACGGAGGGCGTCGATCGCGGCAGCGTCGCGCCAACCCTCGAGCATCGAGAGATCCCCGGAGGCCGACTGGACCACGACCTCGCCGGATCCTCGGCGGGTGAGCAGCGCCACCGTACCGCCGTCCATGGTCGAGGCGAGGTGGGCCATGGCCCCTCTGACGTCCGGCGACGAGCGGCTGATGAGCCGTGACGCGCAGTGGTCCAGGACCTCGGCCCAGGCGATCGAGGTTCGCGGTGGGATGCCGATCTCGGTGGAGCGGGCCTCATCGTCGGGCTTTTCTGGTGGCCCCTCGGACTGGCCGCCAAGGGTGATGGCAAGCTCGTGCTCGTCGGCCGGCAGCGACTCGAAGGTCAGGAGCACCGGGCCGAACTGCACCCAGTCGTTCTCGTCGAGGCGTGCCTTGCGGACTCGAACGCCGTTGACGTAGGTTCCGTTGGTGCTGCCCAGATCCTCGAGGCGAACGCCCTCCGAGCCCACCCGTAGCACGGCGTGGTGACGAGAAACCTGGCGGACGGGGATGTGCACGGCGTTGACAGGGTCGGCGCCGACTGGGTTGTCGCCCTCCCGGAGGACGAATAGCCGCGGCTCGCCCTGCAGGTCGCCGTGGAGGCGGAAGACGCGAGTGGTCAAGCCCTTGGTAGCAGGCACGGAAGGCCCTCCTGCGACGATAATACCGTGGCTCAACCGTTGGTGGTGCGAGCTAGGACTTCGCGAACGAGGATTCCGGGCAGGAGGTCGGGTTGGAGGGCCCGGCTCAACACCCTGGCGGCGATGCGCGCGGTTTCCGTCTCGCCGGCGGATTCCAGGGCCACAACTCGCAGGGCTCTGGCGAGCTCGAGGAGCTCGAGGCTAGCGAAGTCGTCTCGCGAGGAGGGTTCGAGGATGGCAATTACTTGGTCCAGGCGCACCACCGCCTCTGCCGGTCTTCCGTTGCCCAGGAGCGCCGCGGCGAGCGCCACGCGGCCGACCTCGGCGGCTTCGGGTTCGAGATCGATCAGGCGTTCCATCGCATCGATATCGTTTTGCTCAGTACGGCCCAGTCGCCACCGGGCCAGGCAAGCGATGGCGTCCCCGCCGGCATCGAGGTCGACGGAGTGGACCTGGCAGTCGGCTTTGCTCAGCTCGTCCCACCACAGGTTGGCTCGCGCCCGCAGCGCGGCCTGAAGCGCAGCCTTTTTTATTGATCCGGTGTCTTTGTGGGTGAGATAGGAGAGGCTCGCTGCGACGGTTTCGTCGCTCCGGGTGTGGACCGCAAGGCGCAGCAGGAGCAGCGGCGCATCAAAGTGTGAACGCGGGGTGATCCCGGTGTCGATCAGGCGTTCCGTCGTCTTTCGTGCACCGTTCAGGTCTCCACCGACGGCCTCGAGGTGGGCCAACCTGAAAAGCAGGTCGTCGTTCTGCAGGCGGTCCGTCGTCGTCTTCAACAGGGTGATCGCGCCCTCGAGATCTCCTGCGACCGCAAGCGCCCGCGCTCCGATGCCTGCAAGGATGATCTCGTATGGCGCCTCTGCCAGGAGAGGTCGGCTGGTGTCGCGAGCTTCTTGCAGAATCTGGCGAACTCCGTCGACCGTGATCGCCGAACGGCCCGGTGTCAGGTGAACGATAAGGCCGAAGAAGTCCAGCCGTTCTTTGCGTAGGTCGCGGCCGGCGTTGGGGCCGGGCACGGGGTTGAACCAGTTGTCGAGAATGGTCCGGACCGAGAGAAAGTCGAGCTTGATCGAACCGTCGGTTTCGATTCCGATCTGCCGAGGGTTGTCAGCTGACTCGGGCCTGCCCGCCTCGAGGGGAAGATATGCCTTCCACCTGCCGGCCCGCGTCGCGGCGAGCGCTCCTGCGGGCGGCGCAACCATGAAACCTGTTGCCGGCCCCTGCCTTTCCTCTCGCTTTCCCGGGGGGATCACCGCCAGATGCCCGTAGACCGGGGTCATCAGCAGTTGGTTGTTGAAGGCGAGGAAACGGAGTCCACCCAATCCAGCTTCGGGGGCGGCCGCCACCGTGTAGAGGTTGCCGGGGTGATGGAGCAGCTCCTCCCAGATGTCCCAGCGCGGCCAGTACACCATCACCACGGTGGGATAGAACCGCGGGCGCTGGCACAACGCGACCACCTCGACCCATCCGTCTCCGTCGATGTCGAGGGCGACGGGCGCCGGGGACAGCTCGAGACGGTACGGATACCCCCATCCGCGGATTGCCGTCTCGGGAACAAGGCGACTCATGAGCTCACCGCGATCGGTGAGCACGACGACGTACGATTGGACAACGCTGGTCAACGAATCCGAAGGGTCGCGTTTCTGCCGGCCAGCGACCACGATTTCGTCGCGACCGTCGCCGTCGAGATCGGCGCGGACGACATCGACCGGTGGGGCCGGAAGGTCAAACCTCCAGGTTTCATTCCCACGGACATCAATCCCGTGAACGGTCTTGCCGTCGATCTCCACCTGCACGGTCTGCGAGGTCACGAGTCGGTGACCGCCGATGACGATGGCGAGGGCGATGAACGCCATAATTCCGGCAGCCGCCAGCGAGCGCCGACGTGGTTTCGGCCAGAACCGGCGGGCTTCGAGAACCCGCTCCACGTCCGAAATGGAGGGCCGATCGCGGGGCGCGGGCTCGAGCATCCGTCGCACCAGGCGATCGAGCCAGCGAGGGCAGCCTGGCCTTGTCCGGCGGACATGCGGCGGTCGCGCCTTCTGGCGCCGGGTCAGGGTTGCCACCGCCGTCTTCTCCCGCAGCGGGACCTCACCGGTCAGACTCTGATGCAAGGTCAGGCCGAGGGCGTAGACGTCGCTCGCTCCGGTCAGCTCGCCGCCCATCGCCTGTTCTGGCGCCATGTAAGCCGGCGTTCCCATGACCATCTCGGTCTCGGTGACCGTCACCCCCTCCTCGAGAGGTCGTGCCAGGCCCATGTCGCACAGCTTTGCGACGCCGTCGGGGGTGACGAGGATGTTGCCGGGTTTGACGTCACGGTGGGTCATTCCGCGCTGATGGAGGTGCCGGATGGCGGGGGCGATCTGCCGGCCGATCGACACGACCTCGTCCGGTTCGAGCCGTTCGCGATCCGCAAGCAGCTCACGGAGACTCCGGCCCTCGACAAGCTCCAGGCTCAGGAAGACGTGACCGTCCGCCTCGTGCAGGTCATAGACTGTGACCGCGTTGGGGTGGCTGGGGCGGGATGCGCGCACCTCGCGGTTCAGACGCTCCCTGGTGCGCGAGTCGCGAAGGCCGGGATGTAGGATCTTGACCGCGATCTTCTGTCCGACCGAGGTGTCGAGAGCGGCGAACACCGTACCGGTGGCGCCCCGGCCGAGCGCCTTTCGCAGAAGAAACCGGCCTCCGAGGACGTCGCCGATTGCCGGTTCGGTGCCAGCGAAAAGAGTCTCTTCAGTCTTGGGATCAGGACCGGTGGAGTGGTGCTCGGTTGATTTCATGTTTCAGGGTGCCGGGCGAGCGTGGTGATGCTCGTGCCGACAGTTGCGATTCTACTTGAGAAGAGAGGGCGGAGGGGAAAGGGGGAAGAGGGGAAGAGGGGAAGAGGAGGGGAGGAGGTCAGCCCGCATTTCTCTCCGCCCCCCAGACCCCCGGAGTATCGGCTGCCGCAGACGCAGAATCGGGGGGCGGTGAGAAATGCTGGTCTCAGTTGCGGCGGGAGCGTGGGACCGAGGCGGCTGCGGCCGGGGCATCGGCCATGGGCAGGGTTGTGCGGCGGATGCCGTCGTGGGCGTGAAGGGCCGCTGCGACTGCGCCGGCGGTCGGTACGAGGCCGATCTCACCCACGCCCTTCGAGCCAAACCCGCCGATGCCGTCCGGGACCTCGATCAGGATGACGTCGATGGGCGGAGTGTGGGCCGCGCGGAGAATTCCGAGGTCTTTCATGCCGAGCGAGTCGGGGCGGCCGCCGGTGCAGGGGAAGTCCTCGGAAAGCGCGTAGCCGAGTCCCATGTGCACACCGCCCTCGATTTGGCCGGCACACTGCTGGGGGTTGATGGCACGGCCGACGTCGTGCGCCGCGACGACCTTTTCGATGGTTCCATCCGGCGCCAGCAAAACGACCTGGGTGGCGAATCCGAATGCCATGTGGGTTATGGGCTCCTCGACCTCGGCCCCGGGAGCGGTCGTGAAGTCGCAGATGTACTCGCCGTGGAACTCCCGGCCGGCAAGCTGCTCGAGGGGGCGGCGACCGAGCTCGTCGGAGAGTTTTTGGGCCGCCATTTGGCCGGCGGCGGTGCACAAGGCGGTGGCTCGAGAGGCCGTGGTCATCCCACATTCGACCTCGGGCAGACTGGCTGTGCGAACGGTCATCAGATCGGGCGCCATGCCTGTTTCGTGGCACACGACCTGGCGCAAGATGGTGTGCAGGCCTTGACCCATTTCCGTATAACCGGTCAGCACCTCGATCCGGCCTGCCTCGAGCACCCGGATGACGACCCGGCCGATGTCCGCCATGCCGTTGCCGATGCCGGTGTTCTTGATGCCGCAGG
Source organism: Thermoanaerobaculales bacterium (assembly GCA_048061535.1). Taxonomy (GTDB): domain Bacteria; phylum Acidobacteriota; class Thermoanaerobaculia; order Thermoanaerobaculales; family Sulfomarinibacteraceae; genus Sulfomarinibacter. The sequence continues at coordinate 6,690 of JBGMRN010000088.1, read as the reverse complement.
CGATGCCGGCGACGGGTGCATTTTTGTAAACCTCCCGCACCGCCTCGAGAGTGGCCCGGATGCCGCAGCTCGAGTCCATCTTCTGGCCGGTCGCGAAGGTGTCGCCGGGGTCGAGGATGTTTCGCTCTCGGATATCATAGCCGTCGATGCCGACCTTTTCCGCCAGTTCGTCGAGCATGCCCTCGATGGCGAAGGCGGCCTGGTTGGCGCCGAAGCCCCGCATCGCCCCGCAGGGTGGGTTGTTGGTGTACACGGTTCTCGCCTCGACATCCACATTGGGGACCCGGTACGGACCGCAGGAGTGGCCGGCGGCGCGCTCCAGGACCTTGGCGCCGACCGAAGCGTAGGCGCCGGTGTCACCGACGATGCGCGCGCGAACGGCGGTGAGCCGGCCCTCGGAGTCCACGCCAACCGTGTAACGTAGGGTCAGCGGGTGCCGCTTCGGATGGATCCGCAGCGACTCTTCGCGGGTGAGAACCGTGCGGACGGGGCGATTCAGGAGGAAGGCGGCGAGGGCGGTGTGGCCCTGGACGGAGAGATCCTCCTTGCCGCCGAAAGCACCTCCGTTCGAAACCAGCTCGACCTGGATCCGGGGTGTTTCGATGCCGAGGATCGCGGCGATCTGGCGCTGGTCGTCGTGGACGCCTTGACCTTGGGAGTAAACGAGAATGTTGCCCTCGCCTGAGGGCAGGGCGAGGCACGCCTCCGGTTCGAGGAACGCATGCTCGACCCGCTGGGTGCGGAAGGTGCCTTCCGCCACATGAGCCGACTCGGCGAGGGCGGCCTCGGCGTCACCACGTGAAAATGCGCAGACCTCGAGCAGGTTGCCGCCGGGATGGACCTCTGGTGAGGATGGCTTCATCGCGATTTCGGGATCCGTCACCGGCTCGAGCACCTCGTACTCGACCTTGACGGCCTTTGCCGCCCGGCGGGCACGATGCTGAGAGTCGGCCACCACCACCGCCAACACGTCGCCGACGTAGCGGGTGATTTCACCCTCGGCGACCATCAGCGGCCAATCCCTGACGATGAG
>JBGMRN010000088.1:0-5557 GCA_048061535.1 Thermoanaerobaculales bacterium | reverse complement strand
CGATGGTAGCCGGTGCAACGACACAGGTGGCCGGCCAGCGCCCGGGTCACCCGGGTCCGGTCCGCGGTCAGGCCGCGGTTGAGAAGGTGGGCCGCCCGCATCGCGATGCCGGGGGTGCAGTAACCGCACTGCACGGCCCCTTCGCGGACAAAGCTGTCGGCGAGGACCTGCCGCTGGCGTTCCGGCAGGCCTTCGAGGGTCACCACCTCCCGGCCCTCGACCTTCTCCGGGTCAGTCTGACAGGCGAGGGACGGTCTTCCGTCGAGCAGGATGGTGCAGCAACCGCAGACACCCTCGGGGGCGCAACCGTCCTTGGCCGAGGTGATCCCGCATTTTTCGCGCAGTACCTCGAGGAGGTGCATGCCGTCATCGAACTCGACGGTCGTGGGCCGGCCGTTCAGCTTGAACGAGACCGTCAACCTGGACCCTCGTTTCTGTTGCGCAGGGCGATGATCTCGGCGGCGATGCTGATGGCGATCTCTTCGGGTGTGTGGCTGCCGATGGAGAGGCCGACCGGCGCCCGCACACCATCCAGGTCTTCCCGGGGCGTGCCCTCCGCTTCGAGATCCTTGAAAAGCCGCTGCACCTTGGCGGCGCTCCCCATCAGACCGAGGTATGCGAGTTTTTTGCCGAGGAGCCCCTCCAGCGCCATGCGGTCGTGCTTGTGCCCAAAGGTCATGATCACCGCCCACGAGTGTTCGCCTTCCTCCACGAACTCACCGACCCGGTCGAGCTCGACGACCCGCATCTCGTGGGCGAAGCTGTTGGCGGCCATTGTCGGGAGCTCCTGCCGGTCGTCGAGAACGACGATGCGAAAGGGGAGGGTGGCCATCACCCTCGACAGCGCCAGGCTGACGTGCCCGCCTCCGATGATGTAAAGGGTGTCCTCGAGACCGATGGGTCCTCGATAAGACCACGATGTCTCGTCTTGGGAAAAGACATGCGGTTCCGCTTGGCCCGGATGAAACCGTAGTCCTTCCGGCGAGAGCTCAATCGTTCCCGTTTGATCTGCGTCGAGCGTACCCACAAGTGTTTGAAGCTCTTGAATATCATTTTGCGACAGCAAAATGATTGCGAAGATTTGCAGGCCGGAGCAGAGAGTGCCTCCCTCGTTGGGAGTGTGGCGGAAGCGCACGATTGCCGCGTCTCCACTGTGGTTTCGGGCGCGTTCGACGAGCTCCATTTCGGCAGTGCCGCCGCCGATGGTTCCGGCGATGCCGTCTTCGGATACCACTAACCGGGCGCCGGTGACCCCGGGGACCGAGCCCGAATGGTCGACGACCATCACGAGCACGGCCCGCCCATGTGCACGCAACGCGGCAAGAGCGTGGCGCCAGGGGTCGGTCAGAATCTCAGGGCTGTGTTCCACCGGTGAATTGTAGCTGAGTAGCTGAGGTTCAACCATCAGGGCCCCGGAAGGACCACGAAGCAAAGAAAACGCAGAGGCGCAAAGGCGCAGAGCCACCCGACCATGAAATGGAGAGGATAAGTGGCGAGGTCTGCGCTCAGCAGAGCGCAGACCTCGCGGCGAACTCCATCGGCCTCTCTGCGTCTCTGCGTTGACGAGCGGTGGGCTTGGTGTCTTGGTGGTTTGTCGGGCTGCTACCGCTGCACCACGGCCTCGGCTTCGGGCAGGGTACCGGCGGTCGCTGCAACATGGTCTCCGTGAAGGAACATGAGGACGCGTTCCGGGGTCATCGGTGCGTGGAAGAAGGGATCGCTGCCGGGACGAAACGCTCGGAGTGCATCGAGGATCGCGAAGTAGGCGCCGATTCCGTACATGAGGGGGGGTTCGCCGATCGCCTTCGATTTGAGGACCGCGGTGGGGTTGTCGGCATCTTCGAGAAAGTGCCCCTCGATCTCGGGTGTGGAGAGGATGTCCGGGATCTTGTAGGTACTGAGCGTGTCGGTGAGGTTCCGGCCGTTGGCGAAGAGCAGCTCTTCCATGGTCATCCAACCGATGCCCTGGACCAGCCCACCCTCGAGCTGCCCCATATCCACCAGCGGGTTGAGGCTGCGGCCGGCATCGTGGACGACGCGAACTCGGTCGACTGTGTAGACCCCCCGTAGACCATCGACCGTGGCCTCGACGACCGCGGTCCCGAAGACGTGGTAGGCGAAGGGCTGGCCCTGCTCTCGCTCCTTGTCGAAGTGGAGCCTTGGCGTCGCATAGTGGGCCTGGGCGGTCAGGTTGACCCTGCGCGTGTAGGCGCCCCAGACGAGGTCCTCCCAGCTCAGGTCCGCCACGTCTCCGTTGACCAGAACGCTGTCTTCAGCGACGGATACCCGGTCGTTCGCCGCGTCGAGCATCTGAGCCGCCACCGCCCGCAGGCGTTGGAGAATCGTCCGACAGGCGATCTCGACGGCGGCGCCGTTCATGTCCGCTCCCGAGCTGGCTGCGGTGGGAGACGTATTGGCGACGCGGAGGGTGTTGGTGGTCTCTACCCTGATCCGGTCGGCGGCGATGCCCAAGGTGTGGGCTGTGATGCCCAGCATCTTGGCGTTGACTCCCTGGCCCATTTCGACTGCCCCGGTGCTGACGCTGACGCTGCCGTCGGTGTAGACATGGACCAGGGCGCCGGCCTGATTCAAAAAAGTGTTGGTGAAAGAGATCCCGAAGCACACCGGCATCATGGCCATCCCGCGCTTGGTCAGCCGATGCGATCGATTGAACGCGGCGATCTCCTCGGCGAGGCCGGCCACGTCGAAGCGTTTTTCGACCTCGGAGAATGCCCTCCGAGCATGGCTGCGCTCGACCCGCATGCCGTAGGGAAAAATATCGCCCTCGGCGAGAAGGTTGCGGCGCTGGATTTCGAGGCGGTCGACGCCGAGCGCCACCGCAGCCCGGGTGATTGCAGACTCGATTACGAACATCGCCTGAGGCGCGCCGAATCCGCGAAAGGCGGTGAAGGGGACGAGGTTGGTCCGACAGCTGTAAGCGGTGACCCGCACATTGGGGATGAAGTAGCTGCCGGTGGCGTGGAAGAGACTGCGTTCGAGGATCGCGGGCGAGAGGTCCGCCGCAGCTCCCGCGTTCTGGTAATAAGTGGCCTCGTAGGCGAGGATCGCGCCGTCGGCGTTAAAACCGATTTTGAAGTCCGAGGAGTAGGGATGGCGCTTGCCGGTCATCCGCATGTCCTCGTTGCGGGTCAGGGTCATGCGCACCGGGCGGCCGAGGCGGGCGGCTGCCAGAGCGGCAATCGCGGCCCACGGTGTCGCCTGGTCCTCTTTGCCGCCGAAGGCGCCCCCGAGCCGCGCCACATCGACCTCGATTGCGTTCATTGCCACGCCGAGAACCCGGGCGACGATGCGTTGCACCGCGGTAGGCGCCTGGGTCGACGACAGGATCTTGAGTCGGCCACCTTCCTCGGGGATGACCAGGGCGCTCTGGGTTTCGAGGTAGAGATGCTCCTGTCCGCCGGACTCGGTCTTTCCTTCGACGACCACATCACAGGCGGCCCAAGCCCCATCGACGTCGCCCAGGGAGAGGGTCCGCGACGGCGCGATGAGATCCCCGGCAGCGGCGGCCTCCCGGGGGTCGAAGACACCGGGAAGCTCCTCGATTTCGATGGCGATGGACGCCGCCGCGTGGCGCGCCTGGGCGGGTGTCTCGGCGACCACCGCAACGATCGGTTGACCCAGGAAATGAACCTCTCCCTCTGCCAGGAGCGGCTCGTCCTGGATGATGCCGCCGATCTGGTTTTCTCCCGGAATGTCGGCGGCGGTGAAGACACCGGCGACGCCTTCGCAGCCCGCGGCCGGACTGGTGTCGAGGCGGAGAATGCGGCCGTGCGGGACCGGTGAGTAGAGGACGGCGGCGTGGAGAAGCCCGGGCGGGTCCGGCAGGTCGCCCACGAAGCGCGACGCGCCACGAGTGTGGGGTGCGACTTCGGGGTTAACCCGCATTTCTCACCACCTGCCGCTCGAGACCTTTATCGAAACCGAAGAGGACATGGAAGTGGGCCAGGATCAGTTGGCCGAGGAGGAGGCTCTTGTACTCGGCGGAGCCGCGGACGTCGGAGATCGGGCTGACCTCGGTCCGCGCCGTTTCGGCCGTGCCGTGAGCGGTCTCCAATGTGGGTTCGCGTCCGCCGAGGAACGCTCCGGTCTGCGCCAGTCGCATAGGAATCGGGGCGACACCTCCAGCCGAGACGACGCCCGAAACGATGCGGCCGTTTTCGAGCTGGAGAGAAATGGCGGTGTTCACGCTGGCGATGTCGAGGTGGGTTCGCTTGCTGACCTTCTCGAAGTTGAAGATCCGGTGGTCACCAACTACCGGGAAACGAACCCACTCCACCAGCTCTCCAGGATCGAGATTCAGGGTCTTGTATCCGAGAAAGAACTCTGACAGCGGGACGTTCCGACGGTTACCGCCGTGAAGCAGACCAATCTCGGCGTCGAGGGCGAGCAGGATGATGCTCATGTCGCCGATCGGAGAAGCGTTGACCAAATTGCCGCCGATGGTCGCCTGGTTGCGGATCGGCAACGATCCCATGAGCTTCATGGCGCGATCGACCCCGCCGACCGTCGTTGTCAAAACCTCGGACTGCTTCATGTCCTCCGCAGTGGCGCCGCCGGCCAGATAGACGTGATCGCCCTCGGCCCAAATGGTTGGGCCGGCCGGCGGGGGCACCACGAAGACATTAGCGGAGGAAACGGCGTCGGGCCGTTGGACGTAAAGATCGGTTCCGCCTGCCACGACGATCTGATTCGGGGCGGGTTCCTTCTCCCACTGGATGGGTTCGAGCGCCTCGAGCTGCTGTCCAATCCTGACGAAGTACTCCGGAATGAAACCTTCGCGAACGAGGGCCGGAACGCGATCCTCTTCGGGATCGACCGTGTCCCGCAGAAGCTGGACGATCTTGGTGATCGCCCGCCGGATCGACTGGTAGCCCGTGCACCTGCAGATATTCCCTGCGATGGTCTCCTCGGCCGCGGTTGCCTCCCACTTCGGAGTTCCCAGCACGTACCCGGTGAGCGAAACCACGAACCCCGGGGTGCAGAATCCGCACTGGGAAGCCCCCTCCTCGGCAAAGAGGCGTTGGACAGGGCTGAGCTCGAGCCGGTTGAGGCCCTCGACGGTGACCACATGGCGGCCGGCAAGGGCGCGGAGGGGCAGCAGACACGAGGTGACGACGGAGTAGCGAATGGCGCCTTGGTGGAGTTTCCCGAGCAGGATCACACACGAGCCGCAATCCCCTTCCCGGCATGCATGCTTGACTCCTTTGAGGCCGGCCGCCTCACGCAGAAAATCAAGCGCCGGATAACCGGGCGGTTGGGTGGCCTCCACCAGGCCGTCGTTGAGGGCGAAGCGAAACATCTACGATCCAACGTTTGGTGCGCCCGTGGCGGGCGGTCCCTCAGGGTATCACGGTGCTTCAAGGAAGGTGGTGAGTTCGGACCTGGACAACGGATTGGAGAGGTAGAAGCCCTGGCCGTAGCGGCAACCGAGATCGACCAGCTTCTCCAACTGCTCCCGGCTCTCTATCCCCTCGGCAACGACCTCGAAGACCAGGCCGAGGCCGAGCCTGACGATCGCCTGCACCAGGGCGGCGGC
>JBGMRN010000087.1:0-12535 GCA_048061535.1 Thermoanaerobaculales bacterium | reverse complement strand
GTATCCACCTTGATCTTCTCACCGATCTGGACGAAGAGGGGCACCCGCACGACCGCGCCGGTCTCCAGGGTGGCCGGCTTGTTGCCGCCTGACGAGGTGTCGCCCTTGGCGCCCGGGTCGGTCTCGGTGATCTCGAGGAAGACGAAGTTGGGAGGGGTGACGACGATCGGGTTGCCCTCCAAGAGGGTCACCAGACAGAGGTCCTCTTCCTTGAGCCATTTCTGGTTGTTTCCGACCGCGGCGTCGTCGGCTTCCACCTGCTCGTAGGTGTCTTGGTCCATGAAAGTCCAGGTGCGGCCGTCGGCGAAAAGGTACTGCATCTCCTTTTCCATGACGTCGGCGCCCTCGAAGGAGTCGGAGGCCTTGAGGGTCTTCTCGTTGACGCGATGGGTCTTGTAGCTCTTGTACTTGACCTTGGTAAAGGCCTGTCCCTTGCCGGGTTTGACGAAGTCACAGCCGACGATGACACAGGGGTCGCCGTTGACCATGATCTTGAGCCCGACCTTGACCTGGTTCAAGTTGTAGGAAGCCATTCGATTCTCCTTCTCGTGGTTGCGTAGATCATACCGAAGCTGCGAGACTCTGCGGCGTGAGGAACGGGAGTGCCGCCCCCTGGCCGGCCGGCGCGTGGAGGAAGCTCCTCGCCGACGCGGTGTGTGATGTCGACGAGCTGCTGTCGCTGGTTGGCCTGGAAACGCGATGCCTCGGCGATGATGCCGAGGCCGTCCTTTCAGCTCGCCGATTCGCGCTCAGAGTACCACGGTGTTTCGTGGCACGCATGCGGCCCGGGGACCCCGGCGACCCGCTGTTGGGTCAGGTGCTGCCGGTCGATCTCGAAGCCCGGCCGTTGCCGGGTTTCACGATCGACCCCGTCGGCGAGTTGCGGCGGCCGCCGGTGGACGGTGTCCTCCACAAGTATCGCGGTCGCGCCCTGGTGGTGGTGACCGGCGCCTGTGCCATCCACTGCCGCTACTGTTTTCGGCGCCACTTCCCATATTCGGAGCTTGGCGCCGGGGGTAACTGGGAGGTGGCGATTGGACGGGTTGCCGCCGATCCCGAGATCTCCGAGGTGATCCTCTCCGGTGGCGACCCACTCACCATTCCCGACCCGTCCCTCGGTCAACTCGCCGGCGCGCTGGCGGCTGTGCCGCACGTGCGCCGGCTGCGCATTCACACTCGACTGCCGATCGTTCTCCCGCAGCGTGTGGACGAGGAGCTTTTGGCCTGGATGGGAGATCTCGGCGTGCCGACCGTAGTGGTGATACACGCCAACCACGCCAACGAGGTCGATGCCGATGTGCGGCGCGCCCTGAGCGCGCTGGCGGCTACCGGCGCCACCCTTCTCAATCAGGCCGTGCTGCTGCGGGGAGTCAACGACACCGTCGACGCCCTCGCCGATCTCAGCGAGGTCCTCTTCGATGCCGGAGTGCTTCCCTACTACCTCCACATGCTCGATCCGGTCGACGGCGCGGGCCACTTCGCGGTGCCCGAGAATGATGCGAGGCGCCTCCACGCCGAGCTGACCTCGCAACTTCCCGGCTACCTCGTTCCACGCATGGTTCGGGAGGTGGAGGGCGCGCCGGCAAAGGTGGGAGTCTAGGAGCCTGTAGTGAATAGAATCAACGGCGTCTTTCGGGTGCCGTGAAGGCCCTTTTTCGTTGCATTCTCGGCCCGTACTATGAGTACTGCTCCTCGAATGCGCCTCAATTGGCACTTCACGGCCCTCCGAAATCCATCCGTCATCTATTCCCTACAGGTTCCTGGCCCGCATATCTCACCGGAGAGACTGAGTTTTGTGATCTCCGGCTAATTCGTGGAATACTGAGTCCGCGTCTCAGGTTTTTGATATTGAGTTCTGGCGGAGGGATTCATGAGTCGAGTGAAGGATGTTCAGGAGCTGCTTGCCGCGCGGATGCCGGATGCTATCGTCGAGGTTCGGGACATGACCGGTACCGACGACCATTTGGCGGTGCTGGTGGCCAGCGACATTTTTATTGGCAAGCCCCTTCTCGACCAACACCGGCTGGTAATGAACCATCTCCAGCAGCAACTGGACACCGCCGAGGTCCATGCGGTCCGCCTGAAGACCGTGACCCTCGGCTCCTATCATGAGCGCGAGTTGAAGGAAGACCGACGATGAACGAGGAAAGTCCCGGAACTCATCCCTTTCGCATCGCCTCACATCCCGCGGCGGTCACGGAAAACGGGCGACCCGTCTCGGAGCTGGAGCCGGGAGCCCCCCCACTCGAACGAGTCGAACGGATGGTGGGCTCGGCAGGAGTATTCCTGTTCATCAAGGGCACGCCCGAGGAACCCCTGTGCGGGTTTTCGGCAAACGTCCTTCGGATCATCGATTCGCTCGGTGTTCCCTACCAGACCTTCGACGTACTCTCAGACGAGAGCCTCCGCTTTGCAGCCAAGGAATACGCGGCCTGGCCGACCTTCCCGCAGGTCTACGTGCGGGGAGAGTTCATCGGCGGCAACGACATCGTTTCCGAGCTCGCCTCGGAGGGAGGGCTTTGCTCTTTTTCCGGGTGGGGTTTGCTGCGCGTAACAGGCGGCGATCGCGAACGATTTCTCCACTCCCAGGTGACCTCGGATCTTGGCGCTCTCGGTGATGGCCCACGCGAACCTCTCTCGCTTTTACGCTCAACTTGGTCGCATCGACGACGCCGAGGACGAGCTGCAGCTCGCCGGCGCGGCGGCGGCTCGCGGCCGGCGCAAGCCGATCGATCGGGGCGACAGAGCCCGACCGGAGGGCGAGGAGGCGGAGCGTATCCGCAGGGAGGCGCTCCTACGCCGGGTCCTCAAGGTCGATCCGGACGACGCCGTGGCCAACTTCGGGCTCGGAGAGATCCTGCTCGAGGCGGGCAGCCAAGCGGAGGCGGGCGCCCATCTCGAGCGGGTCATTGCCTCCAATCCGTCGCATCCCGCGGCCTACCTGGCGTTGGGCATAGCTTTGGAAGGGGTCGGGCGGCATGCAGCGGCCGAGGAGGCCTGGCGGCGGGGTGTCGAGATCGCAGCCCGCCGCGGCGACATCGGCATCGCCGAGGCGATCCAAATTCGACTCAACGCGCCTGATCGCAGGATGCCGAGCGGAGCACCGGTCGGGTGAGGCGGGCGTTGTGATCCTCTCCGTTGGGGACAGCAGTCCGAGGCGAGAAAATACCGCCGGGTTCGGTTCATCGCCAGCCGTTGCAGAAATCTGGTGAGAAGGGCGGGTTAATCCAGCCGCATCGGGCTCGCGTGCACGGTCGCGAATCGTCGCAAGGTCACTTTCCCCGGCGCCAGCCCGCGCGGTTTGGCGACGTCGGCGGCGCGGGCCATATGGACCGCGACCTTTCCGCCGCGCCGGGCCTTGGAGTAGCCGGCGGCGAGGGATGCAGCAAAGCGCTTGGTTTCGCGTGGCAGTGAGTCGAGGCCGTCGGGATTGCGCACCACCACGTGGGAGCCCGACTCACTGGCGACGTGGAACCAGAAGTCCTTTGCCGAGGCGAGCTTGAGCGAGAGCACATCGTTGTCATTCGCGGTACGGCCGACGAGGACGATCATCCCGTCGGGGGAGGTGGCAACCCGCGCAATCGAGCGCCCCTGCCAGATGCCGGCGTCGGGATTGGAGGGGGGCGGCGGGCCGGAGCGGTTACGGGCCATGAGGACATCATATTCGGGGAATTCGGAATTCGGAATTCGGAATTAGGCGCGGTCCCGAAAGGCCGGTGCAACGGCCGCGGGATCGTCGGTCATGATCCCGGTGGCACCGGCATCGAGCAGTCGGCGCGCCTCCCGGGGATCGTCCACAACCCAGTATTCGACCCGCAGGCCGAGGGCGCGGCAGCGGGCGATGAAACGCGCCCCATCGAGCCGCACTAGTCCATGCTGCACCGGGATGTGGGCTGCGTTGCCCGAGACGTAGCGTCTCGCCATCGCCGCGGGCAGAAAACGTACGAGGGCCACCTCCAACTTCGAAAGTGTCGTCCGCCCGCGATATCCGAGCCTGCGGATTTCCCGGACCACCCGGGAGCTGAAGCTCGCCAGGGTCACCCGGTCCTCGGCGTGGTGGCGGGTCACGACTTCGAGCAGGGGAGAGACCATGCCTGGATCGTCAGGTTTGAGGTCGATGCTCATGGGTATCCCGGGAAATGCCTGCATGGTTTCCTCGAGGGTCGGCACCAGGTAGTGGTTGGGATCGTCGAACCCGGCGCCGGCCCCGACATTCCATCGCTTGACCTGGTCGAGGCTGATGTTGCGGATCTCTTCGGCGACGCCGGCCATCCTGATTCCGTCGGGATCGTGGGCGACCACAAAGTGGCCGTCAGCGGTGCGGCGGATGTCGAACTCGAGGGCGTTGGCACCGTCCTCCAACGCTGCGGCGAATGCGGGCAGCGTGTTCTCGGGCAGTCGGGACGAGGCCCCACGATGGCCGTAAAGGCGCAACTCATGATCGCGAGCGGGTTTCACCAGCAATTCGTCGGACGAATTGCGGAAAGTGGCGGGGCGCTGTTCTTGGTCGCGTTCGCGTTTCATCAGTAATTCGGTCGACGAATCGCGGGAGGTCGCCGGACACCGCTCGCGGTCGCAAACTGGTTTCATCTCCCTATGATAGCGCGTGAATTTCGGATTCCGAGGTTACCGGCGCGGGGAAGTAATCGGGTGTATTTGGGCGTGTTACCCGCGCTTGGGCGCGCTCCTTCGGAGGTGCCTGGCGTTTTTTCAATTTGCGTCAAACTGCGGATTTCCTTGTGCGACGTACAGGAGTACGTCTCCGCGGAAATCCTTGTTTTCCTTGATTAGCAGAAAAATCGCTCGATTCCGCATCGAGAACCGCGCTGTCCCTTCCAGAGTTTCTGGATGGGAACCGGCTAAGAGTCGTCAATCGATCCGTTCTCGACCCGGTTTCTTGGTCTGTTGACCGCGTTTATTGATTGGATGCGCATGCGCATCCACCGCAGCGGGTACCGTATTGGCCCACACCGGGTCCTCGAATCATCCCTGACAAGGCTGTGGGCCAAATCGGTGCACGGTGCTAGAGCGACGAAACGTCGGCGGCAATTTCCTGCGCGGCCTGTTCGACGCATTGCGACAGGGCCTCCACGACGGCTGCCGGACTCGGTCTGGATGCGCGCCGGCTGACCTCGTAGGTTTTCTCGAGCAGGGGGTTCTCGGGCTGTTCGCCAGCAGGATCGTGGACCTCGATGTGCAGCTTCAGCCGCCCCTCAGCGCCGCCGGCTCTATCGACCTGCTCGAAGGCGAGAATGGTTCCGGAGATCGTCAGCCTCCTGTGTCCCTCGACCGGCGGCCCGAACTCCACCTCCAGCTTCTGACGAACCAGCTCGGCCACGCTACCGGCCCAGTGGTCGGTCGCGTAGTACTCGATCCTGGTGGGTGAGGTGGAGATCAAAATCTGGTTTCGGCCGAGGGCCTCGGTCGTCCGCAGCCGTTCGACCACCAGGTTGTCGGTGGTTGGCGTTTGTCCGGAAGGTTCCATGGCCAGCGTGTAGTAATCGATCTTGGGCGCTGACGCACATGCGGCGAGCAGAAAAAGCGCGGCAGGAACGGATGTTTTGGATTTCATCGCTTCTCCTCGTTCTTGCGCCCCATCGGCCTGGCGCCACGAAGGAGTGCGTCGGGTTGGTCCGCCAAAGTCTGGGAAAGGCGTTTCAGGTTGCGAGTGGTCTCCTGAAGGTTGAGGAGGATCTCTTCGATTGTCGGCCGTTGATCGTTGATCAGACCGCTGGCGTTGCCGCCGGCGTCCTGGAGATGCTGGAGGGTCACGCTCAACGAGGCGGCAATCTCTTGCACCGCCGTGCCGGTATCTTCGCTCAACTTCTGCAGGTTGGTGAAGGTTGCGTTCAGGGGCTGACGGTTCTCTGCGACAACCGCACTGATCTCGGTCAGGAGCTCGGTTGCCACTTCCTCGAGGGCAGCCAGCTTGGTGATGATGTCATCGATGCCTTGGCGATTCTCCGCGATCACCGAGTTGACTCCGCCCATCACGCCCGCGCTCTCGTTGAGGGTCTTTTCCAGGGCAGCCGTGATCTCCGTGAGATCAACGATGTCTTCTCCCTGTGCTACACCTGCGTTGCCGACCGGAGTTCCGCCCATCAGCACGATGAAACTGTCGAGCAGCAAATCGAGACGGGTGACGATGCCTTCGATGCCGGGGATTTCGACCCAACCGCCGCCGCTGGTCTGGGACCTGAGAGTGTCGCCATTCTCGTGCAACGCCGCGTCGGACTCGCCGGTGGAGATCTCCAGGTGTTTTTCGGCCGTCATGGTGACCTGTTCAATGGTGGCGACGCTGGCGAGGTTGACGGGCACGCTGCCGGCAACCTCGGCCGTGATTCGAATCTGTGATCGCTCGTCGGGGTCGGGTGCGATGGCAATGATCCGCCCGACCCTGACGCCGCCGAAGCGGACATCGGCCCCACGGTTGAGGCCGCCGATGTTCGAAAACGTCGCGTGGTACAGCTTGGCTGTTTCGTCTCGCGGACGGCATCCTCTGATCGCCGCCACGAATCCGACCAGGATGACGAGGCTGACCAACACCAGGACGCCGGCCCTGATCTCGGTCGAGGTGAAGTCGCTGTTTCTTGCTGCCACGAATCCTCCCGAGTTTCAGTTCAGTCGAGACCTGTCAGGGATCTCGCGTACGCCGAGTCGGCGGAAGATTCCGCGTCCGGGCGGCGCGCGAAAAACTGTTGAATGTATGGGTGTTCGGAACGCTGGAGTTCGTCGAGCGAGCCGAGACCTACCACCCGGCCCTTCTCCAGAACGCATACGGTGTCGGCGATCAGCTTGACGCTCTCCATCTCATGGGTCACCACTACGCTGGTGAGGTCGAAAGTCTGCTGCATCTTTCTTATGAGTCCGTCGATGCCGGCCGCAACGATCGGATCGAGGCCAGCCGAAGGCTCATCATAAAAAATAATCGCGGGATCCATGGCCATCGCACGAGCGATTCCGGCGCGCTTCTTCATGCCTCCACTCAGCTCGGATGGGAGATAGTCCTCGAAGCCGCTCAGGCCCACCAGCTCGAGCTTGATCTTGGTCATGATGTCAATGGTCGGCTCCTCCAAGCTCGTGTGCTCCCTGAGAGGGAGGGCCACGTTGTCGCCCACCGTCATCGAGTTGAAGAGGGCGGCGCCTTGAAAACACACGCCGATCTTCTTGCGCAGCTCGATCCGCTCGTCGTCGGACATGGCTGTGAAGTCGTCGCCCTTGACGTCGATCTTCCCCGAGAATGGACGCATCAGCCCCACCAGATTGCGGATGAGGGTGGTCTTGCCGGAACCACTTCCGCCGAGGATGACGAAGATTTCGCCTTGCCGGACTGAAAAACTGACGCCGTCCAACACGGTGCGCTCGCCGTACTTGGCGACCAGATCCTCGACCACGATGATTGCTTCGCCGGTGGAACTCATGATCATACGAAGTAGAACAGGATCGTGAACACGAGATCGACAATGACGATCAAGAAGATCGAGGTCACGACCGACGAAGTAGTTCGTCGACCCACTCCTTCCGCCCCTCCCTCGACCTGGAACCCGCGGTAGATGCCGACCCAAGAGATGACGATTCCAAAGAAGACGCTCTTCGTCAGGCCCGTGATGAGGTCCTTCTCGGCCATCGCCTTGACGGTCTCCTCGAGATAGACGGCCGAGTCGACGCCGACGATGAAGACCCCGGCGATCCATCCTCCGAAAATCATGATGCCCATGGCGAGCACCGTGATGCACGGCACCGCCAACCCCATCGCCAGGAACTTCGGGACCACCAGGAACTTGATCGGATTGAGGCCCATCACCTCGAGGGCGTCGATCTCTTCACCTACCTTCATTGTGCCGATCTCGGCGGTGATGGCGGAGCCGCTGCGTCCTGCCACGAGAATGGCGGTCATCAGCGGCGCCAGCTCGCGAATCGCCGAAACCGCCACCAGCGTGGCGATGTAGCGGTTGGCGCCCCATTTTCCCAGGGTGTACGACGATTGTAGGGCGATGATGACCCCGATCAGAAAACAGATCATGCCGACGATCGGTATCGAGCGCACGCCGAACTCCACGAAGTGCTCGACGGTGGAGCGGATCCGCAGGCCCTTGCCTTTGAGTGGAGCGACGACCAGCCAGGTGATGGTGTCGACGATGAGGACCGAAACCCGGGCGCCGGCGGCGAGGAAGCTCAGGGTCCAGCGACCGACGGCGCCGGCAAGCCCGATCACGATGCTGGTTCGATTTCGAAGATGCCGTCGAGCTTTGCGAGCTCGAGCACTTTCATCACCGCATGCGAGGGTGCGACCAGCTTAAAACTTTTTGAACGCTCGTGCGCTCTCTTGAAACCCTCGACGAGGGTGGCCACTCCTGAAGAGTCCATGTACTCCACTTCGCCCAGGTCGACCGCCACTCCTGCTTCAGCCGAGCCGACCGCTTCCATGATCGCGGTTCGAAGGTCGGGAGAGGTGTAGAGGTCGACCTCTCCTTGAACGTTGATCAGAGTCCCCTCGTTTGACGTGCCTTTTTTGATCGTCAAAGTCATGACGTGACCCTCACCGCCCCCTCCTCAGTCGCATCGTGACGCAGTTACCACGCTCTTTTCCTGCACAAAATACCACTTCGTCGAAGATCCTGTGCATGAGCTGCACCCCCAGCCCTCCCGGCTGCAGCTCGTTCGAGTCGGGTGGCTGGAGTGGGCGCTTCTCATGACACTCCGGGGGGCAAGGCACGCCCTGGTCGCTCACCTCGAACTCGAGATGTTCGTGATCGGCCCGCAACTGCACAACCAGCGTCCCGTCGGTGCGCCCCTCGTAGGCGTGGCGGATAACATTCGAGCAGGCCTCGTCGAGCGCCAGCACAACGTCGTGAACGAGCTCGTGGGAGAGACCGAAGCCGTCGACCCAGTCATGCACGAGATTGCGGATCAACCCCAGCAGACGGGGATCGGACCGCACTTCGAGACGGATATCGGTCGTGCTCACAATTCACCAGCTTTCATCGCGAAGCCGACGGTCCTCCCCGGTGCCGCCGCCACGGTACTTCAGGGCGATCATCGTGCAGTCGTCATGTGGAGGCAGCGGAGAGCAATACTGGCGGACATCGCGGATGACGCTATCAATCAGTTGCTGTGGACTGCTGCTGGAGTCGGCATGCGCGACCGCCATCAAGTTGTCGATCTCGTATCCCGCCATGGGGTCGTTGCCGGGGACCACAGTGGCCCCGGGGCGCGCCTCGACGATGCCGTCGGTGTAGAAGAGCAGCGTGTCGTCGGGGGAGACCCTTCCTCGGTGATCCTCCCAGGAGATTCCGGAAAGCACCCCGATGGGCGGTCCTGATGCCGCCAGGGTCGCGGTGACCCCTTTACGGGACACCAGCAGCATCGGGTGGTGTCCCGCGTTGGCGCCCACGAACTCGCCTGTGCGGAGGTCGATGGCGACCAGAGAAACCGTGCAGAACAAACCGCGCTGACTGCGCTTGACGAGCCGCTCGTTGAGATACCGCAAGACCTCCGCCGGTGATTCGGCGCCGACGGTGCCCAGGCGAAACTCGGCGAGCAACTGAGCCATCGTCAGCGCAGCCGGCATACCTTTGCCGCTCACATCCCCGATCAGCATTCCAACCCTGTGGTCGTCGATTCGAGCGAAATCATAGAAATCGCCGCCGACGACCTTCGCCGGCTGAGTCGTGCCGTAGACCTCGAACCGGGGGTCTTCTGAAGGCCAGTCGCTGACCAAGAACCCCTGCTGGATTGTCCACGCCGCTTCGATGTCCTGCTCGATCCGTTGTTTCTCGAGCAACGCCTTGTGGTTCCGCGCATTCTGTAGGGCCACACCGGCGCTGTTTCCAGCCGCTGTCGCCAAGAGGAGATCGTCCTGGGTGTACTGGTGGTTCGCGATGTCGGTGTCGATGTAGAGAATGCCGAGGATGTTGTTCTGGGTGCGGATCGGCACGCAGAGAATCGAGGTCAGGTTGAGCGTGCTGATGCTGGCGCTGCCGTCCAATTCACTTTCAGAGCGGGCGAACTGGTAGAGCACGTTCTCGCCGTTTCGGAGCACTCGGTGCGCGACCGTGCTGCTGATGTCAATGGAGTCCAGCCCGGCGCTCCGGATGACGCCGTCCCGAATCATGTGCACGTTGCCGCAGCCCCCGCACGGCACCAGCTCCCCATCCGCCCCGGCGAAGAGCACGGCGCCGCGCTGAGCGCGGATACCGTCGGTTGTGATCTTCAATATGCGGTTCACCAGCTCACAGGTATCGAAGTTGGAGGCCAGCGCGTTCATCAACGTGTAGGCGGCCTCGAGAAACTCCTTGGTGACGGTTGACGCGGGAAGCGCCTGCTCCCGGCCATCAGGGTCGAGCACCGTCTGCAGGAACACCGTCCGGTCGGACACCGCCTCGGAGTCGTCGTCAACGAGCTCGAACCGAAGGATTGTCTCGCCGACCCGAATGCAATCGCCGTCCTCCAGATCGCAGACGGTGATCGGAGAGCTGTTGACCAACGTCCCGTTTCTGCTTCCCAGGTCTCGGCAAACGAAGCCGCCGTTCGTCGATTGGATTTCGACATGCTGACGCGAGGCCGCTTCATCGTTGATCACGAAGGCACACGTGCTCGCGCGTCCGACAACGAGTGACGATCCCACCGCCGTTCGGCGTTGATCTGTTCCCTCTCCGACAACAATGAAACCCTTGGGCAAAAAAAAATCTCCAGTCACGACAATGGTACCGCGAGTCCGATCCCAAATTTCGGATTTCGGATTTATCGGCGCGAAGGGGGCGGTCGAGGGTGTTGGAGCGGAGTGCCCGCGTCTGGGCGTTTGTATGTGGCCGGAGCCCTGAGAATTCGAAATCCACATTCTCCTTTTCTCCTCTTCCCTGTCTGCCAGCCCCTCCTGCGGTATTCTTGAGGCATTGCCGGCGAGGAGTCGTGATGTTCGAAACTGCAGAGCTCGGGCGCAAGGTGGCCAAGAAGGCGTTCGACAAGGCAACACCGGAGATGCGGGTGGCGTTGCTGGAGCTCCAGCAGGAGCTGCGCAAGGCTGATTTTCCGGTGATCATTCTCTTCTCCGGGGTCGACGGCGCCGGCAAGGGTGAAACCGTCAACCTGCTCAACGAGTGGATGGACCCGCGCTGGATCGAGACCCACGCCTACACCTCTTCCTCGGAGGAGGAGTCGGAACGACCCGAGTTCTGGCGCTATTGGCGCGACCTTCCGGCCAGGGGCAGGTTCGGGCTCTTTCTCAGCGCGTGGTACTCGCAGCCCTTCCTCGATCGCGTCTACGATCGTATCGGGGATGCCGAGTTCGACCGGCGTCTCGACCGGATCGCAGCCTTTGAACGGGTGCTAGCCGACGACGGCGCCCTGATCCTCAAGTTTTGGATGCATCTCGGCAAGAAGGCCCAGCAAAAACGGCTGAAGACTCTCGAGAAGGACCCACTCCTGAGGTGGAGGGTCACCAAGGTGGATTGGGAGCATTGGGAGAAGTACGACCGCTTCGTGGAGGTGGCCGAGCACACCATCCGGCGAACGAGCTTTGCCCGCGCGCCGTGGAAGATCGTCGAGGGGATGGACCGCCACTACCGTTCGCTGACCGTGGCCACGATCATTCGCGACGCGGTCGGCGAGCGGCTGCGGAATGGCATTGCACCACCGCCGGCGGTGGACGTCGAGGTGGGGGAGGTGTCGGAGGCGGCTGCCGACGACCCGATCGCCGCCTCGCTCGCGACCTCCCTCGAGCGCACCGTGCTCACCGAGCTCGACATGAGCCGGACGGTGAGCAAGGACCGGTACCGGCAGGAGTTGCCCAAGGAACAGGGGCGGCTGAACACTCTTTACCGTCGCGCCAAGAACTATGGAATCTCGGTGGTCGGAGTTTTCGAAGGATGGGATGCGGGGGGGAAAGGCGGCGCGATTCGTCGCCTGACTGCAGCGCTGGACGCCCGCGACTACCGGGTCATCCCCGTCGCCGCGCCGACCGACGAGGAAGCCGCGCAGAACTACCTGTGGAGATTCTGGCGCCACCTCGGGCGCGCTGGACGGGTCACCATCTTCGACCGGTCGTGGTACGGGCGCGTGCTGGTCGAGCGGGTCGAGGGATTTGCGTCGGAGCCGGAGTGGCGGCGTGCCTTCACCGAGATCAACGAGTTCGAGCGCCAGCTCCGGGAGCACGGTATCGTGCTGGTCAAGTTTTGGTTTCACATTACGCCGGAGGAGCAACTTCGCCGCTTCGAACAGCGCCGGGAGGTTGCTTACAAGAAGTGGAAGCTGACCGACGAGGACTGGCGCAACCGCGAAAAGTGGGACCGGTACGAGCGCGCGGTGCAGGAGATGGTCGAGCGCACGTCGACCTTCGACGCCCCCTGGACCCTGGTCGAGGGCAACTGTAAACGGTTCGCCCGCCTCAAGCTGCTGCGCACCGTGAGCAGCGCGCTCGAGTCTGCGTTGGCATCCGCCGAGCCGGAAAAGAAACCTAAAAAGAACAACAAAGAATAAATCTCAATTCTAAATTCGAAATCTTGAATTCCTAATTCCGAACTCTTAATTCCGCTAG
>JBGMRN010000086.1:0-12601 GCA_048061535.1 Thermoanaerobaculales bacterium | reverse complement strand
AGTAGACGTGGATGAGGAAGCCGACGAAGGTGACGAAGGCCAGCATCAGGGCGGAAAGGGAATCAAGCTGGAACGAAGCGGCGATATCGACGTCAACCAGTCGGCCGTCGAGAATTCTCAGCGAACCGCCCTGGATCCAGCCGAAGATCCGTACCAGGTGGGTGTGGTGGATCCCGAGATCGAGCACCCAGTGTGCGATCGCCGCCCAACTCAGGAGCCAGGCAAGCCCGGAGCCGAGAAGCGCAACCAGGTCCGTGACCGACTTCTTCAACCCCAGCCGATTGGACACCAGGCCGTTGAAGGCCGCCCCGGCGAGAGGAAGGAGGGGAATGAGCCAGATCAGGTCGTAGAACTTCATCCGACTAACTCCGCATCAAGTCGGCCTCGTCCAAGGCCACCGTGTCTTTGAGGCGCACCAGGGCAATGATCAGCCCCAGTCCGATGGCCGCCTCGGCGGCGGCGACGGTGATCACGAAGATCGCCAGCACCTGGCCCTCGAGACTGCCCAACCGGAAAGAGAATGCAATCAGATTGAGGTTGACCGCGTTGAACATCAGCTCCAGCGACATCAGCACCGTGATGAAGTTCCGGCGCACCATCACCCCGATGAGGCCGAGGCAGAAGAGCACCAGCGACAGGGCGACGTAGTGGGTGGCGGCGATCATGACTCCACCCCACGTTTGCGGATGTCGAGGACCGCATCCCGGCGCCCGAAGACAATGGCGCCGACGATCGCCACCAGGAGGACGACGGACACGACCTCGAAGGGCACCAGGTAGCGGGTGTAGAGCACCCAGCCGACGGCCTCGGTGTTGCCGATCGCCTCGTTGCCGATGGATACCAGCGCGGCCGGGTCACCGCTTCCCACCGCCATCGACCCCGCCAGGATGCCGCCGGTGATCAGAACACCGAGAAGGACGCCGCCGAGCACCGCCAACGGCGCCACGCCGGAGAGAAACACATCCTCCGGGCGGAGGTCCTTGACCTTGACCAGCATAATGACGAAGAGGTAGAGCACCATGATGCCGCCGGCGTAAACCAGCACCTGCACCGCAGCCAGAAATTCGGCGTGGCGAAAAACGAAGAGCACCGCCACCATGAAAAAAGTCCACAGCAGGCAGAGGGCCGAGTGCACCGGGTTGCGCGCAGCGATCACCCCGACGCCGCCCACCACCGTGAGCACCGCTACCGTGTAGAAAAAAATGGCGCTGAAGTTCGCTACCAGGAAGTCCATTACGTCGCTCCTTCATCGGAGGCAACCTTGCGCATCGGGTTCGCCGGGTCCTGACCGTCCTTGGGGAGCACAACCCCCGGGAAGGCCAGCACGCCGTCCCATCCCGCCAGCCGCTCCTTGTCGAAATAGAGGCCCTGGTTTCGTTCGTAGACTGCGCCCTCGTAAGTTTTGGTGGTCAGCCAGATCGACTTCGGCTCGGTCGGGCATGCCTCCTCGCAGAGGCCGCAGAACATGCACCGCTTGACGTCGATGTCGTAGCGGTCGATGACCTTCTTCTTCTTTTTCTTCTCCCCGACCATCTCGACCTCGGTGTGGTCCTCGATGAAGATAATGTCGATGGGGCACGCCTTGGCGCACAGATGGCAGTCGATACAGCGTTCGAGGTCATAGCCGAAGATGCCGCGGAAGCGATCACTCGGCTCGAGCCGTTTCTCCGGGTACTGCACCGTCTCCTTACGACGAAAGAGATAGCCGCCCGTCACTCCCATGCCCGCAAAGAGGTCGGTCGGAATCAGTCGCTTGAAGAACTCACCGACGGTCATGGGCTCATCCCTTCAGGAGCAGCACGCCCAGGGCCACCAACATCACGTTGGCCAGCGAGAGCGGCAGCAGCCACTTCCAGCCCACCGCCATGAGCTGGTCGAAGCGATAGCGCGGAAAGGTCCCGCGGAACCAGATGTAGACGAAGATGAAGGCCAGGACCTTCCCCGCGTACCAGAAGAACGGTGGAATCAGATCGAGGAAGCCGAGCCACTCGACGCTCGGAAACGGCCGCAGCCAGCCGCCGAAGAAGAGGATCACCGCCAGCGACGACACGACCAGCATGTTGGCGTACTCGGCCATGTAGAAGAAGGCGAACTTCATCCCCGAGTACTCGGTGTGGAAGCCGGCCACCAGCTCCGCCTCGGCCTCCGGCAGGTCGAAGGGATTGCGGTTGGTCTCAGCCACCCCGCAGACGAAGAAGATGCCGAAACCGAGGATGCCGGGGACGATGAACCACAGACCGGCGTCGCGCTGAGCCTCGACGATCCCGACCAGTGAAAGGGTGCCCGCCATCAGCAGGACCGAGGCCACGGAGAAACCGAGCGGCACCTCATAGGAAACAACCTGCGCCGCCGAGCGCAGCCCACCCATGAGGGAGAATTTGTTGTTCGACGACCAGCCACCGAGAATGATGCCGTAGACCCCGATCGACGAGATCGCCAGGACAAAGAGAATGGCGATATTGATGTCGGCGAGGATCGGCTGGATCTCCACCCCGCGGAAACTGAAGGGCACGCCGAAGGGAATCACCGACCACACCACGATCGCGGGCACGAAGACCAGCGCCGGCGCGATCATGAAAACGAGTCGCTCGGCCCTGCCGGGCACCAGGTCTTCCTTGACCAGGAGCTTGAGACCGTCGGCAACCGGCTGCAACCACCCCTTGGGACCAACGCGGTTGGGGCCAAGACGCACCTGCAAATAGCCGAGGATCTTGCGTTCGGCGTAGGTGAGGTACGCGACGATCAGCAGCAACACGCCGAGGATGACCACAACCTTGATCAACGGGATGACCACGTAGTACATCAGAGGATCGGTCATGAGCGACTCCTCGCATTCGCTCGTCGTCGAGTTCTGAATGTTGAATTCTGAATGTTGAATTCCCGGTCAGAAACAGCTGGATGCCGCTGTTCGAAATTCCGAATTCTGAATTCCGAATTCTGAATTCTCATCGGTCAATCTCCCCGAGCACGATGTCCAGGGTTCCGATCACCGCCATCAGGTCGGCCACCAGGTGCCCCTCCACCATCGCCGGCAGCATCTGCAGGTTGACGAACGACGGTGGCCGCACGCGGCACCGATAGGGCGCGGTCGCCTTCTCGGTAGTGACGATGAAGTAGCCGAGCTCACCCTTCGGCGCCTCCACCGAGCCGTAGACCATGCCCTCCTTGGCGCGCAGGACCTTCGGCGCTTTCGCCATCGTTGGCCCGTCGGGCAAACGATCCAGGCACTGGCGGAGGATCCGCACCGACTGCCGCATCTCCTCGATCCGCACCAGGTAGCGATCGTAGGTGTCGCCGTTGGCGCCGATCGGAATTTCGAAATCAATCTCGTCGTAACGGTCGTAGGGGAAGACCTTGCGGATGTCCCACTTGACGCCGGAGCCGCGCAGCGGCGGCCCGGTGAGCCCCCACTCCACGGCATCCTCCGGCGAAACCACGCCGATGCCGATGGTCCTCCTCTTCCAGATGCGGTTCTCGGTGAGAAGGCTTTCGTACTCGTCGACATGCGCCCCGAAGCCGTCGACCAGCTCCGAACACCTGCCCTGCCATCCGTCGGGCAGCTCGAAGGGCACGCCGCCGATCTTCATGGTGTTGAGGGTCAGACGGGCGCCGCAGTACTCCTCGAAGAGATCGAGGATCGCATCGCGCTCGCGGAAGGTGTAGAAAAACGGCGTGATCGCTCCGAGATCGACCGCATGGGTCGCCAGCCACACCAGGTGCGAGGCCAGCCGCTGCAGCTCCGCCAGGATCATACGGATGTACGCCGCCCGCGGTGGAATAGTGATTCCGAGCAGCTTCTCCATGGTCACGCAGAAGCCCTGGTTGTTGGTCGCCGCCGCCACGTAGTCCATCCGGTCCGTGTGCGGGAGGCAGGCCGGGAAGTCCATGATCTCGAAGAGCTTCTCGGTGCCGCGGTGGAGGTAGCCGATGATCGGCTTGGCTTCCACGATCTTCTCGCCGTCAAGCTTCATCTTCACCCGCAGCACGCCGTGGGTCGCGGGGTGCTGAGGCCCGAAGTTGATTTCCATCTCCTGAACGTCGAAGAGCGACTCGTGGGGACCGCTCATTCCGCGCCCCCTTCCTCGGCCTCGACCACCGGCCCGGCGCCCGGCGGGTAGACCTCCGGGTAGATGGCCGCCCCGGTGTCGATGCCCTCGACCGGAAAATCCTTGCGCAACGGGTGGCCGTTGAAGCCCTCCCAGGTGAGGATGCGCTCGAGGTTCGGGTGGCCCTCGAAGACGATACCGAAGAGATCGTAGACCTCGCGTTCCATCCAGTCGGCCACCTTCCACACCCCGGTGACGCTGGCAATGGGCTTGTCCTCGGCAAGGACCGCCCGCAGGCGCAGCCTCTTGGAGTCGTCGAAGCGGTGCAACCAGTAAATCACGTCGAACCGGCCCTCCTCGCGCTCGGGCCAATCCACTGCGGTGAGGTCGACGAGGAACGTGAAGTCGCCCTCGCTCTTGAGAAAACTGCACACCTCGACGATGCGGCCGGCTGGAACGACGATCGTCACATCTCCCGCGAACCGGTCGGCCCCGAGCACGACCCCTTCAAGGGCTGCGGCAAGGGTCACCACATCCTCGTCATCCGCCGCATCCTCGTGCTCCGGCGGCACCGGTTTTTCTTCCCAGGGCGGCTTCGGGGGCGCTGCTTCCTCGGCGGCGAGCGTGTCCGCTGCGGCCTCCGTGGCGACCTTCTCCCCGTCGGTCAGGCCCTGCTTCGGGCCACCGGTCGCGGTCTCGGGCGCCTTCTCATCCGGCGGGTTGGTTTCGGGAGGCGTGGTGGGCTTGTCGTCGCTCATGCTTCCTCTCCCGACACCCGGGGGCGAGCGATGGTCTCACCGTCGATCTTGCGCTGCAATTGCATCAGACCGTAAAGCAGTGCTTCAGGCCGGGGCGGACAGCCGGGGATATAGACGTCGACCGGAATGATGCGGTCGACCCCCTGGGTCACGGCGTAGGTCTTGTAGGGCCCGCCGCAGGTGGCGCAGGAACCCATCGCCAGCACCCACTTGGGGTCGGCCATCTGCTGGTAGAGACGCTTGACCATCGGCGCCATCTTCTCGGTCACGGTGCCCGAGACGATCATCATGTCGGCCTGCCGGGGCGAGCCGCGGAAGACCTCGGCGCCGAAGCGCGCCATGTCGTAACGCGGGTCAAGCGTCGCCATCATTTCGATGGCGCAACAGGCGAGCCCGAACTGCATCGGCCACAGCGAGCTGCGCCGCGCCCAGTTGAAAACCTTGTCATACGTCGTGGTGATAATGCTCGGGGAGAAGCGGTTCTCGATCAGGCCCATTCGAGCGCCCCCCTTCGCCAGGCGTAGACATAGCCCACGAGCAGGATCAGCAGAAAAACCAGCATTTCGATGAACCCGAAGAGCGCCAACCTGTCGAATACCACCGCCCAGGGGAAGAGGAAGATCGTCTCGACGTCGAAGACGACGAAGAGAACCGCGATCAGGTAGTAGCGGATCGAGAAACGGCTGTCGAGGGCGTACGACGTCGGCTTCACGCCGCACTCATAGGCCTCCGCCTTCACCGGATCCGGCGATCCGGCACGGAGCATCTTGGCCATCGACAGAGCGATGATCGGAAACGAGATCGCGACAAGGGCGAAGATCAGGATCGGGATGTAGTGTTCCATGCCTCTCCCAGGGCCTGCGGTCGGGCCGGGAGGTGTTCGGCATGGACAACTCCCGCACGCCACGGCTCGACACATTCTAGCGGCCGCTCACCGCTTGTCAATTCATTCACAAGCTAAAGTGATTGAGAATCAATCTGATACCCAAGATCGGCGAATCCTCCGATGGAACTCCCCGGCCGGGAGCGAGTCTGACTCTTCAAGGAGGTTCCAATGGCCATACCAGATCGATCCCCACCGCCGGCGTCCTTCGAACACCTGCTCGCCGACAATCCTCGAAGCGGCAGCGGGCTGCGCCTCGGCATCCTCGCCGCGGCCCTCGTCCACCTCGGGGTCTTTGCCATCACCTGGCCGACCCTCGCCCAGTCCGAGCCCGAATTGGCGTCGCCGCCGGTGTATCGGGTCATCCAACTGACGAAGTTCAAAAAGCCGCCGATCCACTTCGAGCGCCCGGTGCCTCCGAAGCGCCCCGTTAATATCCCCGACGCGACCCCAAACGAAGCGGAACCGCTGACCCGGGAGCGATCGCCTTCGCCGATCATCGATTTCCCGGAGGATTTAGTCCCCTTGGACGCGCTGCCCCCGGCCCCCGACCTGCCGAGAACCACCGAGGTCAAGGCCTTCATCGACGTCGACCCGCCCCGGGTCATCTTCCGGGTCGAGCCCCGCTACACCGAGACCGCCCGCAGGGCCCGGTTTGAAGGCGCCGTCGTGCTGTCGTTGGTGATCGACCCCGAAGGGCGGGTCGCCGACGTGACCGTCCTCCGCAGCCTCCCCTTCGGCCTCACCGAGAACGCCGTCGAGGCGGTCAGCCAGTGGCTCTTCGAACCCTGCACCGTCGATGGCAGACCGGTGAGCGTGCGCTACAACCTCACCGTTCACTTCCGGGTGGCATCCGCGGGCTGACGGCCCTGTCATCCACACGCCCCACGGCGTTTCGTTTGTTCAACCGACCTTGGGTGAAAGGAGGAATCAACATGAATTCGGTGCAACGTGTGTCCAGAAGGCATCCAGTTTTCCTGATCGTCATCAGCCTGGTAGTGATGATCGGAGGAACCATGTCCGCCGAGGAGCGGGTGGCCCGAGGGGCGCTCCGCTTCACTGATCCTGAAACTAGTGAGGTCGCAGAGTTTCCTCTCCAACACACCAGCGTCCACGTCGCGGTTTCGGGGACGGTGGCCGAGGTGACCGTCACCCAGCGCTTCGCCAACCCGCTCGACCGGCGTTTGGAGGCGGTGTACGTCTTTCCGCTGCCAAACCGTGCGGCGGTGGACCAAATGTCCATCCGGGTCGGCGAGCGGTTGATTCGCGGCGAAATCCACCGCCGCCAGGAGGCGCGCGAAATCTACGAGGACGCGCGGGCCGCCGGCCATCTCACCGGCCTGCTCGACCAGGAACGCCCCAACATCTTCACCCAGCGGTTGGCCAACATCCTTCCCGGTGAGGCGGTCGAGGTGGTGATTCACTATGTCGAGGACATCCACTACGACCACGGTTCGTGAGCCGTGCTTCCACGGCGTGATTCCCTGCTACGGCCCCGGGGGGTTCCCCGGGGCCGACTCTCCTTTTCTCCTCTCCTACCACGCCCCTTCCCCGCCCCATCACCCATCGCCTTTGGTCGAGGTTCGGCTACGCGATGGCCTCGGCGTTGTGCGCCGCTCCGCCGCCGTTGATCAGGGCAAGCAGCTCATAGGCGTAGGATCTTCGCCGGTGGTGGCGCTCCTGACAGTGCAGCAGCCGCAGCACCTCCGGCGCCTGCGCCCGTCCCACCGAGAACACGCCGTATCCCTCGCCCCACTCGAGATCACGCCCCGGGCTCCCACGAGCCCACCGCGTCGATTCCACCTTCAGGGTCCGCACCAGCTCCGAAACCACCACCGACGGCGGCAGGCGGACGAAGAGGTGCACGTGGTTCGGGATGCCGCCGACCCCGACCACCCTCCCGCCCGACCCTTTCACCAACTCCTCGAAAAGCCCGTACAGACCCTCCGTGAGGCCGGGCAGAATCATCGGCCGCCGGCCGGCGGTGCCGAGAACGATGTGGTAGCACAGGTTGTGAAAACTCCCCTCCATCATTCACCCCCCCGTGCCCTTCGAATCCACCGGCGCCGCCCACTCCCCTACCGCCCTCGGCCTGGGATCCGCCCTCCGATCGAGGCTGCGGTAGGCGATGGCCTCGGCGATGTGGGCAACGCCGATTTCCTTCTCTCCGGCCAGATCGGCGATGGTCCGCGCCACTCGCAGGATCCGGTGGTAGGCCCTCGCCGACAGCCCGAGCCCGCGGCTCGCATGCTCGAGCAGCCTCTTGCCGTCGGCTTGCGGCTGCGCCCAGCGCCGGATGGCGCGGGGACCCATCTCTCCGTTGCATCGCAAGCCCTCAGCGGCGAAACGCTCCATCTGTCTCCGGCGCGCCTTCGCCACCCGGTCCGCCACCGCCCCGGACGCCTCCCCACGCCGGTCCGCGGACAGCTCCCGCCACGGCACCGCCGGCACCGTGATCTGGAGGTCGATACGGTCGAGGAGCGGCCCCGACAGCCGCGAGCGGTAGCGATGAACCGCCTGCGGGGTACACCCGCACTCGCGGCGTTCGTCGCCGAGATATCCACAAGGGCATGGGTTGGCCGCCGCCACCAGTTGAAAGCTGGCGGGGAAGCTGAGGGTGGCCTGGGCCCGGGCCACCGTCACCGTTCGATCCTCCAACGGCTGGCGCAGCCCCTCCAGAACGTCCCGCCGAAACTCGGTGAGCTCGTCGAGGAAGAGCACGCCGTGGTGGGCCAACGACGCCTCTCCCGGCTGCGGAATCGCGCCGCCTCCGATGAGGGCCGCCGAGGACGTGGTGTGGTGCGGGGCCCGGAAAGGCCGACGGGAGAGCAGACCGGCGGGCCGCGGCACCCGGGTGGAAACCGAGTAGACGCAGGTGACCTCCAGCGCCTCCTCGGAGGTGAGCGCGGGCAGGATCCCGGGCAGCCGACGAGCGAGCATCGACTTGCCGCTCCCGGGGGGACCCATCAACAGCAAATGGTGTCCGCCCGCCGCCGCGACCTCGAGCGCCCGACGCGCCTGCTCCTGTCCAATGATGTCCATGAGATCCGCGACCGGCGGCTGCGGCACGCATCCTGAATCGCGCTCCGGCGCGGGGGCGCCTTCGGGCACGCTCCCGTCGCGCAGGTAGCGGACGACCTCGCCGAGCGAGGCCGCGCCCACGACCTCGATACCCGCGACGACCTGGGCCTCGCGTCCGTTGGCGGCCGGCAGCACAACTTCCGCCACCCCGCGCTCCCTGGCCGCGAGTACGATCGGCAGCACCCCGCGCACCGGTTGCAGTCGGCCCTCGAGCGAGAGCTCCCCGATGAGAATCCGATCATCCAGCGACTTCGCCGGCACATCCCCGGTCGCGGCAAGGTAGGCGACGGCCATCGGCAGATCGAGCACCGCGCCCTCTTTTTTTTCGTCGGCCGGGCTCAGGTTGATGACCACGCTGGCCGGCTCTGAACGCCGGCCGAGATGTCTGATCGCCGAAAAGATCCGCTGCCGGGCCTCGCGCACCGCGGCGTCGGGCAGCCCGACCACGGTGACGGTGGGCATCTGGGCTCGGATGTGGTCCACCTCGACGGTCACAAACAACGCTCCCACGCCGCGCGGCGTGGCAGAGTACGCCTTCGCAAGCATAAATTCTCCCCTCAGTTGTCAGCGTGGAACGACCCCACTGTGCCATCGGATGAGGATTTCGTCAAGCGACCCGGAAGATGGCGCCTGGGCGCCGACGCGGTATCGGGGATACTTCCCGCGCCCGCGCGCACTTGCTCGGAGGCGCCTCGTATTTCATTCTTATTCCCCCAGAATCCAGCGCACGCTGAATCGTAGGGCACACCTTCCGGCCCGCGCCGGGCTTTGTTGGCATGAGCCGTCTCAACGGTTCTACCGATTCGGTGATATCGTTGATCGACATGACCGGTGTGAAGAATTCGGGGTCTGGGCGTCAGGGCGCCTCGCCGTTTTCGGGAGGATCGTCATGAGTTGTTTCCCGCCTATCGCCGCAATTTGGCTGGCCTTCGCCATCGTCGCTCCGCCGTTCGCCGACGCACAGACCCGGCACTGGACGCCCGCAGGATACGGCGGAAGCGGCCTGTTCCCGGTCGTGGCCGTCGATCCAACTCCCGGAACCGACGTCGTCTACCTGGGCAGTGACGTGGCCGGGGTGTACAAGAGCACCGACGGTGGCGACACCTGGCGAGCCGGCAACAGCGGTCTGGTCAGCCTCCAGATCGCGAGCCTGGAGATCGACCCGTCCGACCCCCGGCGCCTGTGGGTCGGCACGCCCCTCGGACTCCACCTCAGCGAAGACGGAGGGCAGAGCTGGACGCTCGTCGACGGGTCGATCAACTCCTTCAAGCACGTCGACAATCGCGGCATCGCCATCAGCCCCGACGGCCAGACCCTGCTGGTGACTCACCACGACCTCGCCGGCGAGCCCGAGGACGGGGTCTACAGCGGAACCCTCCACCGGAGCACCGACGCCGGCTTCACCTGGCAGGCGGTCCTTTCCTTCTCCGATGTCGCCATCTCGGCGGTGGTGATCGATCGCCGCCAGCCGACCAACGCCTACATCGTGGTGGCCGACCGCGGCGTCCAGCGCTCGACCGACGGCGGCGCCACCTGGCACGACTTCTCGAACGGTCTGCCGGGCGGACGTACCTGGAAACAACTGGACGTCGGGCAGGACGTGCTGTACGTCACCGCCGAGCCTCTCTCCGGTTCAACCGGCGTCGGCGTCTTCAAGAGCGCCAAGAGCAATGCCTCCTGGGCCTCGGCCTTGAACGGACTGGACACCGGTGAGGAGACCGGCGGCGAACCCCTCGGCGACCCGATCCGCATCTCCCCAGATGACGACGATACGGTCTATCTCGGCCAGGACGCGTGGCCGTTCAACTTCTTCCGGACGACCGACGGCGGCTCGACCTGGGTTGGAACCCCTCTCGACACCAACTACGTCTTCGACACCGTCAACAACCCCCAGCAGACCTGGGTCGATCAGTTTTTGGCCGCGTTCGACATCGCCGTCGATCCCAACCGGCCGAATCGGATCTTCTACACCACCTGGGGTGGAGTGTTGCGTTCCGACGACGGGGGCCAGACCTTCACCGAGAAGATCGTCGGCGCCCAGAACGTCTGCTCGACCGACATCATGGCGATCAACGGCGCGCTGCTGGAAACCAACATGGACGGCGGCGTCTACCGGAGCACCGACGGAGGTGCGACCTGGACGTCGCGCTACCCGACCGAATCGCTACCCCTGAACTTCTGGCTCCACGCCTGGAACCTCGAGGAGGCCTCCGGCGGGACGCTCTACTTCGCTGCCGGCACGACAAACGGGGCCACGATCTACCGAAGTACGGATGGCGGGCTCTCCTGGCAGAAAACCGCCGATGGCCTGCCACAGATCGGCGACCCGGCCGTCGACATCTTCTCCGAGGTCGCTCTCGCCTCACACCCGACCCAACCGGGCACGCTCTTCGCGGCGGTCGACTACTTCGGGGTCTACGTCACCACCAACTCGGGACAGAGCTGGCAGGAAATCATCAACCTCCATGGAACCAACGGTCCCGACGAGCCGGTAGTCAAGTGTCTGGAGGTCGATCCGACCAAGCCTGATCGGATTTTCATGGGGCAATACTGGAACGGTCTGTGGTACAGCGAGAATGGCGGTCAGAGCTGGTTCGAGGCGGAGGTTGAGGGCGCCGAGGTACAAAGCGTGCAGGAGATCGTCGCCCTGGCCGACGGCAGGGTCTTCGCCGCCCTCGCCGACGGCGTCTACCTCAGTCGGGACGGCGGCCACACCTTCACCCGCTCTTTCCCCGCCGCCCCCAATCTCGGCGAAGACGAGCTCGAGTATGTCGAGGCGATCGCGGTCAACCCGTCCGACCCCAACGACATCTCGGTTGTCACGGCCAAGCGCTACCCGGTCTGGTACAACCGTGGATCGGTGTGGCGAACGACCGACGGCGCCGTGACGTGGTCTGAGATCACGGGTGATCTGCCGATCCTCCGGGTGCGCAACGTGACCTATGACGACGACGGCGGCCTGTGGGTTTCGACCTGGTGTGGCGGCACCTACCGTACCGACCTCGCAGCGACCTGCACCGAACCCTCGATCGACCAGCAGCCTCACGGCTCGACAGTCGCCGCCGGCGCGACCGCCACCGTCAGTGTCTCGGCAACCGGCACCGCGCCACTCTCCCACCAGTGGTACCGGGGTGCGAGCGGCAACACCGTAGACCCGATCAGCGGCGCCACCGAAACAAGCTACACGACCGGCCCCCTGACCGAGACGACGAAGTTCTGGGTCCGGATCACCAATGATTGCGGATCGGTCGACAGCGCCACGGCCACGATCAACGTCGGGTCGACAGCGCCACGGCCACGGCTCCCGTCGGGTCGGGCTGTACCGAACCGTCCCTAGCAATTCTCGGATCGGCCGCCCGCCGCATGCCGGCGTTCGGCCGATCCGAGAATTGCAGTGGTATAATTGAGGCGATTGTTGAGCCTGGGGGCGTACTGGGTTCGACGGGGAACGGTTTCGGTTGTCGGCAGCGTGTCGAGTTGAATCCACTCGTTAAACGGGTTCGGCACTTTTAACTGCCAATAACGACTACGCACTGGCTGCGTAAGTAGCCACGTCTCTCCCGAGGTTCCGCCTGTCAACCTGGGATTGACGTTGTTTGACGGGCTGGGTCGCCGTCGCGCCCGAAGGCGGTGGCCGAGATTTTTCGGGCTGGTCCTGCGGAAGGCCGCCTGCTGACCGACCGCCGGACGAGATTTAACAGCCGGCTGCACACGGAGAAACCGGCAACCGAAGTTCCCCGGACGTGGGTTCGATTCCCACCGCCTCCACCAACAATTCCGCACAGGAATATCCTCGGTGATCAACCGATGGACGCGGTCGGCGTCGGTCCACT
>JBGMRN010000085.1:0-12629 GCA_048061535.1 Thermoanaerobaculales bacterium | reverse complement strand
CCAGCTCGGCATTCTCCCGGCCGGTCAGCAGATGCCTCCGTCACTGGTGTATTCACGGTCCGCATGGCGCCGTTTTCATCCGAGCGTCCGCGTCTCATCACGGACGGGCGCGCCACGATGTTGCATTATGGAAGTGACGGTACCATAATGTTCACATGGAATATCGAAACCGGATCCTCGAATCGCACCTTCGTGACCTGACTCGAAGGTTCGGGGCCGTCCTGGTGACCGGCGCCCGGCAGGCGGGGAAGACCTGGCTCCTTACCCATGTCACAAGAGAGCTCTTCGGCGACGAGGCGGAGATCGTATCCTTCGACACACCATCCGAGATCGACGCCTTTCGGCGAGATCCGGAGCTCTTCTTTGCCAACCACCCCGGAATCCTGTTGCTCGACGAGGTGCAGCACGTTCCGGATCTCTTCCCCTACCTGAAGAGGGAGATCGACCGGCGGCCTGGAAAATTTCGGTTCTTTCTGTCAGGAAGCCAGCATTTTCCGTTGATGCGACACATCACCGAGTCCCTGACCGGGCGAGCGGCCATCCTCGACCTGTGGCCGTTCGCAGTGCAGGAGATCCGGTCCCAAGATCACAGGTCGGCAATACGAACGATCGAGATTCTCGAGGATCCGACGCGACTCGAGGCGCTCCTCGGGCGCGAGTACCCGTGCAATGACCGGGACGACGTGGTTCCCGCAATGCTGGCCGGAGGCTATCCCCCAGTCGCTCTCTGGAACGGCGGCGGCGCGTGGCTCGAGAGCTACCGGAGGACGTACATTCAGCGCGACATTCGCGAGCTGAGCCAGGTCGGCGACCTCGGGCTTTTCGACCGATTCGTGGTCCTGTGCGCGGGTCGTTCGGGGACCGTGGTCAACAAGGCGGAGCTCGGGCGGGTCCTCGGCGTAACCCACAAGACCGCCGACCACTGGCTCAGCCTGCTCGAAACCAG
Source organism: Thermoanaerobaculales bacterium (assembly GCA_048061535.1). Classification (GTDB taxonomy): domain Bacteria; phylum Acidobacteriota; class Thermoanaerobaculia; order Thermoanaerobaculales; family Sulfomarinibacteraceae; genus Sulfomarinibacter. The sequence goes on along the minus strand of JBGMRN010000085.1, from coordinate 11,683 downwards.
CTACCAGGTGGTGAGGATCCCGCCCCATCACTCGAACACAACGAAACGGCTCGTGCGCCGGCCCAAGTGGGTCTTTGCCGACAGCGGCTTCGGGCTCCATCTGCAGGGAATTCGCGACGCTACCGGGCTGCTCAACGCTCCGCAGTTCGGCCATCTCTTCGAGTCCTTCGTGCTCATGGAGATCCGCAAGCTCTACGGCCATGTCGGGCGACCGTGGGATGCACGGTTCTGGCGCACGCCGAGCGGTCTCGAATGCGACCTGGTGCTGCCGGCTGCCGGACGCCTGGTTCCCCTGGAGATCAAACACACCGCCGCCCCCGGCCGCGGAGACCTCACCCCCGTGCGGTTGTTTCTCTCCCGCGAACCCGAGGCGGCCGCCACAGGTATCGTGGTGTCGCTGGCCCCCAGAGTCGAGCGTCTCAGCGATCGAATCTTCAACCTTCCCCTCGGTCTCCTGCTCTCCGGCCCCGGCCTGGATTGAGGCGATCTTCGGCTCTCACCGGCCCATCTCTTCCTCAGAGCGTTGTTATCATTGAGACGGCGCTTAGGCGCTGGGCTTATTCCGAGGAGGCGCCCGATGAACAGCCGGCCAAATGATTTGAGGTCACATACTGTGGCCTCAAACGACTCCTCGCGGTCCCTACGGATCGCAAAAATGGTGCGGAGGTGGGCATTCCGCTGCAGTTGCCCATCGTCATCCCTCAGCCTCGGCAAGCGAAAAGATTCCCCGGCACCGCTCCGCACAAACGGGAGTTTCGATCCTCCGCCGCTCCCTCACAATTCAACAATGCGAAACGTGGCACCGATCGAAACCGGCAAACCCGAAAGAGTGCTTTTTGAAAACCTGATCAATGCCGTCGTCCGGTTGCCTCATCGCGAAGGCGGGCATCGCGTCGCCACGTGGCCGATCCTCACCGAGTTCCCCTTTATCGCCCGGCCCGGCCATCACATGCTGCTCAAGCCCGGCGTCATGCAGGACTGCGCAGCCCGGCTGAACTTCGATCTGCACTACCGAGCAGACCTGAACTGGGAAACCTACGCGAGACTCTTGGAAATGACCTCGATTTTGATGAACCGGTTGGCCCCGCTGGGCGCCCGAGATTCCATCGATATCCAGCCGTTCGTTTTTCTTATCGGGGATACCGGGGGCGCCTGATGAAAAATCGGTTCGCACTGCCCGACTGGACCGAAGGGGGGTGCTGACGGGATGGAAACTCGTGCCGGCCTCATTCTCGAGGAAGAGGACCTCCAACTTCGGTATCAGCTCGTTGGGAAACGGCTGGTCTGTGAGGTGCCATTCGACCATGATCTGATCGCAAGGTTGCGGGATGCACTCTTCAATGACCCGGAAGAAGCGTGGCGTTTCCCTCATGTGGCGGCAGTGGTCACGGTCGGCGCTGGCGTGTACGAGTACCACTCCGGCTATTTCTGGGATTCGCTTCCGAGCCTCATTACTGTGCAACAGCGGACATCATGGGGAAGGAGCTTTGAAGCCTTTCTGAAACAACACCCGACACTGGAAGCATTCAGCTTTTTGAAAGAGCAAGGGGCACTCCGGTACGTCGCCCCGATTCTCGCTCATGGCGGAGTGCCCGAGTCGTGTTTGACGGATTTGTTCGAGTTGATAACTAGTAGATGCAGCCCGGACCAGACCGGGCCAGAGGCCATCGAGTACTTCGATGACAATCGTGGCGCCTTGAGCGGTGCCAGCCGGCCGGTCGACCGATTCATCTCGTACGGTGGCGAGGTTGCCGAGGAGCTCCTTGGAAGGATATTGGCCCTCTGGAAGGCCCTCGAGGCTGGTGACTCAAAGGCCTCGTTGGGCCTGCCGAAGAGGATTCGCACCGCCTTCTGTGACTGGTATGGCGAGGTGGCTGCTACCCTGAAGACCTCCAGACGACACCGTTTCCCAAGCCCGGCAGTGTGTCTCGACCCACGAACCATGAGCATCACACTGCGGCTTCCGCCTTGCCATCGGCATCCGGATTCCGGTGACTCGTGGGAAGCCCTCGGCCGTTCTTGGCCCACCGATCTTCCCAACGATGCGGAGATGCCGATCGCCCCTGAAGCGGAATGGGAGGTGACCTGCGGGCGTCGGGTCTTCCATTTCCGCGGGGTGGGCGAGGAGCAGCCGGCAATGTTCTTTGATCCTTCGTCGGGCCGCATCATTCGTGATCCGACTCGGCGCAGGCTCCCGGAGTTGGTGTGGGCGTTGTTACGAGAAGACGCAGTGCCCGACCCTGCACCGGTGCACTCGGAGCCGTTCGTGCAGTGGCCTGGATTTTTGATTGCGGCGTTTGACCTCGAAGATCACAAACGACTTGTCATCAGCGGATCCGAGTTCGATGTCCGCCGGCCTTTCTTCCGGCTTGATAACGTGTCGATGCGCCGGGATCTTGTTTCTCGCGACAGTGGAGTTCCGGTTTTTGCACGGACACCGTCGATCGCCTGGGAGGGAGAAGCGAACCTCACCCTCACCAAGGATGGTCATCCTCAAGGCAACATAGAGATTACGTCGGAAGACCTTCCATGCCTGATCGGCGACCCAGGGGAGTATCGCCTCAATCTTCGGGGTCCATTTGGGCAGAACCTCCAACTGGGGTTTTTGCTGCTTCCGGGGATCACGGTGGCGTGCTCGCCATCCCTTGCCTGGCCTGATACGAAGTTCACTGAGTGGTCGATGGCGATACCAGGGGGCTCCGTCTATCGTGATGGGTCAGAAGGCGAGAAGTTCCGCTGTTACGGGGATTCCCTCGACCTGGAGGTTGTGCTCGGGGAAACCCGCTTCCCTGTCCTTGCCTCCGCACCACGGCTCGAGTGGCGGCTCAATCTCGGGGAATCAGAGCGGTGCGGAGCCTGGTCTCAACAGCCGATCTTACTCACTGAAAAAGAGCTTTCCCACTTGGCGGTTACCCCCATCCTGGCCTGTCGACTCCCTCTCGACCCCGACAAATGCAGGGTTCTCATGGTGGGATCGAGCACCGATTTCCGACTTGACGCCGAGGTCCTTTCCGTGGGTGACGAGGCGTATTGCCACTTCGATCTCGGGATCGTACGGGATCGTGTTTTGGCTAGCGGCTCAGCCGAGCGATTCGAGTTGGTTGCGAGGGGGCGGGATGATGGGCGAGACCTTTTTCACGGTCATATCCTCGAGGTCAGGCCCACGTGGGACCTGCGGGGACTCCGAGCAGAGTGGGCGCTTGACGACAATACCTACGTCATTCGAGTCGACTGGTCGGAGTGCGGCAGGCCGGTGGGAGGGCGGTGGTTGACGATGCAGCCGGCTTGGCGGCCGTGGGACGGATACGTCCGCCAACAGGAGCTCCAGACGGGCGAAGGTCTACACGAGGAATGGCCGTTTCCCCAAGAGGATCTGCGGCCGGGGCGTTACCGTATTTGTGCGATTCACGCGCCGTGGGGTCTCGGTGAGTTGGCCTCAAAGGAGCCGCAGGAGGAATGCTACCTCGATCTTCACAAGGAGGCTTGGCCGGAAACGTACTCGGCCGATGATTCTGCGATCCCGGTGGAGACGTACGTCGAGGCGATTCTCGCCCGTTCGTACAGGCCCGAGCTTGTGCCGGTTCCTGCGGTGCCGCAGGGCCTCAATTCAGATGATGTCGGGTGCATCGTGAAACACCTTCAGATGGCACATGACATTGAGAACATTCACTTCTCGTCACACAGTGGGGAGCCTCTGCGGGTGTTTTGCGCGAACCCAGGGGCAACCTCGTCAGCAGTTTCCAATGCGATTGACCTTCCTGATTGGCTGCGACGTCTTCTTCCGCCCGAAGATATCCTGGTGGCAAGCCTTGGCCCCGCCGATCGGGAATTCCTCGTAGAGCTAGTCTGGAACTGGGAGAACATAGAATCACCGAGAACAGCCGCCGCGGTGGCCGGGGGAGCGGCCCCGCGAAAACTCTGTGAACCGCTGCGCGCCTGGCGCAGAGCTCTGCGTGGTACCAAAAAGCGCGCCTCATATCCTCCACCCGGTGGTTATGTGATCTTCCTCTGCGAGAAGCACCGCGTCATCGAGGACCAATCACCCGCCAAGGAGTCAGCCTACGAGAAGCTCAAGAACGAGTATTTCAGCGAGGAGTACCTTTGACCGCCACCATGGATCCCACAGAAGTCTACAAACACCTGAGGGAAACCTATCTGCGCTATCTCGAAACCTCATTTTTCTTCAAAGAACCCGGGCTCCGCGAGGAGTTTCGAATGGTTCTAAGAGACAAGGCGCAGCCACCCCTCGTCAGGGAGCCGATTCTCGAGGTTTCGCCGGCCTACAAACCGGGAAGCAGCCTTCAGGATCTCATCGACACCGGGGTGCTCTCGACTGCGTTCAGCGCGATTGCCTCTGGCGCGCTGCCCGATGTTCTTTACGTTCACCAAGAGAATGCGATCCGAAGGGCAGTCCAACGCGGGCGCAACCTGGTGGTGGCCACCGGCACCGGGAGCGGAAAGACGGAGGCATTCCTGATCCCCATTCTGGATCGATTGCTGCGGGAGATCGACGATGGGACGATTGCCGAGCCAGGCGTGCGAGCCCTCCTTCTGTACCCGATGAACGCCCTCGCCAATGACCAGATTGACCGTCTGAGGTCCATCCTCAGCACCCTGCCAGAAATCACCTTCGGCCGGTACACGGGTGAAACCAAGTATGGCCTCCAGGAGGCCCGGGATCTTTTCATCTCGAGGCACGGTGTCGACCCGCAACCGAACGAGCTGATCTGCCGTGACGAGATGCGGGAAACTCCCCCACACATCCTGCTCACCAACTACGCGATGCTCGAGTACCTGCTGATTCGACCGGATGACTCAGCCCTCTTTGGCGGTGAGAAATGGCGGTTCGTGGTTCTCGACGAGGTTCATACCTATAGTGGAGCTAAGGGCATCGAGATCGCGATGTTGCTGCGGAGGCTCAAGGACCGGGTGGCCTGCAGCGAGACCGGTGTGATCCAATGTTTTGCGACCAGCGCCACTCTCGGTAGCAGCGTAGAAGACCACCCGCGGATCGCAGCTTTCGTAAGTGATCTCTTCGGGGAGGAATTTTCTTCGGACGATGTTGTCGAGGCCGAGTTCAGTGAGCAGGTCTTGCACGAATCCTGGGGGCGAGGAACGGCTGAGGGCTACCGGGAGCTTCGCACCGTACTGGGAAAACCGGATGAACCCCGTTACCCGGAGCTGGTTACAGCCACGGCGCGATTTTTCCCGGAGGTTGCGACGGAGTTCAACGAGGTCCCGGCGTCTGACGATAGCGCACGCTGCAGAGCGTTCCTCGGCCGGCTGTTGTCGGGTGATGAAAACCTGACCCGGCTTCGGGCGAGACTCGGCTCGGAGAATGCGATCGAGCTGGGAATGCTTGGCAACCAACCTGGGGTGCTCGATCTCGTCGCCCTGGGGGCGTTTGCGCGAATCGGCGAAATCGAAACCCGGCTTCTCCCGGCCAGGTACCACATCATGGCGCGGGCACTGACCGGCCTATGCGGATGGTTTGACGAGGGAAAACAACTCCATTTGCTGGTTCGCCGAGCCAAGCGACACATCACAGGCAGTGGAGATCCTGTCGCTACCTTTGAGGTCGGGAGTTGCAACCGATGTGGTGAGGTGTTTCTCGTCGGAGTAGAAAGGGACGGATTTCTGGTCCATCCTCCAGATGTCGGCGACGAGCCCGACGAAAAACTCAGCTGGTTCACCCTTTCCGGAAGAGCGGATGAAGAGACGCTCAATGAGGATGACGAGGTTGAAGCTGGGGAGGACGAAGACGGTCACGGTGCCGCCAGCGCTCGGACCCCGATGATGCTTTGCGGCGTGTGCGGCCGGATCGGTGGGCGCACGTCATTCGGACGGGAGGAGTGTGATTCGCATTCTCCCCAGGCGCTCGCAGTACTCAAGGTGAGCAACAAACCCCGCCGACCCGTGCCACGGGGTTGCCCCGCCTGTGGAAACTTCTTCGGACCCGTTGCGAGCCGCGCGCTCACGGGGAGGGAGGCCCCGATAGCCGTGCTCGCAACAGCGCTGTATCAGCACATTCCACCGTCGTCTGACGAGGAAGCGGTGTATATGCCCGGCGGCGGGAGAAAACTCATCGTCTTTTCTGACTCCCGCCAGGATGCCGCGTTTTTTGCGCCATTCCTGGAGGGCACTTACGCCAAGCTGAAGCAACGGCGTTACCTGGCCCAGGCGCTCGACAACATGAATGAGGCGATCGGCCTTGGTGAATGGGCGCACAGGGTTCGCCGGGTGGCGGCGTCCGCAAACGAGTGGGATGAAGACACTGAGAGGACCCGGATGGCCAAGGACGCCGGGGCCTGGGTTCTCCGGGAGTGGACCGCCTACGACAGACGATTGTCCCTGGAAGGTACCGGCGTCGTCTACTTTCGGCTGCGTCGACCTCGGGCTTTCTCGGGTCTCCCGGCATTGACCAATACCCCCTGGGAACTCGATCCCGAAGAACAGTGGAATCTAATCCAGATCCTGTTCGATACTCTGCGTCTTCAGGGCGTTGTTTCCTTCTCGGAACGTGACGACGAGACGTTCGAGGGAATCGAACACTCCGACGACCTCTTCTCGCCGAGGAACCGGCCGTATTTCGTGCGGGGATCGAGCAGCGCACCTAAGCAAGGCATATACGCCTGGTCGCCGCAAGCCAGCCAGACCAACAAACGGCTGAACTACCTGGTTCGCGTGCTCGGGCGCAGAGGGATTCGTGAGGATCAGCGGGAGGCCGTCGCGAGAAGAGCGCTGGACGCAGTCTGGGAGGCAATTCAACATCGAAATGGCCCGCTTGCTAAGATCTTCGAGAAGGGGTTGACCCACTCCAGACAGGCGAATCTCAGCAGGTTGTTACCGGCCTGGTGGGAGGTCCGAGGCGCTCGAGCCGGCAACGTTTTTCGGTGTCAGACGTGCGGGACGACGACGCACACGGCCATCGACGGAGTTTGCCCCATGACCCGCTGTCAAGGCACTGTCCAGCCGTATGAGAAAAAGTCGCGTGTCCGCAACCATTACTTCCACCTGTACTCATCGATGGAACCGATCCCGATGGCGGTGAGTGAGCACACTGCCCAGCTGGAAAAGAATGTCGCGTACGACACTCAGCAGGATTTCATTGACGGATCGGTGAACGTTCTCAGTTGCACGACCACCTTCGAGATGGGCGTCGATGTGGGTGATCTGCACTCTGTGCTCATGAGAAACATTCCGCCCTCTCCAGGGAATTACGTTCAACGCGCTGGGCGAGCGGGCCGCCGCGCCGATGCGGCGGCGATCATCGTCAGTTATGCACAGCGAAGAACTCATGACCTGGCCTATTTCGATCAGTGGAAACGGATGGTCAAGGGTAGCATTCGGCCACCAGTTATTCGTCTCTCCAATCCAAAGATTGTGCGACGCCATGTCCATGCCGAAGCTCTTGCAGAATTCTTCCGAGCCAAGCCCGAGCTCTTCAGGGAAGATCGAATCGAAAGTGTTTTCGATCCCGGAACAAACGTCCCGGATGACATTCTCCATTTCCTCCGCGAGAGGCCGACAAGGTTGAAGGATCGGCTCAGCCGTGTGGTACCGCCGGACCTTCATGCGGGGATCGGGATTGAGGAATGGGCGTGGCTGGATAGAGAGGATCCAAACGAAGAATCTTTTGCGTCACGGCTTTTCGTCGCCGGTGGAGATGTTCGCCGAGATTGGGCCATCCTCGCAGACGCTGAAGCCGCTGCCTCCGAAAGGGGCAACCACAGAGCCGCGGATGTTTTTCAGAGGCAGCTCAAAACCTTGCGTCGGCGGTCACTGCTGGGCTTGCTCGGGACCTATGGGCTCATCCCCAAGTACGGCTTCCCGACCGAGGTCGTGGAACTGAAGGTGCGAAGCAGCAGCCGCGAAGCGAGCCAGATCGAACTCACGCGGGATATGAAGCTCGCGCTTACTGAGTTTGCGCCGGAGAACCAGGTCATCGCGCGCAGCAAGGTCTGGACTTCAGCCGGCATCGTAATGCCGGTCGGGGACCGGAAATTGCATGAGTTTATGTACTGGCACTGCGAACGCTGTAAGTTCTTTTCGGCGGAGCGGACCGTTGCGGCAAGCCTCGAAGAGCCACCAACACGGGTTTGCCACTGCGAGAATGAGGCTGCACGTCACCTCTACGTCTTCCCGGAGTTCGGGTTCACGACCGCGACAGGGGCCGGTGACCGTGTTGGCGATTCGAGACCTCCGGCGCGTTCGATTGCAGGGAGCTTCTTTCACGACGAAGCGTCCAGCTCGGATCCCGAGCCGGTGCCGTCGTGTGAGTGGGTCTTCCATGTGACCGAACCACAGGGTTGGATTCACGTCATCAACGATAATCGCGGTAACGAGTTTTACGTTTGCAAGTCGTGTGGATTCGCCACGCGACTGCACCCGAGCTTTCTCGGCAAGAAAAATGCTACCCATCAGAAGCCCTGGTCGAGCGATGAAGTCTGCAGAGGGCATCTCGAACGCCGGGCCCTCGGATATCGTTATCGAACGGACGTGATCGAGCTTCTGTTCCCGGCGCCGTCATTCACATCTGATGATTACTCTCTGCACGAGTCCTTCTGGCTGTCGCTCACCCACGCGCTCGTCAACGCAGCCTGCCTCGAGCTGGAGATCGATCAGCGCGATCTCGAAGGGTGCCTGCACTATGCGGAAGCAGCCCGGCCCTTCATCGTCCTGTTTGATACCTCGCCGGGTGGCGCAGGATTTGTGCTTGAAGTGAGGGATAACTTGCGTGATGTCCTCCGACGTGCGCGGTCTCTTGTGGACTGTAAATATTGCACCGAGGACTCCTCGTGCGTATCCTGCCTCAGAACTTATGCGAACCAGAGGGATCACAACAAACTTCAAAGAGGGCTTGTCCTGGATTACTTGAGGAAGCACGATTCGCCGTAAGGGTGCGCGGCCGCGCCCCGCCGCGTGAGTGGGATCTCGCAACTGTGGGTCCCCCGTCACAATGCAACAATGCGAAAGGCGGCGCCCATTGGAGACGGTGGCTGCACAATTCGTTAGAATGGTCGAACAATGGTGATTCGTGTCGAGATCAAACCGCAGATGTTCCGATGGGCGAGGGAACGTGCTGGTATCACCGAGCCGGTGTTCTTTCGACGGTTCCCAAGGCTCGAACTCTGGGAGGAGGGGAGCGCCAATCCTACTTTGAAGCAACTCGAGGCCTTTGCCCGGGCCACCCACGTTCCCGTCGGGTATCTATTTTTGTCCAAACCGCCGGTCGAGGAAATTCCGATACCAGACTTCCGAACCATCGCGGGAACAGAGGTCGCCAAACCAAGCCCGGACCTCCTCGAAACCGTGTACGTCTGCCAGCAGCGGCAAGCGTGGTACCGCGGGTACGCCCGTTCGGTCGGCGAGCGACCGCGGGGTTTTGTGGGAAGCGCGAAACCATCGAGTGGCACTATCCACAACGCCGCTGACGAGATGCGTCAGGCACTGGGCTTTGACCTAGAGGCCCGACGACGGTCCCGAACATGGACCGACGCGCTGCGCGATTTCATTTCCCAGGCGGATCGTCTTTGCGTACTGGTCATGTGCTCTGGGGTGGTTCTCAACAACAACCATCGCAAGCTCGATCCCAGGGAGTTTCGCGGTTTCGCACTTGCAGATGAGTTGGCCCCTTTGGTGTTCGTTAATGGCGCCGACACGAAGGCGGCCCAGATGTTTACTTTAGCTCACGAGCTTGCGCATATCTGGATTGGGCAGTCCGCCCTTTCGGATGCCGGCGCTTTCAACGTTCCCGATCAAGAAACCGAGCGATGGTGCAACCGGGTTGCGGCCGAGCTCCTAGTCCCGCTGAAAGCTATTCGATCCGAGTTCGACCCAGGCGAGGAATTCGACCTCGAGATCAATCGACTGGCTCGGCGTTTCAAGGTGAGCACCCTGGTCATCCTGCGCAGGGTCCACGACGCTGGGGATCTGGACCGGGAAGAGTACTTCGAGGCATATAAGGCCGAGCTCGAACGGATTCTTGCAATACCGAGGAGGTCCGGTGGCCAGTTTTATCTCACTGAAGCGGCTCGCGTCAGCAAGCGATTTGCTCACGCTCTAGTGATCGACACACTGGAAGGCCAAACTCTCTATCGGGACGCCATGCAGATGCTCGGGGTCAAGAAGGTCGAAACGCTTCACGGGCTCGCACGCAGCATGGGCGTAACGGTGTGATGGCGTACCTTCTCGATTCGAACGTCTTCATCCAAGCTAAGAACCTGCACTATGGGTTTGATTTCTGTCCTGCATTTTGGGATTGGATTGAACAACAGAATCGAAATGGCACCGTGTTCAGCGTCGAGAAGGTTGGCACAGAACTCGCGGCTGGCGCGGATGATCTCGCAGAATGGGCGGACGTTCGCGGAGCGGCGTTTTTTGTTGCGCCTGACCAAGAATTGTTGGTGGCTCTCGCTCAGGTCAGTTCGTGGGTTGACAACCAGGGCTGCGAGCCAGCGGCCGTTGGTACTTTTTTCCAAGTCGCGGACTATTATTTGACTGCTCACGCCATGGCCCATTCACATACCGTTGTAACGCACGAGATCCCGTCAGAGTCGATCCGAAAGGTGAAGATCCCGAATGTTTGCATTGGTCTCGGCGTAAGATGCGTGACGCCGTTCGAAATGCTTCGTAGCGAACAAGCCCGGTTTGTTCTGGGGAAGGCCGGCTCGCCGGCAGGGAAGTGAATTTCTCGCCTTGTCGGTGATGCAGTGGGCGAGAGGGATGTTGTTGAGCCGGTAATGTGCCCGGCGCCGCTTAGCAGAGCTGATTCCGGGCAGGATTAGCGTCAGCGCAGGGGCGCGCAAAGGCCGAGAACACATGGGCACTTCGTGACAAGAGGCCTTGGTGGTAAGCGACCGATCCTGTTACAGACACCCATCACGGATATGAGCCGGCAAGCGATGGCCCAGCCGATGGAATTCGAAAAGTACTGATTGATCAGCCGCCAGCCTCCCCGAGGGCCGCCCGGAGCCCTGCGAGGCGGTCGCGGGCGATCGAGAGAACTCTGTTCACGGGTGGTTCGAGCTTGAGCTCCCGGTCCCTGCCGTCGGATTGCACCCGGAGCAGCCTGATACGGGCGATGTTCACGGCGTGCTCACGGTGAATCCGAACGAATCCAAAGGGCTCGAACAACGGAGCCACCTCGCCAATCGGCCTGAGATCGACTAGCGGTGTACGCGAGCGCAGGCGGACCTCGGTTTCCCCGCCCCTCGCCCGGAGGTAGTACACATCCTCGGGGTCGAGCACGCGATGCTCACTCCGGGAGACGTGAACGACAACACGACTCACCACCATACTGACTTTGTAACATGACCTGGTTACTACGCGCACCAGTCGGTCAAACAACGCACGGATTGGTCTTTTGGCGAATGAACGGGTTCTCCTATCTTCGTAAAAAGTGCCGCGCGCGGAATCCGCCACGGCTGGCCATCGTCATCCCTGAAGCTCGGCAAGCGAACAGGTACCCCGGCACCGCTTCGCACGAACGGGAGCTTCGATCCTACGTCGCCCCCTCACGATGCAACAATGCGAAACGTGCCACCCATCATAATGCGGATGCTTCGTAGACCATCCTCGTCGCAGTGACTTCAGCTATTGGGCAGCGATATTTCTACATGCTCAATGTTGGCGTCTTTGAGGATGCGAACCACCTGCTCCTTGGCTGAGATCGCGACAGAGA
>JBGMRN010000084.1:10151-12893 GCA_048061535.1 Thermoanaerobaculales bacterium | reverse complement strand
CGCTTGGGCCGTTGGCGTATTGTATTGATGGGAATTGAGTTCGGGGTGTAGTCATGGGTATGCAGTCCCACATTCAAGTGCGCTGCCTGGCATCCTCCTGGCGACCCGAACACCGCAAACCACCCAAACCTGAGCGAAGGGGATAGGTATGATGCGGGTTAGCCCGCAGCGTGCGATCTGAAGGGGACGCGAAAAGGGACTGACCTCGAACCCCTGGTATCCGTACTTGTTCAGGTTGACCGAGCAGCCTGGAGATCCTGATACCAGATGGTGGCGGGCCCTGAAGGACCCGCCTACGTGTTCTCAACACCCATCGACGGAAGACCTCCCCGCCCGCCGGCGCGCCAACGGCGCGCGAGGGCGTGGGCCGCACAACGCGACGAGAGCTTGCTCTCGGAGCGGCGACGGACCACGACCGGAGCCGCGGGCACGGAGACGGGAACGCGCACGGACGCGGACGCTGGATGGTGTTGGAACATCCCGGCAAGATGCGCGTAGTATCCTCCGACACCGAACAAAGGAGGTGACGTGGACGCCATTCTCGAACTGCAGAATCTGAGCAAGCGCTACGGGGACCATGTGGCGGTGGACGATCTGAGCTTCGCCGTGCCACGGGGCTCGGTCTTCGGGCTCCTGGGCCCGAACGGCGCGGGCAAGACAACCACCATCCGCATGATCATGCGCATCATCGCGTCGGACAGCGGGACGGTCCTGCTCGACGGCCAGCCGGTGGACGACGACCGGCGGCGGATCATCGGCTATCTCCCCGAGGAACGCGGCCTTTACAAGAAGATGAAGGTGCTCGAGCACCTGGTCTTCCTGGGCACGATCCGGGGGCTCAGACCGGGGGAGGCGAAGAAACGCGCCTCGGCCTGGCTCGAGCGCTTCGACCTCGGCGAGTGGGCGACCCACAAGGTGGAGGACCTTTCGAAGGGAATGCAGCAGAAGATGCAGTTCATCGGCACCATCCTCCATCGGCCGCCGTTACTCATCCTCGACGAGCCCTTCTCGGGCCTCGATCCCATCAACACCCGCCAGCTCAAGGACCTCATGCTGGAGATGAGGGACGAGGGGGTGACCATCGTTCTTTCAACTCACGTGCTGCCGCAGGTGGACGAGCTGTGCACCAACATCTGCCTCATCAACCGCGCGCGGCCGATCCTGATGGGCTCATTGGAGAAGATCCGCGCCGACTACGGCGGCAACACCTGGCGGGTGCGCGGGGATGCCGCCGCCGCGGAAATCTCCGCCCTGCCCGGGGTCGGAACGATCCACCCCCTTGGCGAGGAGCTGCTGGTGGAGCTCAACGACGACGGTGACCCTCGAGAGCTCATCAAGGCCCTGGCGGCCGCCGGCGGTCTGGAGACCTTCTCCCGTTTCGTGCCCGATCTCGAGAATATCTTTATTCGCGCCGTCGAGGAGGATCTCCAGCATGTGGGCTAGAATTTTCGCTGTCATCCGCCGCGAGTATCTGGAGCGGGTCCGCACCAAGGCGTTCTGGATCTCCACCCTGCTCGTACCATTCTTCCTGGGAGCGGTCATGATCCTCCCCGCCTACCTCGCCGCGCGGGGTGGAGGCGAGTTCACGGTCGCCGTGGTCGATCTTTCGGGTCGTTTCTTCGAGCCGGTGCAGAGCGAGGTGGAACGGTTCCTCTCGGGTGATGACGAGAAGCTCGTCATCACCCTGGTCTCCCAGGCCCTCGGCACAGACCCCGAGGCCATCCGCGAGCAGGTCAAGGAGCAGGTACAGAAGAAGACCTTCGACGGTATGCTGGTGCTGCCGGCAACCTTGCCGGACGAAGGAACCCCCGAGTACGTGGCGCCCAACGTGGCCGCTTTCAAGCTGCTCAGCGTGCTCGAACGGTCGGTCAACAACGTCATGGTCGCAGACCGCCTCACCGATGCCGGGCTGGACCCGGATTCGGTTCAGGAGCTAACGCGCCGTGTGGGTCTCGAGACCCTCAAGCTCGGCAAAGGCGGCGAGGAGACCCGCGACCAGGGCCAGAGCTTCATGCTCGCCTACGTCTTCATGATGATCATTTACGTGACGGTGGCGATGTACGGCGTCTACGTCATGCGCGGGGTGCTCGAGGAGAAGAGCTCGCACGTGGTGGAGGTGATAATCTCCACGGTCAAGCCCTTCGAGCTGATGCTCGGCAAGATCCTCGGCATCGGTGCGGTGGGGCTGACTCAGTTCGTGATCTGGGCGGCGCTGATGGCGGCGATCTCGGCCCCGGGGGTGGTCGCCGCAGTCGGTATCGGCGGCATGGAGCTCCCCGCGATCCCCGCCCAGCTCCTGGTTTTTTTCGTCGTCTACTTCGTGCTCGGTTTTCTGCTCTACGGAACGTTGTTCGCCGGTATCGGCGCCGCCTTCGACACCGAGCAGGAGGCACAGAACTTCCAGGGCGTGGTGACCATGCTCCTGATAGTGCCGATGGTGCTGATGATCCAGATCATCAATCAGCCCGACGGTACCCTGGCGGTGGCGCTGTCGCTGTTCCCGTTCTTCACCCCGATGCTGATGTTCCTGCGCATGACGCTGGCACCGGTGCCCGTGTGGCAGATAGCGGCTTCGGTGGTGCTGATGGCGGGCGCGATCCTCGCCTGCACCTGGATCGTGGCCAAGATCTACCGGGTAGGAATCCTGATGCACGGCTCGAAGCCGAAGCTCAAGGACCTCATTCGTTGGGTGAGAGAGGCATAGCTGTTCGAATTTGGAATTCCGAACTCCTAATTCCGAAT
>JBGMRN010000084.1:0-10141 GCA_048061535.1 Thermoanaerobaculales bacterium | reverse complement strand
TCATTCGTTGGGTGAGAGAGGCGTAGCTTTGCGGGGAATTTGGAATTCGGAACTCCTAATTCCGAATTAGCGCTGGGGTTCCGCGAGGAACGCCAGCGCTTTGTCTGCCTCGGCGTCCATGACGACCTGGAGGAGCTTGCCGTCGGCGATCGACGGCAGATGGATCACCCGCACCACGCCCGCCATATCGACGAACTCCGGGGCCACCTCGGCCAGGCTGTCGGCGGAACGGTCGAGGATCTCCTCGTTCCAGACGACGCCTGGATCGTCCGGGTAGAGGGGCAGGTAGTGGATCCCACCCTCGACTAAATCGTTGAAGAAATGGGTGCCGAAACTGACATCGGGGAGGTAGGAGCCCTTCATCCGCGCAATCTCCACCAGCACCGCGGTGTGGCAGATGTCGGCATAGGTCACCGGCACGCCAAGCCTGATGTCGCCCCGGCTGCCCCAGCGACCCGGTCCCATGAGCAGGAATCCGCGTCGTGGGAGGGCCTTGTTGACCGCACCCACGGCCCGCGCCACCCGCTGCATCTCCTCCTTGGTGGCCAGGGCCTCGTAGTCGCGGGGTTCGATCAGCACGATGTACTCGAGATCCCGCACCTGGCCCATTTGTACGTGGCGTTCGGCAGAAAAGACGAGGTCGGCCGACGGCACCTGGTCGGGGATTTCCATCCGCTGCACCGAGGCGCTCCGACTCAGGGCGCGGCACTGAAGCATGTAGAGCACATCGCCGTCGTGGGCGAACTCGACATCCACCCCTTCGCCGAGCCCCTCCTCGAGAAGGTCGAGCATGGTCTTGAGGTCCTTCGGAAAGCTCGACCGTAAGAGACCGTCGAAGGTCACCACCAGCTCGTCAGGCTCGACCAAGGCCATGACTCCCACCATTGGCAGCAGTTGGCGGTCGCGGTAGATCGAGAAGACCCGGTTCATGTTGGGCAGCTTGCGCCCCACCCGGCGCATCAGATCGGCCAGGGGCAGGGTTTCGAACTGGCCCTCGCGAAGGTCCACCACATCCACCTCCTGCTGCGAATAGCGATAGACCTCGTCCGGCTGCTGGGTCGCGCGCAGGGTGGGTTGCTCGAGAGCGACCAGCACCGGGTAGTCGGCGACGGTGCGGTCGACGGCGCGGGTGCCGAGGCCGAGGACCAGACGCGCCATGCCGTCGGTATGGCGGATGCGCGGCGACCAGCGCATCTCACAGCGGGAGAAACCGACCCCCGCGAAGACCGGGAAGAGCATGCCGCCGACCTCACGCCCCACGACCTCCTGGATGAGAATGCCCATCTGCTCCTGGAAATCAATCAGGCCGCGCTCGCGGCGGTACTCGATCGGGTCGGGATGGAAGAGCGAAGCATAGACCTCGGCGATGGCATCTTCGAGCAGCGCCAGCCGCTTCTCGATGGTGCCCCGGTTGGGGATGAACAAGCTCTTGTACTTGCCCGAGAAGGCGTGCCCGATACGGTCCTCCAAGAGGCTCGAGGATCGGACCACCAGCGGTTTCTCGCCGAGTTGGTACAACATCTCCTCGAGGCCCTTGTGGATAGTGGTCGGGAACTCCCCGCTCTTGAACATCCGCTCGACCAAGGGATACTCGTCGCCCACCTCCTCGGAGCTCTTGTACTTGACGTTGATGACCTCCTCGAGCCCGTTGTGCTCGATGAACTCCAACACCCCGTGCGAGGGCAGGAAGTAGGAGGTCGGAACGCGGTAGGAGGCGTCGAGGCGGCCGTCGTACCGCGCCTGCTGGAGAATTGAGTTAGCGAGGATCAGGCCGGCGGACTTGCCCCCCAATCTCCCGTGCCGGCCGTCAGTCGGAATGATGTGATCGAGCACCTCGCCGAAGTCCGAGACCCGGATGAACTTCTTGGCCACCGAGATGAAATCGAGCTGATCGGTGAGCAGGCGACGCACGAGAGCCGCGCGGGTACCGATCACGTCCTCCCGTGGGGCGACCGCCTCTCCCGGGGCGAAGTCCAGGAACTCGTGGATCTTGTCGCGCAGCTCTCCCAGCGGCGTGTCGGGGTCCTCGGCCAGGCGGGCGCCCTCGTGGGCGAGCATCCGCTTTTCTACGAGCAGGATGGTGGCGGAGATCTCGTCGGGCTCGAGGTGACGCTCGGCGTACTCGAGAGCGAGCTCGTACATCGCGCGCCGCGAGTCGCCGGTCAGCTGCGGCTTCGGCCGGTTGGGGTCGAGCACCGGCCGGGCGCCGCCCAGCTTGAGGGCGTGGGTGATCTCATCGTCGACGGCGTCGAAATCCACCAATCCCCGGCGTTGCAGGTCCATCAGCAGCCGGCGGCAGACGCGCTCGGCAAGCTCAGGCCGGCGTTGCCGGAGATCGTCGAACTGCTGCCGCCACTCGGCCACCATGACGCGATTGTAGCCCGGCGGTCAGTCTTCGGTCGCCGCGGGTTCCTCTTCGGGCTGCGGCCGCAGCTCCTCGAGGTTCGCGAGAATAGACTCGGCATCCGACAGCGCGACCCCCATGACGGTATCGCGATTGCCGGCCTGGACCATCGCGCGGCCGCCTTCGCTCAGCGGTCGGAAGAAGACGAGGCTCAACGTGCTGCCCTCGCCTTCCCCGTCCGGCGCCTCGAAGCGCAGCTCGGCGCGTCCCATCTCGGGAGTGGCCGGCTGGATGAGGTCGAAGTCGGTGGCCTCGAGACCGGCGAGCCTGGAGAGCCGCTCCTGGACCGCCACCAGGTTCACCTCGCCCCCGTCGTCGGCGAAGGTCCAAAGGCCCTTTTCCTGGACCAACGCGACCGATGCATCGCCGAAGCTCAGACTGAGACCGCGAACGTCCCAGGTGTCGAAAGGCGCCACCTTCTTCGAGCGCCACAGCACCGGCGCCTTCGACAGACGGATGCGCACCGAGTCGCTGACCCAGAAGTACTCCGCACCGTTGCGCCGGCACGCCACCTCGGGTCCGCTGTCGCCCGTACGGGTGGCGCCGAGGTCGAGCCGAAGAGGATCGCCGCCGTCGGAGCGAACGAGCATGATTTCGTACTCCGGCGCGTCCAGGCCGAGATCGGCCGGGTTCACGCCATCGTCGAGGAACTCTTCGATGCGCAGGGAGTCGAGGTCGGAGACGAGGCTGCGGAGGTGGTCTCGATCGGCAAGATCTTCGAGCGGAAGAAGGAGCTTCCAGGTGTCGTTGACGCGCACCGCGCGGATGTGATCCGGGCCCGACTCGATGTCGATCGAGGCAACCTGATCGGCGAGGATGTCCACGACATCGCGGGAGCGCCAATCGTCGAGCTCGCGATCGAGGTCGTTGACGAACCAACCCGAGGCGATGACGATCTCGCCGCTGTCGCCGGCCTGCAGCGCGCGCTTCGACCCCAGGGGCAGCTCATCACCGATCTTCAGGACGAGCTCGGGGCCGTCGGAGGTGGTCAGACGTACGGTCACCGTGGGCTGATCGAGCCCGTAGGTGACCGGATCGGCCTCGTCAGCCGCCAACCGCCGATCGGCAGTGAGGTTGGCGATCGAACCGAGGGCCGAGCTGACGGCGGCGGCGGCGGCGGGAAAGTCAATGGGTTCGCGCAGGCGCCAGACCTCGCCGGTCTTCTCGAGCCGGACCGGACCGTTGCTGCCTTCGACCCGGATCGCGGTGACCGCGTCCCGGTCAAACTCGGGGAAAACCTTCTCGGCGTTCTTCCGCGCCTCCTCCGAGGTCGGTTGGTGCCGTTCGAAGAGGAATACGTATGCGGCGACCACAAGAACGATCGCCGCTAGAATCATGAGGTTTTTTGTTTTCATTTCGCCATTCCTCGTTTCCAATTCTCGGCGGTGAATTCAGCAAAGCGCGATCTGATTTCGACGCCCCGCCGAATTCCCCGCCGAGAATTGGAGAATTCACAAAACTGAACCTTTAGTGCCGCCGGCGGCGCCAGACCAGGATACCGGCGAGGATCGCTGCTCCAGGCATCGCTACCATCACCAGCAGCAAGAGGTTGCGCATCTGCTGGCCGGTCAGGAAAACGCTCACCTGCTCGACGGACCGCGGTGGGATGCCCAGGGCGCCTTCCCGCGCCGCCAACCAGTTGAAGGCGTTGGTCGCCAAAATAGCGTTGCCGGCGTTTGCGATCTCCAGGTCGGAGATGAAATCAGAGTCGCCGAAGACCGCCAGGCGGAACATCTCCGGTTTGACCGCATCATCCTCGGCTGCCGCATCCTCGTTGCCAATCACCGGCCCCTCGAGGACCACTCCGACCACGGCCGGTCCCGGATTGTCGTCGTCCTCCGGCGCCACCGGCTCACCGCGCAGGAGCATGCTGAGATTGGTCTCTCCCCAGCCCTCGTCGGATGTCTGAACCACGACCTGCGCCGCGTCGGCCTCGGCTGCGAGCGACCGGGCCACGGTGAACAGCACCGCGAAGCCTTCCATCCCCTTGGTCACTGCATGGGAAGGAAAGTCCTGGAGGTAGACCGCCGAGAGATCATAAAACGGCAGACGCTGGGACGGGTCCACCACCAGGTCGTCGTGGACCACGATGCCACGCTCGGCAAGGAATGCTTCGAGCCTGGTCGGCCGCATCGTGCCCTCGGGGGTGATCAGCGGGTCCAGGGCCACCAGCAGGCGCCCGCCGCCGTCGAGGTAGGCGCCGAGAGCCTCGACCTCGGCCTCGGTGTAGGCGCGGGTCGGTCCGACGATCGCCAGCACGTCCGCGTCCGAGGGCACGTTGCCGGAGAGCAGGTTGAGGCCGGCGGTCTCCATGTTGTCGCGCTTGAGCGCCTCGGTCAGCACCGTCAGGCTGCGATCCCCGGGTGCAGGGGACGCGAGTCGCGTCAACGAGGCCTCGCCGTGGCCGGTGACGAAGTAGATCTTGGGCACATCCGGGGCCACCAGTGAGAGGATCGCCGAGGTGAACTGCTCCTCACCCTTGAAGGAACGCATCGACGGCGCCTGTCCGTACTGCATTCCCGAGTAGTCCATCTCCGCCATCTGGTCGGAGGTCACGTACTTGGTGCGGTCGCCGTAAACGAACACCACGGTGTCCGCCACCGACACCCCGAACTGCTCCGCCAGCTGACGGGTCTTGAGCGGCTCCTTGTCGGGATCGATGAACTCCACCGTCATCCGGTCGGAGGCGACCTTGTAGCGTTCGAGGAGCTCCCGAACCTGGTCGAACATCGGGCTCGCCGGCGTCATGAAGACGATCACCCGGATGTCCTCGTCAAGGTCCGAAAGAATATTCTCGCTCTTCTCCGAGAGGCTGTAGATGTTCGAGGAGGTCCAGTCCGCGCGGGCCCACCTGTGGGCGGAGATCCAGTTGACCATCAGGGTCAGGACGATGGCGAGAACAACCGCCACCATTCCGGAAATCGTGTAGCGAACAGATTGCTGCCTCATCGCTACCTCCACTTCTTCACTTCGAGCGACTTGGCGGCGAGGAATAGAAAGAGCACACCCACCGACAGCTGGTAGACCACGTGACGGGTATCGACGATGCCCTTGGCGAAATCGTCCATCTGGGTCCACAGGTTCATGTATCCGAAGGCGGCCTTGAAGGCCGACGAGGAGGTCAGAAGCTGCTCCACCAGGCCGATGGAGAAGAGTCCGACCATCGCTGCAAAAGCGATGATGGCCGCGATCAGCTGGTTGTCGGTCAGGGTCGAGGTGAAGGTGCCGACCGCCAGGAAGAGAAAGCCGAGCAGCAGCACCCCGAGATAGCCGGCGAGCACCGGCCCCATGTCGATTTCCGAGTGGCGCTGGAGCACGAGGACGTAGATCACGGTGGGGAGCCACAGGGCGACGTAGAAAACCAACGCGGCAGTGAACTTGCCCACCACGACCAGGGCCTCAGTCACCGGAGAGGTCAGCAGCACCTCGATCGTTCCGGACCGCCGTTCCTCGGCCAGCAGCCGCATGGTGATCACCGGCACCACGAAGAGAAGGAAGAGCCAGAAGAAGATGGTACCGCCGAAGAAGAGCCGCAAGGGAGTCATCGAGGGGGTCTGGGGATTGTTCAGAAAGGAAACGAGGAGGTAAAAGATGTAGCCCTGCATGAGCAGAAAGGCCGTCATCACGACGTAGGCCAACGGCGACGAGAAGTAGGCCACGAGCTCGCGCCTGATGATCGCTCCAAGCTTACGCATCGTGCACCTCCACAACCTCGGACGCTGCCTGCGACTGATCCTCGCGCATGGTGAGCCGGACGAAGACATCCTCGAGGGTCGCCTTTTCGGGGGACATACCGAGGATCACCCAGCCCTTTTCCACCGCGAGACGGAAGACCGCCTCGCGGGGGTCGGCGCCGGGGTCGTGCTCGAGCAGCCAGCGGCCCTCGCCCTGGTCGCTGACACCCGCCACGCCGGGCAGCTTCTCGAGGGCAGCCCCTGCCTCACCGTCAGCGCCCTTGAGCTCGACGCTGAGAACCGGGTTGCCGACCAGCCGTTCGCGCAGCGCATCCGGCGTCCCATCGGCGACGATGCGACCGCGGTCGATGATGAAGACCCGCTCGCAGACCTGCTCCACCTCGGGCAGGATGTGGGTAGAGAGGAGCACCGTGTGGTCGCGGCCGAGCTCGGTGATGAGCTCGCGCACCTTGATGATCTGGTTGGGGTCGAGACCGACAGTCGGCTCGTCGAGGATCAACACCGGCGGCCGGTGGATCAAGGCGCCGGCAAGCCCCACGCGCTGGCGGAAGCCCTTCGACAGGGTGCCGATGACCTGGCGGCGAACGTCGCCGATGAGACAACGCTCGATCACATCGTCCATTCTCATCCGCACGTCCGCCCGCGGAACCTCCTCGATGTCGGCCCGGAACCGGAGATACTCCTCCACCCGCATCTCGGGATACAGGGGCACGTTCTCCGGCAGGTAGCCGACGTTGCGGCGCAGCCCCACCGGATCCTGGTCGAGGTCGATCCCCGCCACCACCACCCGCCCGGCGGTGGGGGGCAGAAAGGCAGTGATCATCCGCATGGCGGTCGTCTTGCCGGCGCCGTTGGGCCCGAGAAAGCCGAGCACCTGCCCCTCGGGGACGAAGAAGCTCAGGTCCCGAACCACCGGGACGTCGACGAAGGTCTTGCTGAGGTTCTCAACTTCGATCATCGATAGCGCCTCCAGACGGTCACATCTTCCTCGCGGAAAACCCGCTCGGAGGGAGAAAATTATCTGCCGTCAGCCGCATAGATTAAGCAAGAATCCTGCCGGTTTCAAGGGCCGTTTTCGGAACCACTCGAACGCGCCACCGGCCAAAATGGCGTTCGAAGCTAGCCGCCGTTGGTAACAATCAGCATCAGGGTGGTCGACCCGAGAGTGAACTCGCTCCGGTTGGCGATCTCCGCCCGATCGACACGGTCGCCCTCGACCCAGGTTCCGTTGGTGGCGCCCAGGTCCACCAGCGCCACCTGCTCACCCCGCACCTCGATCATGGCGTGCTGGCGCGATACTTCCGAGTCCTTGATCTGAATGTCCATGGCCGAGCCGCGGCCCAGGTAGACCCGGGGTTTGGTCAGAGGGAAGACAGTCCCCGCCTGCGTTCCGGCGATCACCGCCAGCGAAAAGCGCTGGTCTCCGGGCAGCGGCGGCAGCGCCGGAAGCTCTGCGGCTTCGGGCTCCCTCTGCGCCGGGGTCACGACCACCGGCGGAACTCCGTCGGGCCTCTCGCCGATGCCGGTGGAGTCAGTGGGCTCGTAGAACGGGTTGGCGACCTCGAAGGTGGTTCCGCAGCTGGTGCACTTCACGCGCTTGGACTCGGCGCCGCCAAACCGCACCTCGTCGTAGCGGTACTTCGTGTCGCATTCTGGACAGGTGATGATCACCGACAACCCTCCATGCCCGCAACCCTTACACTCTACCCACGGATCATATCAGTTCCGGGCGCTATTTGACGGGAGCAACCAGACCGGTGAAGAGTGAAGCTCGGCTACTCCTCGCCCTCGCCGACGGTCCAGCGATCCATCCATTCGAGGACCACCTCGTGCCACTGAATCGAGTTTTGCGGTTTGAGCACCCAGTGGTTCTCATCCGGGTAGTAGAGCAGCCGTGACGGCACCCCGAGACGCTGCAGGGCATTGAAGGTGGCCAGACCCTGGGTGTCAACGACCCGGTAGTCGAGGGCCCCGTGAATGACCAGCTCCGGGGTGCTCCACTTTTCGAGGTGGGCCACCGGCGAGTCCTTCCGGTAGCTCTCGGGATTCTCCCAGGGAGTGCCGCCGTGCTCCCACTCCGGGAACCACAGCTCCTCGGTGTCGAAGTAGGCCATGAACTCGTCGAGGTTGCCATCGTGGCAGACGAGCGCCTTGAAGCGGTCGGTGTGACCCTGGATCCAGTTGATCATGTAGCCGCCGAAGCTGGCGCCGGCCGCCGCCATCCGTTCGGGGTCGATCCAGCGGTGACGCCGGAGAACATCATCCAGGCCCTTCATCAGGTCCTCGTACGGCGCCCCGCCCCAGTCACCGTTGATGGCATCGGTGAAGGCCTGGCCGTAGCCGGTGGAACCGTGGAAATCGATCATCACGGTGGCGTAGCCGTGAGCTGCGTAGATCTGGGGATTCCACCGGTAGTGCCAGTGGTCGGCAAAGCTCCCCTGGGGACCGCCATGGACGAGAAACGCGAGAGGATACTTTTTCTTCGGGCTGAAGTTGGCCGGGTAGAGCAGGTATCCGAAAACTTCGTCACGATGGGCGCCGAGGAAAGAAAACTGCGAGTAGCTGCCGAACTCTAAAGCGGCGACCCGGTCGTCGTTGAAGTGGGTGATCTGGACCGGCTCATCTCCAGCGACCGGGAGAACGAAGAGCTCGACCGGCGAAACTAGGCTGTCACGGGCGAAGAGCAGTCGTCCGTCGGGCAGCGGTTGTGGGGCCCGGTTGGTGTGGCGCGTCACCACCGCAGTCACCGCTCCGCCAGTCGCGTCGATGCGAAAAATCGAGTGATTGCCGACATTGTCCGCCGAAGCGTAGAGAGAGCTTCCGTCACCAGACCAGGTGACCGAGCCTGGAGAGCGGTCCCAACTCTCGGTGAGGGTCCGAGTGGCGCCGGTCGCCCAATCCATCAACACCACTCGATACCGGTCGGATTCGTAGCCCGGCCGCGCCATGGCCAGGTAGGCCAGGGTGGCGCCATCCGGTGAGAAGGCGGGTGAGGCATCCCACGCCTGGTTGGCCTCGGTCAGGCAGCGGGCGGGCTTTGAAGCATCGGTCGGCACCGCCCACAGATCCCAGTCGGTCGACCACACTTCCTCCGAACCATCGACCACCTTGGCCGTGTAGGCAAGCCACTTGCCATCCGGCGAGATGCTGAAGTCGCCGTCGTCGCCCCACGGAACGGTGGGGCAGTCGCCGTCGACGCCTTGCATCAGGTCGACCGGCACGCCCGCGACGCCGTCGGCGAGGGGGATGCGGAAGACATGGTTGCGTCGCCCGTCCTTCCAGGTGTCCCAGTGGCGAATGAAGAGACGATCGTAGATCATGCCCGAGGCCCGCTGGGCGGCGCGAGCGGCCAGGCGATCGACCGAGCACGGAATCGAGTCGGAGCAGTCCGGGAACACAGCGATGCCGGCGTACAAGGCCCCGCCCGCGGGTCCCACCTTCAGGGCCTCGATGTCGAGGGGAAGGTCCGTCACCTGCATGGCCTCTCCGCCCGTAAGATCGATACGCCAGACCTGGGAGGATCCGGATCGCGTCGACAGGAAATAGAGCGTTCGGTCATCGGCCCAGCGGGGGCTGAAGTCGCTGTCAGGATCGGTGGTGAGCTGGAGGGCGCCCGACCCGTCGGTGGCGGCCAACCAGATATCCTTGAAGCCCTTGTTGGCCTCGAGGTCCATCGTGGTCACCACGAACGCCACCCGGCTGCCGTCCGGGGAAACCTGCGGATCCGCGACCCGCTGCATGGCCACCAGATCGTGCACGGTAAAAGGATGTGTCTCGGCCGCGGCAAAACCCGGCGCAAACACAACCGCTAACAGGACGCAACACGGAACCGCCACCACTCGTCGCATCTTGGCCTCCAACCCGAAACGCCGGGCGCTGAGTATCGTAGCACCCGTCTCCGTCGCCACGAAGAGGGAAAAGGAGATGGTTTTGAGTTCGGAATTAGGAATTCCGAATTCCGAATTCGCCCTGGGGGTGCTGTGTTAATCTCTGCCGACAGCATGGCGCCGAGCTCCGATCTCCCGCGTTCGCTCGCATGCCG
>JBGMRN010000083.1:0-12999 GCA_048061535.1 Thermoanaerobaculales bacterium | reverse complement strand
ACCGGCGACCAGCGCGGCTCGCCGTACGGCTCCAGGAAGCGCTCGGGTATAGATGCCAGTGGTCGGCTCTCGAGCCGCAGCTCGAGGGCCCCTGCGAGTCCTTTGGCCACTGCCGATCCCACCTCGCGCCGCCGTCCGCCCGGAACCGCCGGCGCGAGCCCGGCCCGCACCTCCTCTTCGTCCACGCCGAAGACCCGGCTGTAGAGCCCGGCGTCCAGGCCGAGGAGAACGGCGGCGTGGATCAGGACCGCGCCGCGGCGTCGGGTCTGGGCGCAACCGACCACTTTCTTGCCGTTGGTGACGAGGGTGTCCGAGAGCTGGTCGAGGAAGCAGATCGGCGACCGCACGCGGCTCGCATGGGCAGGCTCGGCAAGCCGCGAGACGTCAGCGCCCAGGGAACGTAGAGCGGGACCGAGCACATCGAGGAAGCGCCCGTAAAGACCGACGATGCCTTGCGCCCAGGGATGGCCCTGAGGAAGAAAGAGCCCGACGCCGAGATCGCCACAGTGGATCACCCCGGTGCCGCCGGTGAGCCGCCGCAGCACCGGCACGCCTTCGGTTCGGCACCAGTCGAGATCAGCCTCCTCGGGCTTTTGCGCGTAGCCCAACACCACCACCGGCCCTCTCCACGACGTCAGCAGCAGCGAGATCTCGCCCTCGGCCGCTCTTTCCAGCAGCCACGCCTCGCGGGCCAGGTCCTCCACCGGAGGGCCATCGGACTCAAAAACGCCGAGAATCTGCACCATCGAATTGAACCACAGCGACTGGATTTCCCAAAGAACGGTGAGCCTGCGTACACTCGACACCCGGAGGTTTCCCATGCGCCGTCTTGCCGTCGTTCTTTGTCTGCTCTCGACCTCGATCTTGTCCACCGCCGGCGAACCGCCGAAAAGGCTCACCCTCGAAGCTCTGTTCGCCGGCGACGAGCTGAGCTCGGAGGCGCCCTCCGGCCTCATGTGGCTGCCCGACGGCGCCCACATTCTCTATCGATCGACTCATGAAGGCCGAGAAACGCTCTGGAGAGAGCACGTGCTCACCGGGGAGCAGGTGATGGTGGCCGACTGGTCGACGCTCATGGAGGAGCTGGCAGCCCGGCGACCGCATCGCCGGACTCCGCACCTCAAGGACGTCAACAGCGCGGCTTCGGACCGTTTCGCTCCCGCCCTGTCTCCCGACGGTTCCACATTGATCGGGAGCACCATGGGCGATCTCTTCAGCCTCGATCTCGCGACCGGAAAGGCACGCTTCCTCACCGGCGACGCCGAACCGGAAATCTTCCCCACATTCAGCCCGGATGGGACCCGCCTCGGCTTCGTCCGCTCCGGAGACCTCTGGTGGATGGAGCTGGCAACCGGCGTTGTGCACCGCGCCACCGACCGCGGCGATGCCGACCACCTGCTCAGCGGCGTCGCCGACTGGGTGTACGAGGAGGAGCTCGAGCTGGGACGCTCCTTCTGGTGGTCTCCCGACGGGACCCGGCTGGCTTTCCTCGAGTTCGACGTGTCGCCGGTGGGCGTGGTCCCGATCGCGAGCGACTCGATGCCCTACCCCGGGCTCGAGCTCCAGCGCTATCCGAAGGCCGGCACGCCGAACCCCCTCGTCCGGCTGGGGGTTGTCGGGCTCGACGGCGGCGAACCCGTGTGGATGGACACCGGCATCGGTGACTCCTACCTTCCGCGGGCGGGATGGACGCCCGGAGGCGAAGTCTGGGTGCAGCGCCTCAACCGCGACCAGACCGTTCTCGAGCTGATGACGGCCGACCCCACATCCGGGAAAACCCGGGTGCTTCTCACCGAGGAGGACCCGGCCTGGATCAACGTGCGCGACGACCTCCACTTCCTCGCCGACGGCCGGTTCCTGTGGACCTCCGAGCGCGACGGCTGGCGCCATCTCTATCTCCACGGTGCGGACGGCGTCATGGGCCGCCGGCTGACCTCGGGGAAATGGCAGATCGAGGAGGTCTACGGACTCGACGCCGCCGAGGAGACGGTCTTCTTCCAGGCCAACCGCAACGACCTCCGGCAGCGAAATCTGCTGGCGGTCGACATCTCGACCGGCACGATTCGTTCGCTCGGCCGCGACAACGGCGG
Source organism: Thermoanaerobaculales bacterium (assembly GCA_048061535.1). Classification (GTDB taxonomy): domain Bacteria; phylum Acidobacteriota; class Thermoanaerobaculia; order Thermoanaerobaculales; family Sulfomarinibacteraceae; genus Sulfomarinibacter. The sequence goes on along the minus strand of JBGMRN010000083.1, from coordinate 10,909 downwards.
CAGCCACGCGGCCCTGCTCGGGCCCGAAGGTCAGTACCTGGTGGACACCTGGTCCCGGCTCGACACGCCCCCGCGCGCGGATCTCGTGGCGGCCGACGGCGCCGTCGTTCACGAGCTGTGGCACTCCGGGGACAAGCTTGCGGACTGGGACCTGCTGCCGGTCGAGTCCGGTTCGATCACCGCCGACGACGGCACCGAGCTCCACTCGCTGCTGGTGCGGCCCCGCGACTTCGACCCCACAAAGCGCTACCCGGTGGTGCTCTACGTTTACGGCGGTCCCCACTCGCAGCTCACCCGGGACAGATGGGGCGGTTCCTTCCACAACACGTTCCGCCTTCTCGCAGATATGGGCATCGGCGTCTTCCTGGTCGACAACCGCGGCACCTGGGGCCGCGGCCACGCTTTCGAGACCGCCGTTCATCGGCGGCTCGGGAAGATCGAGGTGGCCGACCAGCTCACCGCCGCCCGCTGGCTGAAGCGCCAGTCCTGGGTCGACGGGGATCGCATCGCGGTCTACGGCGGCAGCTACGGCGGTTACATGACTCTGATGTGCCTGCTCACGGCGCCGGATCTTTTCCGGGCTGGCATCGCCTACGCTCCGGTCACCGACTGGAGGCTCTACGACACCATATACACCGAGCGCTACATGGACACGCCTGAGGACAACGCCGACGGATACCGAGCTTCTGCCCCCCTGACCTACGCGGAGAGCCTCGCCTCGCCGTTGCTCCTCGTCCACGGAGCGATGGACAACAACGTCCACCTCCAAAACACCCTCCAGCTCATCGACAGGCTGGCGAAGGCCGACAAGACCTTCGAGCTGATGGTCTACCCGGAGGCCCGGCACGGCATCCGCCGGTCCCAGTTCAAGCTCCACTTCCATCGCCTCAAGGTGAATTTCCTGAAGCGACATCTCCTGGGAGATGAGTGACATGATTCTGTACTACGAGGTTCATTCGTTCACCGACCGTATTTTTGGCGGGAACCCTGCGGGCGTGTGCGCGCTCGAGGAGTGGATCGACGACGAGCTGATGCAGAGAATCGCGGCGGAAAACAACCTCTCGGAGACCGCATTCTTCGTTCACGCCGGTGAATACTACGACCTCCGCTGGTTCACCCCGGCCGTGGAGGTCGATCTCTGTGGTCACGCCACACTGGCCAGTGCGTACGTGCTCTTCGATTATCTGGGCCACGAGAACGACGTCATCAAGTTCCACACTCAAAGCGGTGAGCTCGCGGTGTGGAAGGATGGCAAGAACCTGGTCATGGACTTCCCGTCCCGCCCTGGAGATCCAATAGACGCTCCAGATCACCTGATCTCTGGGCTGGGTCGAAAGCCTCGGGAGATCTACAAATCCCGCGACATTCTCGCCGTTTTCGGCAGCGAGCGGGAGATCAAGGATCTGAAACCCGATCTTTCGCAGCTCGAGAAGCTCGACTGCACGGGGATTATCGTCACCGCACCCGGAGACGAGGTGGATTTCGTGTCACGCTTCTTTGCGCCGCAAGCCGGAATTCCAGAGGATCCGGTAACAGGATCGGCGCACGCGACGTTGACCCCGTACTGGTCGGAGCGGCTCGGGAGAAAACAACTGGTTGCGCGCCAGGTATCGACGCGCGGCGGCGACTTGTGGTGCGAGCAGGTAGAGGATCGCGTCCATATCGCCGGTCGCGCGGTGCTCTACGTCAAGGGGTTCCTTTCCACCAACTAATGGGGATAACAAGTGGTCAATATCCGCGATCTGAACCGCAGGGTCTGGGACACGCAGGTGGCCAAGGAGAACCGCTGGAATGTTCCCGTATCCTCCGAACTAAGTTCGCATCACCTCATCCAGGCGTTTGTGCTCGAGCGGCCAGTCGTCGGGAAGCAGGGCGCCGAAGGCACCGGAGGCAAACCACTCCTCGTCCCCCGCATAGGTCGGCACCACCAGGCGGGGGAAACGGGCGAGGATCTCTCGATCCGGCACCGTCCGGATCTTTTCGAGCTCGATGCGTCGCCCATCGGCATCGTCGAGCCCGGCAAAGAAGCCCTGCGCCGCCCGGAGCTGCATGAGAAGGAAGCCCTCGTCGAGCACCGGGCTGCCCGCCCGACGCCCGAGAAGCAGACGCGCAAGCAGGTGGCGGGCGCTGCCTGCGATCCCTCCCTCCCGGATCCGGCGGCGCCACCGTTCGCCCCTCGACGGAAGCGAGTATCCGTCGCCGAAGGGGTCGGCAACGGTCTCCTCGAGCTCCCGCCGCTCCTTGGCGAACGCAGTCATGCGGTGGAGGAAGGTGGCGTAAACGGCTGGCCCGAAGGCGGCCCGGCACTCGTCGTCGGCGCAGGCGTGAAAGGTGCGCAGAGCGTTGCGCTCGAAGAGCACCCCGCGACGAAAGTCGCCGAGTCCCGCAGAGGTCGCGGCGCCCCGGTGACGGGCGACGGCGTCCGGCGCAGCCACAACCTCGCGACCGACCGCCCACAACCGCCATCCGAGATCGACGTCCTCGAAGTAGGCGAAAAGATCACGGTCAAAGCCGCCCAGTCGGTCCCAATCCTCGCGCCGCACCGCCATGTTGCCGCCGCACGCAAAAGGCATCGGCTCGCCCTCTGTCGGCGGCGCCGCCTCCGCCACCGGACGTCCCTGCCCGAGCTGGAAGGCGTGGACGTCAAAGGTCACACCGCCGCGAAGGAAGTCGTGGATCTCGCCGTCCCAGCTCAACAACCGGCCGGCACTGGCCGCCGCCCGAGGGTTGGCGGCCAGGGTCTCGAGGTGGGCTTCCACGAGCCCCTCCCCCGCCGCCGCATCGTCGTTGAGCAGCACCAGCACCTCACCGGTCGCGGCGTCGGCCCCCAGGTGAACACCGCCCGCAAAACCGAGGTTACGTTCGGCACGCACCACCCGCGCCCACGGCCAGCGTCGCCGCGCTTCCTTACCACAATGATCGGCCGAGGCGTTGTCGACCAACACCACCTCGATGTCGTCCCTCCCCGCATAAGAGACCAACGACGCCAAACTGTCCTCGAGGTGGTGGGCGCCGGCGTGGACGACAACGATCACTGAAGCCTTCACCGCCCCCCTCCAAGCCGCCGCAGCCGCCGCCGGAAACGGCGCAGCAACGGTTCTTCCGCCGTCACCGCTCCCGGCGCGATCTCCGAGAAGCGCCCGCGATGAGGATCGCGACGAGGGTTTTCGGCAAACTCGAGCAACGGCGCCGCAACTCGTTTCCAGGTTCGACCGGCAGCCCATGCCCGGGCCGCCTCACCGGCCCGAGTTCGGCGGGCCTCGTTTTCGAGCAGCCCGCCCACCGCGTCGGCAACCGCAACCGCGTCTCCGGGCGGCACCACCGCTCCGGCGCCCTCCTCCCCCACCACCCTCGCCATCGTTCCACCGTCGCTCACGACCATCGGCAAACCCAACCACATCAAGTCAACCAAACGGGTGCGCAGGCTGAGGTCGGTTTCCAGGCCCGGCAGGTGGGTCACCACCGCCAGATCGCAGACCTGCGGCAGCTCGAATCGGCATTCGAAGGGCCGCCAGGGCTCGAATCGCACCGTCGTCCCCAGCCACCCGCGCTGTTCGGCCAGCCGGCGCGTCCTTGCCGCCGCCCCCAGGGGCGTGGTCTCGGGATGTGGGTGCTCGACAAAGACGACGGTCGTCCGCGGGTCCCGGTCGAGGAGGGCCGGCACCGCATCCAGAACCGTCTCCGGGTCGAACCAATCGTAGATGCCACCGAAGTACAGGAGCGGGGCGTCGGCCGCCACCCCCTCGATCACCTCGGCGCGCGGTCGAGCCGGCGGGGGCGCCCCCTCGGGAGTTCCGAACGGCAGCTCGACGATCAACCTGGCAAGGATCGGGTCGTCCTCCAGCGCGAGCGGATGGACCCTGCCGAGAGCGCTCAGCCAGCCCAGGTAGAACAACCGCTGCTCGGGTGACGAGCACAGGAAGAGGTCGCCGCGCGACATCTGGAGCCGCCAGGTCGCGTGGTCGGTGGCGAAGGGCTCGAGACCCAACTCGCGGTGGTAGTGGAGGTTCTCGATCAGAAACGGGTCGTACAGGTCGACCACAACGGGGAGGTCATCCCTCTGGGACAGATAGTGATTGCCGAGGTGGGCGTGGAGCAGCACCCACTCGTGTCCTTCGGCCTGGACGCCGAGCCGCTCCGGGTCGGCCTGCACGAGACGAACTCCCTCAGTCGGCGCCGCAGCCTCGGCCGGGTCATTGGGCAACGCGAGAGTGATTTCGTGCCCCGACTCCGCGAGGACCGCAGCCAGGGTCAGAAAACGGGTGCCCACGCCGGCGGTCGCCGCCCGCACCGGCTCCGGACAGATGAGAAAAGCGCGGCTCACCGTGCTCTCCGCAGGTGAACCCGCCGTCCATCAGATCGACTTTCCATGGCAGGAATGGTACCAGCACGGTGTAGTATCAACCTAAGAGGAGTCAAGAAAGGACGATTGGCGTGCGCAACGACCTCCAGCCACCGAGTGAGACAACCCGTATCCGCTCCGACAAAGCCCTCGTCCTCGCGCCCCATTTCGATGACGATGTCTTCGGCTGCGGCGGCCTGCTCGCGCAGCTGGCGGCGGCAAGAACGGACGTCTGCGTCCTCTTCCTCACCGACGGCTCGGGCGGCGAGGAGCCAATCGCCGACCGCCGCGCATACTCCGAACGCCGTCACGGCGAGGCCGTGCGTGCGCTCGAGATCCTGGGGGTGACCGAGGTCGAGTTTCTCGACCTCCCCGACGGCTCCCTCGTCACGCATGTCGATGAGGCGGCGGAGGGTATCCGAAGGACGCTGATCGATCGGCGCCCTGACCTCCTGCTGTCGATGTCTCCGCTCGAACGAACCTTCGACCACCGGGCGGCGTTCGCGGCCCTGTACAACGTCCTCTCCCCGCTGCGCGGCGGCACCGAGCTGGATCGAGCCGTGGCAGGCCTCGACATTCTGCTCTTCGGTTTCAACCATCCCGACTACCACGATGTCCTGGTGGACGTCGGCGGCGAGCTCGAGCAGCTCACGCGCGCGATCAAGGCCCATGCGAGCCAGCTCGAGCTCCACAACTACCTCGAGGGGGCGCTCGGCATCCGCTCCCACCGCGCCCTCTCCCTGCCGACCAGCGTCACCGCCGCCGAAGGCTTCCGCCGCCTCACGGTGAACGACTTCGTCACCCGCAGCCAGTCGGCGCTGATCCGGCGTCTCGGAGGGGTCCCGGAGTTGCTGGAGGTGCATGCAGGGCCGACGATCAGCGTCATCGTTCGCACCATGGATCGCCCGGATTTCCTCAATCAGGCGCTGGCGAGCCTTGCCGAGAGTACCTACCGCCGCTTCGACGTGGTGGTCGTCAATGACGGAGGGCAACCGCCGGCGCCGCCCGAGGACTTCCCGGTCCCTCTGGCGGTGGTCAACCTACCGGACAACCGCGGCCGGGCGGCTGCCGCCAATGCCGGCATCGAGGCCGCCACCGGTGACTGGATCACCTTCCTCGACGACGACGATCTCGCCGAGCCGGAGCACCTTGCCACCCTTGCCCGCCTGGCTTCGGCCGCCGGAGTCCGGGTCGCCTACACCGATACCGCGGTCGGCATCTACGAGCTCGACCCCGAGTCCGGCTGGCGAGAAGTCGAAAGGCGACTGCCCTTTAGCAGGGACTTCGACCCCGACCTCCTGCTCTTTGACAACTACATCCCGTTCAACACCCTGATCATCGACAAGACAGCCCTTGCCGAGGCCGGTCCCTTCGACGTCGAGCTGCCCTTCTTCGAGGACTGGGACATGCTCATCCGGCTCGCAGCACTGACCCCCTTCCACCACCTTGGGCAGGTCACCGCCGAGTACCGCCACTTTCGTGGCGGAGGCCATCACATCTTCGGTGAGCAACCCGGTGAGCGCGCAGACTTCCTCGAGATGAAAGCCAAGGTCATCGCGCGCCATCGCGCCCGGCACACACCGGAGATCCTGGCCAAAACAGTGAGCAAGCTCCGCGCCGAAACCGTTGCGGCGCAGGAAGCGATGACCATTCGCACCGCCGAGCTCGAGGACGCCTACGATCGGCTCAACGGCGAGCGCGAGACCCTCGCCGCCGAGTTGGAGAGCCACCGTACCGCCCTCGCCGAACAGGAGGAGAACGTCCAGCGGCTCTACTCCGAAATCGACCGGCTGGGCAATATCATCGACGCCATGGAGGGGACGAAGGCGTGGCGCCTCCACCGGCGTTTTGAGGCTCTCCGAGGAAGAAAGAGGTAAGGAGGTAAGGAGGTAAGGAGGTTAGGAGGTTAGGAGGTTAGGAGGTTAGGCGATGCAGCGTCGCAGCCTCACTTCCTCACTCCCTAACTTCCTCACTCCCTAACTTCCTCACTCCCTAACTTCCTCACTCCCTAACTCCCTCACTCCCCAACCTTCCTCGCTCCCTCACTCAAGCACCGTACTTCTTGATTGCCGCATCGAGCCGCGGCAGCAAGACATAGAGGAACGCTGCAACGCCCGAGATGGCCACCGCCAGAACGACGAAAATCTGGGTCGACGGCTGCAGCCCACTGATGAAGCCCGCGAGCTTGTTGCCGATCGCCGTTGCCAGGAACCAGCCACCCATCATCAGGCCGACCAGGCGCTTGGGCGAGAGCTTGGTCACCAGTGACAGGCCCATGGGTGACAGGCACAGCTCACCGATGGTAATAATGAGGTAGTAGAGCAGCAGCCAGACCATGGATGTCTTGATCGCGCCGTTCTGACCGACATGCGCACCCCAGGCCATGACCAGAATCGAGATTGCGGTGATCACCATCCCGTAGAAGATCTTGCGCGCAGTCGAGACCCTTCGTCCTCTGGCCGCCAGCCAGGCGAAGAAACCCACGACCAATGGAGTCAGGACGACGACGAAGACCGGGTTGGGGAGTGCGGTGATCATCTCGGCGTTCACCAGGCGGACGTACTTGCCGGGCGCGAGCTCCGGGGTCGTCCCGTCGCCCAACGCGTACACGGCGTCGAAGGTCTCCTGCGAGACCAGGATCACCGGTACTTGCACGCCGTCAAAAGCGCGACCCAGGACAACCGCCCGCGACGGGGAGGCGGTCTCGGGGGTCAGCTTGACGCTGGTGGAAACAACGCCGTGCGCATCCTTCGACGTCGCGAGACGCACGTTCTGGTCGGGGAAGACGCCACACGTCAGAAAGCGTTCCTCCTCGGGGACCTCGGCCGGATCGAGCACCAGCACATTCCGCGACGGGTCGCTCTCGAATGCATCAACCAGTGACTGGGTCAAAATCCGCGCACCGAACATGGACTCGGATTCCTTGTCCACGATCACCAAAGTCTGCGGGTCGGGGCGGGCCACCTCCGAGCCCGCGTTCGAGAAGTACGACGGCATCGCCTTCTGGGCGTAGAAGCTGAGTGAGTTGGGAATCCACTCGGCCTGACGATTCGTGTTGTGCTCGGCAAAGACGGTCATCAGACCGCCGCTCAGGTGCAGGACCATGAAGAACGCGCCGCCGGCGATAAAGACCGGGATCAGTGCCGTCAGACCGGGCTTCTCCTCCGGGGTAGCGCGCACCGCCAGCATGATGAAATAGACCAGAATCGGCAGCATGCCGATGATGAAGGCGAAGGTCACCGGCCCGATCGTACTGACGATAAACGGAATAGACTTCCCGATGAAGTATCCGGCCGCACCGAATAGAGCGGCCGGCATGAGGATCGTCGTCACGATCTGTCCCATGGTCACATCGTCGGGACCCGACTCCGGCTGAGGATCGGCCACTGCCAGCTTCTTCCAGTTGATCACCAGAATGGAAGTCCCCACCAGCAAGCCGACACCGGCGGCGGCAAATGCCAGGTTGAAGCTCCAGAGATTGCGCAGCGGCGCCGCGAGGAGGGCGGAAACCGCGGCCCCGATGTTGATGCCCATATAAAAGATATTGAAGCCTGCGTCGCGCCTGGGATCATCGGGCGCATAGAGATTGCCGACCATTGCCGAGATGTTCGGCTTGAAGAAACCATTACCGATGCACAACAAAACGAGGCCGGCGTAGAAGGTCGGAAGGCTACGGACTCCCAGGCTGAAGTACCCGGCCGCCATCAGGATCCCGCCGATGAAGACCGAACGCCGAAACCCGAGGTAACGATCGGCAATGAGCCCTCCGAGAAATGGCGTGAAGTACACGAAGGCGAGATAGGTTCCGTAGATCTCGCCCGCCGTGGAGTTGGATAAACCCAAACCTCCACGTTCGGTGTCGATGATGTAAAGGTAGAGGATGCCCAGCATCAGGTAGAACCCAAGGCGCTCCCACATCTCCGTAAAGAACAGTGCTCTCAGACCTTTTGGGTGTCCACCCGCCATGCTGCGTCCCCCATTCCTTGGATCTATTGAACTGTCCGGGCCCGGGCCGAACCTGCGGCATCCTACCGTATCCGCCACAAGCCACCAAGTCGGGACGAAGCAGGTTCCGGTTTTCAAAACCACCACTTCGGCATCGGAGTCAGCGCCCGGGAACCGCCTCTTCGGGACCTGCCGGGCCAGCAACTGGAGTCCAGAGCCTCGGGCGCGCGAGTGCCAACTGAGAGAGTTCGTCAACATCCGGTGGCGTTGAGGCGGGGATCGGGAATTTACTGGAGGCGAAGGTTCGTTCCCCCTGGCGCGCTGAGACTCGAAGATCAGGTCGCATGAGGTATTCGAAAACGGAAAAACGGACGCCGGATTCGTCGTCGGCGTTACGACATGGGGGGAGACACTGTGGTCGAAGATACATGGCTCGATGAGGCGAGGAAGAACGCAGGATTGCTGGTTTTCCTTGGCGTATTGACCGTCGTATTCGGTATCCTGGCCATTGGCGCGCCGTTCATTGCCGGAATCGCGGTGTCGATGTTCGTCGGGTTTCTGATTGTCGGTATGGGAATCGCGAGGATCGCGCATGCCTTCAAGTCGAAGCAGTGGGGTGCCGGCATCTGGGGGACGATCATCGGCATGCTCGCGGTGATCGCCGGACTCGTAATGCTGTTCCGCCCGGGAGTCGGCCTGGCCTCCCTGACGATGATCCTCGCCGTCTACTTTGTGGTCGATGGATTCTGCGAGATCACCGCTGCCTTCAAGATCAGGCCCGACCAGGGCTGGGGCTGGCTGCTCTTCAACGGCATCATCGCGGTGCTGCTCGGCTTCTTCATCTGGCGCCAGTGGCCGGTCTCCGGCGCCTGGGCGGTCGGCGTCCTGGTTGGCATTCACATCCTGATGACCGGATGGACGATGATCATGATCGGCGCCGGCGCGAGGCGCATCGTGGGTGCTTTCGAAGATATCGCAGACGAGGCGGTCGATACAATGGAGGGTTCCCTGGACAAGGACGAAGACCAAGACCTGACATGAGTTATTCTCGCCGACCTTGGACTACTCGTCATCCGTAGCGGGTTGCCGTCGCCGGCGGCCGAGGACCATCACCAGCTTCCTGCTGCGGTCGGCGATCCTCTATGCCCAGCCGTGTATTGCAGACGCCCTTCGGCAAGTGGCTGATGCGCGCCTCGCTGCCGATCAGCACGGTGCCGATTCCCGGCAAGTGGAGCAAGATTTGGCACCTGACCGAACGCTCGTATCGAGGGGCCCGGAACCTACGATTCTCCGGGCGTCTCGATCGGCATTTCACTGAGGAAACCGACGGGGCTCTCGGATGAGAGCGGGCGGGCCCTGCGGAAAACGGACACAATCGGAGGATATCTGGAGGTAACAAAATGTTGAATCTTTTCATCATCGCCGTGGCGCTGGCGCTCGGTGGTTACCTGGCATTCTCCAGGCGCCTGGCCTCTTCAGCGAGCTGGAAGGCCACGGTCACGCCGCTGGCCTCGATCATGGGCAGCGGCTTTCTGGTCAGCGCGCCCCTGCTGGCCGGGGTCGTCGGCAACTTGGCGGTCGTGTGCATGACGCTGCTGCTCGTGCTCGCCTTCATGGTGGGCGGCGTGATCCGCTTCAACATCCGTCATTTCGAGCCCATCGAGACCCGGGAGCGAGGTCCCGCTCAGAACATCGCCTTCCTTTCCCGCCTCGTGCTGATCGGCGCGTACTTCATCTCGGTCACGTATTACCTGGAGCTGCTGGCGGCGTTCGCGTTCAAGGCGGTCGGCATACACAGCCAGGCGGCAGCCAACGGCATGACCACCGCACTGTTGGCGATCATCGGCGGCATCGGCATGTGGCGTGGATTGAAAGAGCTGGAATCCGTCGAGAAGTATGCCGTCGCCCTGAATCTGGGCATGATCGGCGCGCTGATCGTCGGCCTGATGACCTTCAACGTCCACCTGCTGCTCGACGGAACGTGGGCGCTGCCATCGATCTCGTCGGACATCGATCTTCACGATCTCAGGGTTTTGCTAGGTCTGTTGATCGTGGTGCAGGGTTTCGAGACATCCCGCTACCTGGGAGACGAGCACCCCGCCGAGCAGCGCATCGCGACCATGCGCACCGCCCAGCTCATCTCCACCGCAATCTACCTGCTCTTCATCGCGCTGGCGACGGTGCTCTTCCACAGAGGCATCGGCACCGATGTCACGGCGATCATCGATATGGCACGGCCGGTGGCGGCTGTGCTGCCCGTCCTCCTGGCCGTGGCCGCGATCGGCAGCCAGTTCAGTGCGGCGGTGGCCGACACCGAGGGCGCCGGCGGTCTGATCGAGGACATCACCGAGCGGAAGGTCACGCCCCGCTATGCATACTTGCTGATCCTTCTGGTCACTGTCGTGTTGACCTGGTCGACAAACGTCAACGAGATCATCGCCTACGCATCGCGGGCGTTTGCCCTTTATTACTCGCTGCAGTGCCTAGTCGCATTGGTTGTCGCCCGTCGGATGAAAGACACGCCCGGCCGGCGGCGACGGTCGGTGATGTTCGCGTTCCTGACCTTGGTGTGTTTTCTCGTGTTCGCGTTCGGGATTCCCTCGGGGTGAGAGTGATTCGTGC
>JBGMRN010000082.1:0-13166 GCA_048061535.1 Thermoanaerobaculales bacterium | reverse complement strand
CTGATGACGGTGAGACACAAGCGCCGGAGGCGCGCCGTAACGTACCGCAAGTACGACTTCACTCCCAAAACAACGAGAGCGCAGACACGCACGGCGCCTTGCACCCCTCGCGACGAAATCTGGTGAGAAATGCGGGCTAAGGGAGGTTACGGACGCCGCCGTCCACTCCCATTTCGTCGCGCAGGGGCCGGATCACGAAGTAGGCGGCCATCACCAGAAAGAAGAAGAGGCAGGCCCAGAGCATCGGCCGGACCTCGTGGTCCTCGACTGCGACGATGCGACGGAGCAAAACCATCAGAAGGAATGAGGAATTCCTAATTCCTCATTCCGAATTTTCTCGTGCGTGCCACGCCGCGAGCGTCTTCTTCTCGAGCCTGGCGGGACAACCCGCGCGCGGGTTGTCCCGCCGCTCCTCGGAGAGCGAGTTCCAGTACTCCAGGGTGCTGGCGACGGTTTCCTGCAAAGGACGGAAGGTCAGGCCGGCCTTTTTGGCCCGGTCGATCCTGACCTGGGCGAGGCCGCCGTCCTCGGACTCCGGCGGCACCCACACCGTCATGTGGACCCAGGGCTGGACCTCGATCTGGGTGAGGAAGTCCACGGGGACCCACGTGAACTCGATCTCGACCGCGGTCGAGGCGCGGATCCCGAAGAGCATCTCGGCGATGCTGAGCCGCGAGGCGGGTCCGGTGCCGTTGTAGGTCCCCACCGCCCCGTCCTCGACGAGGCGGATGTACCACTCGCCGAGGTCGCGGCTGTCGATGAACTGGACCGGATCGGTGGGGTTGCCGGGCGCCAGCACCTCGCCGCCGCGGTGGATGCGGACGGGCCAATAGGTGAAGCGGTCGGAGTAGTCGCCGGGCCCGACGATGAGGCCCGGGCGGACGACGATGGTGCGGTCGGGGAATGACTCGCGGGCCGCCGCCTCGCACAGCGCCTTGAGGGGGCCGTAGTTTCCGCCGGTGATGTCCCTGGTGGTCTTGACCTTGGAAACTTCGGCGGGGTCGATGGTCGCGACCGGGGTGTCCTCGTCGGTGCCGGGTTCGGCGATCGACCCGTAGGCCGAGATCGACGACGTGAAGAAGTAGAGATTCGCCGACTTCGCGAGCAGCCCCGCCGCCGACTCGACCCAGCGCGGGATCGTCGCCGTGTTGTCGATTACAACGTCCCAGGTGCGCCCTTTCGCCACCTCGGCCTCAATCGCCGAGAGGTCGTCATTGCGGTCGCCCTTCAGTCTCTCCAGCTCTGGGAACAGATGGGCGTTGGATTTGCCGCGGTTGAAGAGGGTGACCTCGTGGCCGCGTTCGATCGCGTACTTGACCATCGGCGGGCCGATGAGACCGGTGCCGCCGAGGACCAGCATGCGCAGCATCTCCGACGGCGTCTTGGCCTGGTCGGCGCGGGCCTGGCGCGCCAGCCCGAGACCGACAGCGCCCCCGGCGAGGATGGAAAGCTGGACAAAGTCCCTTCGTGAAGTCGTCATCGTCGCTCCCTTTCCGAGGTGTTCGTCGTGCTCATGCACCGAGAAAGTATACGGGGGCAGGCGCCAAGGGTTGAGTTTTGAGTTCTAGGTTCTCAGTTTTTAGTTATCGGCGCGGGGAAGTAATCAGGTAGTTGAAGCGCTCAACCCGCGCCCGGGCGCGCTGGGCGGGACGTGCCTGGCTTCAGCCTGGCAATCCACGGGAAGCGCGATCTTTGGCAGGGCGCGATGACCGGAGGTGCCTGGCATCCTCTCCTTTCCCTGGTTTGTTCGGTGCGAGGTACAATCCAGGCGTCTCGGGGATCGTATGTGGAGGACGGATGGCGAAGCTGGACGGCAAGGTCGCGTTGATCACCGGCGCATCGTCGGGAATCGGAGCGGGAATGGCTCGGGAATTTGCCCGCCGCGGGGCAGATGTGGTGCTGACGGCTCGGCGCTGGGAACGGCTCGAGGCCCTGGCCCTGGAGGTGCGGGCGCGGGGGCGGCGGGCGCTGACCGTGCGGTGCGACGTGACCCGGGACGGTGATCTCGAAGCGGTCGTGGCCGAGGCCCTCGAGGAGTTCGGTCGCATCGACTGGGTGGTGGCCAACGCCGGGTTCGGGGTTGCCGGTGCAGTCCACAAGCTCGAGATCGAGGACTTCCGTCGCCAGTTCGAGACCAACGTCTTCGGGGTTCTGCGGACCATGTCGGCTACCCGCCAGGCCCTGATCGCGACGAAGGGTTGTTTCGCGATCATGGGCTCCGTCATGAGCTACGTCACCTTGCCCCTCAGCGCCCCCTACGCGATGAGCAAGCACGCCGTGCGGGCCCTCGCCGGTTCCCTGCGGGTCGAGCTCGCGAAGTACGGGGTGGCCGTGACCCTGCTCGCGCCGGGGTTCGTGGATTCCGAGATCCGCCAGGTGGACAACCAGGGAGTGTTCAAGAGAGAGAACCCCGACCCGGTCCCTGCCTGGCTGAGCATGGCCACCGACAAGGCGGCGGCGAAGCTGGTCAAGGCCGTCATACGCCGCAAGAGGGTGGCCGTGATCACCGGACACGGCAAGCTCATGGTTCAGTTGGAGCGACACTTTCCGGCGGCGACTGCGATGCTGACGCGGACCGTTGGCCTCAATACGCGCCGGCAGCGTGTGGATGGGTGAGACGTGAGCGGCAAGCTCCCGAAAGTGACGATCTACACCGACGGCGGGTGCCGGCCCAACCCGGGTCCCGGAGGGTGGGGCGCGGTGCTGCTCCTAGCAGACGGCACGACCCGTGAGCTGTCGGGCAGCGAAGACGAGACCACCAACAACCGCATGGAGATCCGAGCCGCGATCGAAGCCCTCGATGCCCTCGAAAGCCCCCATGAGGTGGATCTCTTCACCGACTCCACCTATCTCCGATCAGGTATCACCAAGTGGCTCCCCAAGTGGGAGGCGGATGGCTGGCGAACCTCGACCAAGGCGGCGGTCAAGAACCGCGATCTGTGGGAGGAGCTGGCGGCGGCGTTTGCAGAACACCGGGTGTCCTGGCACTGGACGAAAGGGCACGCCGGCGACCGCTGGAACGAGCGCGCCGACGAGCTGGCGTCCGCCGCCATGCCGCGGCCGCCGCTGCCGGTAGACGACCCCAAAGCAGTGCATCTCTTCGCCGCCGTCGCGTACTCGGGGAAGAAGCAAGCCGGATCGTGGGCGGTGTTGCTGCTCTTCGGCGAGACCGAGAAGCACCTCAGCGGACGCGAGGCCGGGACCTCGGCCAACCGCATGCACCTCCGGGCTGCGGTCTCCGGGCTCGAGGAGCTGCGCCGGCCGGTGCGGGTCCACCTTTACACCGCATCCGACTACCTCAAGGACGGGGCGACCTCGTGGGTTGCGGGCTGGAAATCGCGGGGCTGGAAGACGCGGGAAGGAAAGCCGGTCTCGCACCGCGATCTGTGGCAGAGGCTCGACGCCCTGACCGGCCGCCACCGGGTCGAGTGGCACGTCGTCGAGGGCAAGACGCCTCCCGAAGAGATGGAGCACGCCAAGCACCTCGCCAGAGAAGCGCTGGCAGACGAGCAGAGCTCGTAGTTCTGAGTTTTGAATTCTCAATTCTTAATTAATAATTCTCAATGTCCTCAACTCACCCACTGCATCCCGCGTGCGTGACGAAATTAAGAATTAAGAATTGAGAATTCTCTCAGGGCGCCACCGGCTGGATGTAGGTCGGATCGTCGGTCTGAGCATCGATCACCGCGGCGTAGGTTGTCCAGAATGCCGGCGAACCGCTGACCAGGGCCACCCGGATCCATCCCCCTTGAACGTCGAGATCGCCGATGCCCATATTTTTGAAGATGTCGTTGATCTGCCGCCAGGCGCTGGCGGTGGTGTAGCTCTTCTGAGCCAACAACCCCCCCGTCGCCGAATAGATGGAGATCTCGACGCGATAGGTTCCGGCCGAGGTCTGCACCAGCCCGACGTTGGTGCGGAACCGGTCCGGTCCGGAGTGGACCAGTGGGAGGATGAGCTCGACGGGTGCGGAGCTCTGGTCAAGCAATATCCCGGGCATCCCCTGTCCGAAGGTCGATGCGTTGTCATTGAGGTTGTAAAGGCGGCTGAAGGCGGCGGTGTCGGCGCCGTCGACGGTCACGTATATGAGGCCGGCAACGGGGGCCTGAGCAAGGAGCGGATCGTCGATGAAGAGCGACGCTCCCGGAGCCACCGCATGGGGGCCGCTGAGAAGAGTTCCCGGCCATGCCTGGTGATCGGCAACGAAGTAGACCGAGGCGTTGCGGGTCTGGGCGCCGGAGTTCACGACCGCCACCTCGGATTTCCAGACCGATGTGCCGACGCCGGTGTTCGAGGCGGCGGCCGGGATCAGCCAGGTGAAGGTCGTGGTCGTTCCCTCGGCGTTCTTCCCGACAAGAGAAAGTGCGCCGCTTCCGAGTGGGTCGAGCCAATCCGAAAGGCGCGTCTCCGGACTCCCGTTGCCGGTGAAGTGACGCTGCATGCGCCCGTACCAGTCGGGCAGGTCGTTGCCGCAGGCGGCTTTCCCGGCGGTCAGGGTGCCGACGCAGAGGCCGGAGGTCTGGTCGAAGATGCAGCTCCCCGACGAGCCTGGCTCGGTGGTGCCCGCATTCCAGTCACCGACGCGAAGGAAGTTCCCGTCGCCGGGTGATTCGTCGCCCTGGAGCGAGGTGATGGTGAGGGGATTGTCCTCGAAGCTGATGGCCTTCTCGTCGCCGTTCGGGTGATGGATGGCGACGACGCTCGAGGGGATTTCGTCGCGGGCATCCCAGCCGGCGAAGTAGACGTTGAAGCTCGGGTCGGGCGCCTGGTCGAGCTCGATGAGAGCGAAGTCCGAGCCGTCGTCGAATGACCACGACGCTTTGAACGTCGCGCCACTCTGGTTCTGGCTCAGGCTGCCGCCGGAGAGCGCGCCGCAGGTCGGTGACTGGAAGTTCCAGTAGGTGACGATGGTGGGCGCGACATCGGACGCGTTGATACAGTGTTGGGCGGTGAGCAGGTAGGGAGTGTCGTCCTCGGCGGTGTTGTTGACGAGCTGGGCGGTGCAGAGGGAATTACCCTGCGACGTCGTGAACGTGATGCGGGCCACCGAACGGATCTGATCGCCCCAGGGATCGCCCTGTGGGCACACGACGTCGATGTTGCAGGTTCCCTGCTTGCGGAGGTCGGTGGTCCCGGGGGCGCCGAAGAATCGGTAGCCGTGGTTGACCGTCGAGATCTCGAGAAGGCGCCCGTCTTCGGTACCTGCGAGCAGGTGTAGCTCGGCGACAAGTTCCTCGCCGAGGACCGCCGCCGTCCACAGGCCGCCGGCGGCGTTGCGATTATCGGCGGTGTACGGACCCTGAACCGAGGCGCCGTCCGTGTCGTGGATCCACAGCTCGGCGCCGGCCGGCAGGTCGAATTTCGCGAGGCCGAGACTGAGGCTGAGAGCACCGGGCGAGCTGATACGCAGTCTCCACAGATCCGAGCCGTCGGCAAGGGTCTCCCAGGTACCGCTGTTGTCCGGGGTAAAGCTCACGGGGATGCTTTGGGCGAACCGCGGCGCGACCGGTTTCCCGGCGCCTTCGCGGACCGCATCCTCCGCCAGCAGGGACGGAACATCGACCCGCGGCATGACCATCTGTCGGACGCTTTCGAGCGCCTTGGTTCCTGGCAAGGCGCTCGGCGGCAGCCCGGAGGAGGCGGCCGCGGCGGTACCGGTCGCGATGACCACGACGGCGGTGTGGAGCAGGTTCCGGATGATGCGAGCACTCATGGTCGTGACCTCTTTTCGGGCGGCGTCGAAACCACCGCACTCTTTGACCCGAAATCGAACGAACCTCACCGGCGAGCTGAACCAATTTCCCGATCATCGGCCACTCGCGAGAAATTTCCACGTCCCGAGAGGGTTGTGTTCGCGGGTTGCCAGCATCGGAGCCGGAGAACCTCGGCACGTCCCATTCGGCAGAGCCGCTCGACTTAGAATACCAACAATCGCGTTTTGCGTGCCTTTCCTGAACCGTGAGAGGGGAGGCGCTCAGTCCTCGATGGTGATCCGCTCCACCTTCACCGGCGTCTGCGGGCGGTCGCCCGGTCCGGTCGGGGTGCTCTGGATCGTTTCCACGATTTCCATCCCATCGGTGATCCGTCCGAAGACCGGGTGCTTCGAGGGCCCCGGGTTGAACCAGTCGAGGTAGGCGTTGTTCGCGGTGTTGATGAAAAACTGCGAGCCGCCGCTATTCGGTTGGCCGGTATTGGCCATCGACAACGTCCCGGGCTCGTTACTGAGCTTGGCGTTTTCGAGGTGTTCATCGGCGATGGTGCCGCTCGGCGGCCCGCCCGTGCCGGCCTGCGCGCTTTCCGGGTCGCGGCTGTGGGGGCACCCGAACTGGATCATGAAGTCCTTGATCACCCGGTGGAAGTGCAGCCCGTCGTAAAAACCGCTATGCGCGAGCTCGACGAAATTCCCGGCGGTGACCGGCATCTCCTCCAGGAGGACTTCAACCTTGAAGACGCCCTTGGAGGTTTCGAAAGTTGCTGTGGGGTTGGCCATGTCGTCTCCTCGTGTCGCGACCTCGATTTCAGCGCCACACGATAGCATGGGGAATTCGGAATTCGGAATTGTCGGCGCGGGGTAGCGATCAGGTAATCGGAGGCGTTCTGCCCGCGCCCGGGCGCGATGACCGGAGGTGCCTGGCATCCTCTCGGGTAGCGCGACGACGGCAGGTCGCGTCACCGATCAGCAGCGCGAATCCGAAGCTCTGGATCGCACGTTGAACTAAAAACCAGTAACCAATAACTAAGAACTCCCTCGTCCCGCTACAATTGCTGTGTGGTGGTTTTGACGCTTCGACGATTTGCTCTCGTGTTCGCAGCCGTGCTGGTCGGCTTTCCAGTGTACGGCGGACAGCAGACCCCCCCCGCCCCGGCCAGGCACTTCTTGTGGCAGGTCGAGAAAGGTGAGCGCACCGTCTTCCTGTTGGGTTCGATCCATGCGCTCAAGGAGGATGCCTACCCGCTGCCGCCGGTGATCGAGGAGGCGTTCGATCGTGCGGAGATCGCGGTCTTCGAGGTCGATCTCGGCGAAATGACCTCCGCCGCGCTCAAGATGATGTCCGCCGGGACCCTCGAGGGTGGGAAGACCCTCGAGCAGGTCGTCGGGGCGGAGACCTGGCGAGAGCTCGAGCAACGCGTGGAGGATTCGGGGCTCCCGTCGTCCGTGGTCTCTCAAATGAAACCGTGGATGGCGGCGCTGACCCTCACCGCCCTCGAGCTCACCCGCGGGGGCTACATCCAGTCCGCCGGTCTCGACAGCTACTTTTTCGAGCGCGCCAAGAGCGCCGACAAGGAGCGGATCGCTCTCGAGACCGTTGATTTTCAGGTCGGCCTCTTTGCCGGCCTTTCGTCCGACCAGAGCAGAGATTTCCTCGACTACACTCTGCGCGATCTCGACGCAGTGATTCCGATGTTGGACGAGCTGGCCGCCCAGTGGCGAGCGGGCGACGTCGAGCCGGTAGCACAGCTCCTGACCGAGGGCTTTGCGGAGTTCCCCGGCATCTACCGGAAGATCGTCACCGATCGCAACCGCTCATGGATGGACCCCATCGAGGAGCTGCTGGCCGGTGAGAGGGATGCCATCGTCGTGGTGGGGTCGCTGCACCTGGTCGGCGGCGAGGGCTTGGTCGCCCTGCTCCGCGACCTCGGCTACCGGGTCGTCCAACTCTGACCTGAGAAGCGCGGGATATACTCCCGACATGAGTTCCAAGGAACCCGCCGGTGACGTGCTCGCCACACGGCGCAGTCCCATTCGGCGTCTTGTCAACCGGGTTCGGCGAGGGTGGCGTCGTCTGCGGCGCCGTTGGTGCGTCCAGCAGGTACGATTCGTCTACCACACCGCGTACACGGGAGGCCTCGACGCGGCGCCTCTCGACCGCATGCGGGGTGAGAAGATCCTCGGTTTTCTGGTCGAGGAGGGTCTGGTGGACCGCGAGGACATCTCGGCCCCGCGGCGACCGGCGGTGCGCAGCCTGCTGAGGGTCCACGACCCCGACTACATCGAATCGGTCGGGCGCCCGCAGGCTATGGAGCGCGTTTTCGGTGAGAAGCTCGCCGACCGTGAGCTCGAACAGGTAGTGGAGATGCAGCGAATGGGGGTGGGGGGAACCATCCAGGCCACGCGACTGGCCCTCCAGACTCGTTCCATCGCGATCAACCTCGGGGGCGGGTTCCATCACGCCGGCCGGGATTCGGGGCTCGGTTTCTGCGTTTTCAACGACGTCGCGGTGGCGATCGCCAGCTTGCGGGCAAAGGGGTTTTCGGCGCCCATCCTGGTGATCGACCTGGACTTGCACGACGGCAACGGAACACGGTCGATCTTCGCTCGCGACGCCTCGGTCCACACCTACTCGGTCCACAACGAAAACTGGGGAGAGACCGAGGTCGAGGCCTCGACCTCGATCGCCCTCGGTACGGAGGTCGGCGATGAGGTCTACTTGGGGACCTTGCTGAAAACTTTGCCGGATGTGATCTCCGGGGTCAAGCCGGGTTTGGTGATCTACGTTGCCGGCACCGATCCGGCTGCCGACGACGTGATCGGCAACTGGCGGATCTCGGCTGACGGCCTGCTGCGCCGCGACCACCTGGTGGTGGAGCTCCTGCGGCGCCGGCGTCGTCGCCTGCCCATGGTTGTCGTGCTCGGCGGAGGTTATGGCGGTCACGCCTGGCAATACAGCGCCCGTTTCTTCTCGTGGCTGATCAGCGGCCACACGGTGGAACCCCCGAACAACGCCGAGATGATCCTCCGCCGATTCCGCAGAATCCGGAAAACCCTCGACCCGAGCACCCTCACCGCGGAGCCGAGCGGCTTTTCCTGGAAGTTGACCGAGGACGACCTGGTGGGCATCCTGCCGGGCAGTCCGGTTCGGACGCGGTTTCTGTCTCACTTCTCGAATCACGGCGTGGAGTTGCTCCTGGAGCGCTTCGGTCTGCTCGACCAGCTTCGGTTGAAGGGGTTCCGCCACCCGACGGTGGTGATGGATCTCCGGGACAGCGTGGGCGACACCCTGCGCGTGTTTTCCGAGCCGGATCATCGCGAGCTGTTGGTGGAGCTGAGAGTGAGTCGCGACTTCCGGGTCGTGAGCGGCTGCGAGGTGCTGGTGATCCAGTGGCTCCTGCTCCAGAACCCGCGCGCCCACTTCGGACCTTATCGACGGCCGCTGCCGGGACAGAACCACCCCGGCCTCGGCCTGCTCAAGGAGGTCTTCAGCTGGCTGGTGATGGTGGCAGAGATTCTCGATCTCGATGGTATTTTCTGGGTGCCGAGCAGCTACCACGTCGCCGTCCAAAGTCGCCGCGCCGTGCGCTACCTCGAACCCGAGCACGAAGCCCTGGCGCAGGTGCTGGAGGAGCTGCTTGCGGACATGCCCCTGGGCCAGGCCAGTTGCACGCTGGAGGAGGGAGGAGTCATCGACGCGACCAGCGGGGAACCCTTCGAGTGGAGGGGCTATCCCATGGTGCTGCCGGTCGCCGATCGCCTCCGCGAAAGGGTCAGCGGCGAGGCCTACGAGACGCGGGTGGAGGAAGAGAAAGGGCGGCTGAAGCTGACTCTGAAAGAGGGAGTTTGATCATTCTCGATTCTTGATTCTCAATTTTGAATTTGCAAACGCGAATCTCGATTGTGCAAATAATTAAGAATTAAGAATTAAGAATTGAAAATTAAGAATCGAGGAAGTGGTCTGAATGCTAGAGTACCTTCGGGGAGGCGGCATGGAACGAGCGTTTCGACACGCGCTGGTGGTAGGGGCTTCGTCGGGGATCGGCGAGGCGATCGCGCGGCGTCTCGGCGCCGCCGGCGTCCAGGTTGCCCTGGTCGCCCGGCGCGAGGAAGAGCTGCGGCGGATCGCGGCCGAGATCGACGCCGCCGCCGGAGAGACCCGGGCGGCGGTCCTCGCCCATGACGTGCGCGACACGGGCGAGGTACCTGAGCTCTTCCAGGAGGTGGCGCGCGTTCTCGGAGGCCTCGACCTCGTGGTCTACGCCGCGGGAGCTCTCGAAAAGATCGAGCCGGAAGAGTACAACACCGAGAAAGACCGCACGATGCTCGACATCAATCTGGGCGGTGCGGTGGCCTGGCTCAACCCGGCGGCCGAGCGTTTTTCACGCCTTGAACGCGGCACGATCGTGGGCATCGGTTCGGTGGCCGGCGATCGCGGCCGATCGGGCAACCCGGTCTACTGCGCCTCGAAGGCTGGTCTCCACGCCTATCTCGAGGCCCTGCGCAACCGGGTTGCCGCGAGGGGCGTACGGGTGGTGACCATCAAGCCCGGCTTCGTCGATACCGCGATGACGCGGGGGATGGACGGGCTCTTCTGGGTGATCACGCCGGATCGGGCCGCGGCGATCATCCTGAGGGCCGCTCGGCGCGGCGCGGTCACCGCCTACGTCCCGGCCCGCTGGCGGCTGCTGATGGCGGTGGTCACGTCCATTCCTTCGTTCATCTTCACGCGCCTCGGGATCTGAGCGTGCTTCCGGCGGCCAGTCTCCGATGGGTGGAGGGCTGGGGCATGGCCGTCGGCGCCGCCGGCTATGTTTTCCGTCCCCGGGACGCGGGCGGAGTGGAGGAGGCCTTGGCGGCGGCTCGGTCGGCGGGGGTTCCCGTGGTGCTGCGCGGGGCCGGTTGCTCATACGGCGACGCGACGCTTCGTGCCGAGTCGGTGGTGCTCGATCTTTCTGGCCTCGACCGGGTGCTGAGCTGGGATCCGGAAACCGGGATCGTCGAGGTGGAGCCCGGGGTGACCTTCCGTTCGCTGTGGCGCCTCGCCATCGGCGAAGGGTGGTGGCCGCCGGTGGTCACGGGGACCATGGCGCCGACCATCGGCGGCGCCCTGGCGATGAACGTCCACGGCAAGAACAACTGGGCGCGCGGCACCCTTGGAGAGCACTGCCTGGAGCTCGACTTCCTGTCCCCGTCCGGGGAGGCGCGCACCGTGTCTCCGGACCGTGACCGCGAGCTCTTCCTCGCCGTCGTCGGCGGCTTCGGCCAGCTCGGGATCATCACCAGGGTGCGGCTGCAGCTGAAGCGGGTTCACTCCGGCCTCGTCGAGGTCCGGGCGGTGGCGGCGCCCGACCTCGAGACCATGTTGCGGCTCACCGACGACGCCAAGGACCGGTGGGAGTACGTGGTCGGCTGGATCGACGCCTTCGCAGGCGCCTCGAAGCTCGGCCGGGGCCTGCTCCACTTCGCCCGCCATCTGGAACCAGGCGAGGATCCGGAACCGGGAGCGAGCCTGGGGGTCGCGGACCAGGATCTGCCCGACACGCTCTTCGGTGTCGTTCCCAAGAAAATGATGTGGCGTTTTCTGCGCCCGCTCACCAACCGGCCGGGGATGCGGCTGCTCAACTCCGCCAAGTACCTTGCGGGCCGCACCGTGGGCGATGACAAGGTGTATCGCCAGTCGCTGGCCGCGTTCTCATTTCTTCTCGACTACGTGCCCAACTGGAAGAAAATCTATCTTCCGGGAGGGCTCCTCCAGCACCAGAGCTTCGTGCCGATGGCTGCCGCCGAGGACGTCTTCCGCACCCAGTTGGAGACTTGCCGGCGGAGCGGTATGCCGTCCTTTCTCGCCGTGCTCAAACGCCACCGGGAGGATCCCTTTCTGATGGGCCACGGGGTGGACGGCTTCTCGCTGGCCCTCGACTTTCCGGTGGTTCCGGGCAGACGCGAGGAGCTGTGGACGCTAGTGCGCAAGCTGGCCGAACCGGTCGTCGACGCCGGTGGGAGGTTCTACCCCGCCAAGGACGCGGCTCTCCCCGGCGAGCTCTATCGCGCCACCGTCGGTGACGGCCGGCTGCAGCGATTCCTCGAGCTCAAGGCGGAGCTCGATCCCGACCGGGTCTTGCGCTCGGCCCTCGCCGATCGCCTGATCTATGGCGGCTGACGTGGTCGGCCGCCGCGCGTCGACCCTCATGCTCCTGGTGCTGCTGACGGCTGGCGCCGCCGGGGCGGCCGACCGTGATCGGCTGCTCTTCCACGCGGAGACGCTCGACGGGCGAGTCCTCAGCAGCCGCGGCGCCGACAAGCTCTTCAACCCGGCCTCGCTGGTCAAGGTCGGCACGTCCCTCTGGGCCCTGGATCGCCTCGGCCCCGATCACCGCTATCGCACCGTGTTCGGAGTCAAGGGGAGCTGGGACCGCAGCGCGGGTCTGGTCGACGGATCGCTGGTGGTGATCGGCGGTGGCGACCCGGACTTCCAGGTGGAGAACGTCTTCATGGTGGCGCGGGAGCTCAACCGGCTCGGGCTGCGCAAGGTCGAGGGTTGGCTGCGGATCGACGGCACTTTCTGGATCGGGTGGGAAAACGGCGTGGCCCATCGCCTGACCCAACCCCGTGACCGGATGGAGCTGATGGGCAGGCGCCTGCGCGCCGCCCTCGATCCCGATCGCTGGGACACCACCACCCGGGCCGCCTGGGAGAGCTGCTGCGCGCGGCGCGGCTGGGACCCGGCTCGTCCGCCGCGGGTCGAGGTCATCGGCAGAGTCTGGCCGGGCGCCCCGGATGGTTGGACGCCGCTGGTGACCCACCGCTCGAATCCGCTCGGGACCCTGCTCAAGCGCTTCAACGCGTTTTCCAACAACGACATCGTCCGCGTTGCCGAGGTCCTCGGCGGCCCGGCCGCGTTGGAGGTCTTCCTCGCGGAGAAGCTCGGCGCGGCGCCGGGGACCGTGCAGCTGAGCACGGCATCGGGTGAGCAGCGCAACCGCCTGACCGCGCGCGCCGCGGTCGACCTCCTGCGCGAGTTCCGCCTGGCCACCGTCGAGCACGGTCTGACGCCCCGCGACCTCCTGCCGGCCGTCGGGTGCGCCCCCGGACCGACGCGGCGGATGTTTCCCGGCCTCGCGGCTCCGGCGACGACCGGCAGCGTCGTGGTGAAGACGGGGACCCTGACCACCACCGACGGTGGAGTCGCGGTAGTTGCGGGCTTCTTCGAGTCACCGACCTTGGGTGAGATCATGTTCTGCATCGCAGCGCCGCGGGCCGGAGGGCAGATCCAGCATTGGCGAAGCCTCGAGCAGGGCTGGCTGCTCGATCTGATCGCGACCGCTGGCGGCGCGGTGCAGGCGCCATGCGGCCCCGAGCTGCCGTTCTCCGACAGCCTTGCCGAGGTGGCGCCGGTCTATTAGCAATTCGCAGGGCGAATTGCGGCCGGTCGCGGCGACCGGATGAGGGCAGA
>JBGMRN010000081.1:2033-13173 GCA_048061535.1 Thermoanaerobaculales bacterium | reverse complement strand
CAACCCGTTCATCCGCTATAAGACCAGCCCATGCGTTGTCTCACCGGCCTGTGCGCGAGGTGACCAAGTCGTGCAAGCCGGGTCAGCGGCGGGGGAAGAACGCTAACGACTAAGAACAAAAAACTCGAGACTAACCTCCTAACTTCCTGACTCCCAAACTTCCGAGGTCCCTTCGATTCTTCAACGTCTCGACCCTATCATCGAGGTCCGGCAGGCTGGTGACAGGCCCCAGGTACTGTGGTTGGGCCTCCCAGGGCAGCTCCCCGAAGAACTGGCCGACCGGATCGAGCAGGAAGCTGCGATCCTGTCCGGGGGAGAAATCCCAGTGGGTCCGGTCCAAGACCGCGGCAATACTCGATTGATGTCCAGGGTATTTCATGAGTTTTCTCCGCTCCCTGCCCCGGCGAGGATCTCCTCGAGCGCGTCGTGGTCCGGAGAACCCGGGGTCGAGATGAGCAGCTTGGTCAGACGGTCCTCGGTGGCGACGACGAAGACACAAGGCGCACCCGGTTCATGGCTGCAGCTCACCTCCCGCGCAGCCAAATGCCGTCCCGCGAGGTACGAGACGATTGCCGCGTGGAATCCCGACAGGATCGAGCACGAACCACCGGCGGTTGCCGAGAAAATCCCCGGAAACGGGCTCGCGTGGTGCGTGATGACGACCAGACCGCGCTCGCGGTACCTGAGATCCGCCTCGAAACTCCCGAGACCGAGCACACCCATCGACGATGACAGCAGCTCCAAAGCCATCTGGGATTCCATCTCGCGCAAGGTCATCTTGTAGTCGCCCTGGACCCTGGCCTCCAGACGCATGGAGTGGCGCAGACCCCACTTCTTGCCGAAGCGCTGCAGAAGCGCATGGTGACGGTGGCTGAGGCTGCGTGCGAAGAGCCCTTCGAATGCATGCAGGAAGTCGTCGTTGGCCACCAAAACTCGGTCCTGCCCCCCATCCCTGAGGGACCCGGTCAACGGATCGCGTTCGATCACCGGCGAGAGCGATCTCCCGCGGTTCCGCATCCGATTGACGGTGAGGACCAGGCCGTGTCGGGACGCCTGGCGAACCACCGCGATACGCATGGCCTCGCGTTCGTGCCCGATGGGCAACACCTCTTCGCCGACGGCCGACAGCTCTTCGGAAGTCTCGTCATCCAGCCGGGCAACCAGATCTTCGGCCAGCACGGCCAGTTTCGGCGCGAAAAGCTCGCGCAGGGTCTTGCCCACGACCGCATCCGCGTTGAGGCGGCCGGCCCCCGGCCCATAGGGTGAGAAAAGCTCTACGAAATGGTCTCCATCGAGGACCAGGCATCCCACGAGCAGCGGCTTGCCGATGGCATCCACGATCCGGTGGACCTCTTCATCGTCTCCCGGTTCCTCCGTTTCCTCTATGCCCATCGGTCCGAGGAACCCGAGCGTCTGCATTTCCCATTTCCACGGCGCCAGGAGACGAGCCAGCCGCTGCGGCGTGAACCGCCAGGCCAACGCGGCCTCCATGCGTTCGAAAAAAGCCACTATCCATGCGCCGACGGCCTCTGCGAGGTCCACTACGTCAGTATCATCGTCCCCGTCTCCGGCGGTAAGGACCACGGGGCCCTCCGGCGTCACCCTGAACGCCTTCAGGGCCGGGTGCTGTTCGCTGAGGCTCGTTCGAACATCGTTGTACCGCTCCCGCACCAGTGGGGCTTCGAGGTAGTTGATGGCATAGCTCGTAACCGCGTTGAGCAGCGCGGCGGAGAGATCGAGCGCCGCGAGCCTCGCGTTTTCGACCACCGGCTCACTTTTCTGTACCGCGCGTCCCTCGTCCAACCGCCTCATCGCCTCGAGGAGCAGCTCGGATGGCAACACCGCCATCACCTCGGCGACGTCAACCCCGCCGAAGTTGGCCTCGAAGGTTCCCGTGTCCCACAGGGCGACCTCGTAGACCGCCTCCTCTCCCCGGCATTTGTCTTCGACCTCGGCGTCGATCACCAGGCCGTCACGCATCCACACCGTGCCCTTGTCACCGTTGTGTTGGATGGTGATCGTGCCACTGCGCCGCCCCACCTCGGCTGTCTGCAGAAGATCGGGAACCGACAACTGGGCGAGAGAACCGAAGAGAAGCTGGTCCGAACGGTGTTTTTCGATCGCGAGCTTGGTGGTGAGGGCAGCCTCTTCGCCGTCGTACGGCGGGAAGATCACCCCGAGGAGACCCATCCGCAACGCCTTTCGCCGATCGTCCTTCTCGGCCGACGCCACCACCACCAACGGAATCTGCTCCATCAACGGATTCGACTGGAAGAGAGCGATCAGAATCGAGTCGCCGCTCTCCACATCGCCGAGGGGAGTGAGAATGGCATCGGGGAGCATGAACTGACGACAGTTGAGAATCGCCTGCGCCTCCGCAACCGACGTCATGCGCACCACCTCGTAGCCTGCCTCCTGGAGCCCGTCGCTCAGCTTGACCGCCACGGCGGGTTCGGAGTGCAGGACGTAGACGAGGTCTTGACCCATCACCGACCCCGGAGCCGCCACTTCGGGCAGATGCGCGTTCCCTGATCAGTCCCGGCGGGGAACACCCGACTCATACGAACACCAACACGTCGAGCTCCGCGTCGCCTGCGAGAATCGACGCTCGTATTGCGGAAACGCCCGGGAAAGGAGCATCGGCAGCGCTGCTCGAGAAGGGAGGTTCCGGTCGAAGCCTGATGCCCTCGGCCTCGAGGCGAGTACAGGCGTTGCCACCGATGACGTTGACAACCTCGCACATGGCATCGATCGCGGCCTCGCTCCCCTCTTCGAGAGGGATGCCAACCATCTCTTGCGCCATCGTCGAGGCAAGATCCGATGGCAAATCCAGCGCGACGTACATATCGCGGTCACCCACCAGCTTCTGGGCATAGCGCCGACGGTCTCCAACGATCTCGCCGTGATCCTCTTCAAGCGCGCGAAGCTTGGCCGGTCGGTCGGCCAGCCGTCCCAGATGAAAGAGCGACAGCTCGACACAGGTCTTGACGATCTCCGGTTCACGACAACCCAGGAATCTTCCCTCCAGGTGCTGGTCGGCCTCACGCTCCAGCTCGCGAAACTCGGCAAGATGCTCCTCCACCTCCTCCATCGTGAGATGTCCACGATCGACCAGCGCCGTTCCGATCCGCACCCATCCCGAACGCTGAATTCGGGTCAGCTCCTCGAGCTGCTCCGGGGTCAGCCCTGCCCGGAGGCAAAGCTCCCAGAGACTGGCGTCGGAGGTTCGGTATCGCGCCAAGATCGCTTCCGCCTGATGGGGTTCGAGGATTCCCTCGCGGGCCGCGAACTCGGGCAGAGTAAGATTCGTGCTGCGCTGACTCTCGATTGCATCGATCAGGGCGGTCTTGTCGATCACGCCCTTGGAAAGAAGGTATTGGCCGAAAAACATCGCGATCATGCTGCCTCCCTCAAGCCACTTTCGTGAGGTCGCGCATGAAACCGATGAAGTCGTCCCTGGTGAAGGGCTTCTGGAGAAAGCTCCGCGCGCCGCTGGTGAGGCATTCGTGAACCGCGTCCTCGGTACCAAGGGAGGAGATGATGACCACGAACGCATCGGGATCGATGGCCAGGATTCGCGAGAGCGTCTCGATTCCCGACTGATTTGGCATGACAAGGTCCAAGAGCACGATGTCCGGTCTCATCTCGGCAAATTTCTCGACCGCCTGGCGGCCGTCTCGTTCCGCGGCAACGACCTCGAACTCGGAGTCCTCGAGGTACGCCGCGATGATCGTCAGGATCGCCGCGGAGTCGTCAACCATCATGACCCTCCACTTGGTCATCGTCTTCCTCCCCGCGACCGGCCAGTCATGATCTCTCCCCGCACGACATCCCGACGCCCTTGCTCAGTTGATTTCCCTGAATAGTGATTCCGCCCATCCCAAGCACGATCAACCCTCCAAACCGTGATGAGCTGCCTGAAGGCAGCCGTCCATCACAATTGTGTAGCAAGATGAATACCAGATCGAGCACAGAACCGGAAACCCCTCAGCGCGAAAAAAAGTTTCAGTCTGGGACAGGCGTATCAATTTCGGAATTAGTTCTTGGTTCTTAGTTCTCAGTTTTTAGATCCCGGCGCGGAGAAGCGATCATGTGGCTGGAAGCGTTCTTCCCGCGCCGGAGCCGGGGCAAGCGCGGGCAACACGACCCACAAACCGGTTTTCCTACCCGCGCCGGGAATTCAAAATTGAAAACTCAGAATTGAGAACTCTCTCTACTCGATCTCACCGACAATCAACTCCATCGCACGCTCGATCGGAACGTGGACCACGCCGTCGGGCTGGCTCACCCAACCGTAGCTGTTGAGGAGCTCGAGCTGGTTGGCGTCCAACTGCTGCAAAGCCTCATACGGGCGGGAGTAGACCTTCCTCGTCAACTCATCCCGCTCCGCCTGGAAGAAGAATGCCTGCAACCCGACGATGATCACGAAGAGGAGAATCGCGGAGACGATACCGACCACGGCGGTGGCGGCGACATTCGGGTCGTCATAGCGCACAACAGGCTCCAATTCTTAATTCTTAATTATCAGTTCACAATTCTTGATTCTCAATTTCGACCCTTCCTCTCCGAAACGCCCCGGTTGGGCGCGGATAATTCAACATTAAGAACTAAGAATTGAGAATTCATGGTCAGGCGTTCTCGAAGGCCAAGGACTCGGCGAGTCTCGGGTCCTTTTCAGGTACCAGCGAGACCTTTCTCAGCCGCCAAACAAACCCCGCCGAGAACAGCCCGTTCATCCCCAGGAAACAGAGCACGTCAAGAAGGCCGAACCTGGCCACTCCCGGGCTGAACTCGGGCACGACCAGCCAGTAAATGTCGACCCAGCACATGAGAGCCACGAATCCTCCGGTGATGGCGAGCAGCACCGGACGACGCTTTACGAAGCGTGAGACCAACAACAAGAAGGGAATCAAGAAGTGTCCGAAGATGAGGATCAGGCTCACCGTCGCCCACTCACCGGTCTGGCGCTTGAGAAACCACTCGGTCTCCTCGGGCACATTCGCATACCAGATGAGCATGTACTGGGAGAATGCGATGTACGCCCAGAACACGCCGAAACCAAAAAGCAGCTTGCCCAAGTCGTGGAAGTGCTCGACGGTCACCGCGTTCTTGAGCAGGCCCTGGCTCTGCAGGCCGACCAAAATCTTCGGCATGACCGCGAAGAACGCCACCACCGATGCCGAAAAGTAGTAAACACCGAAAATCGTGCTGAACCAGTGGGGATCGAGCGACATCAGCAGGTCGAAAGCGGCAAAATTGATGGAGAGGGCGAAGAGGATCATTCCCGGTGCGCTCAATTTTTCCATGCGTCGGGTGAGGGACGGGTCGCCGGTGCGGTCCTGGGCGACCGATGTCCGGAAAAGAAAACCCGCCAGAGAGATCCAGATGACAAAGTAGACCGCCACCCTGATCAGAAAGAAGCCCGGATTCAGAAACCCCGCCTTGGCAGCCAGCAACGGGTCGTGGGCAACCGCGGCGACGTCGGACCAGTGATAGAGATGATGCATGCCGAGCAGAACCGGAATCACGAGAACCGCCATCAACATGACGTTGGAGGCCACGGCTTCAGCGACTCGCCGCACGACGACGCTCCAACCGGCGCGTGTGCAGTGCTGGAGAAGGACGAAGAAGAGCCCGCCGAGGGAGATGCTGAGGAAGAAGGCGAAGCTCACCAGGTAGGTTTCGAGCAGGTGCTCCATTCCGTGCGCGGAACTCCGGGCGAGCCACAGGGATCCGGCGATGCCCACCAGCGCCATCGCCAGGGAAAAAATGAGGACGCGCCCCCTGACCTCGCCGAGATGTCGCGGTTCGGTGGTGATGTCCAGTACGTTGCCCCGCATGTGCGCCTCGCTATCGCAGTTGTGACCTGATGTCCGCCGGGACATCATCAATGGTGGCGTTCTGGCTCCGCTGGAGGGCCTTGACATAGGCGACAATCGCCCATCGATCCTCGACCGGGATCTGCGGGCCGTAGGCCGGCATGTTGCGGATGCCGTTTGAGATGGTGTTGAAGAGTTGGCCTGCTGCTCGCCCGCGGATGAGCTCGGTGTGGAACGAGCTCGGAGGCATCCACGTGCCTTCCTGCAACTCATCGGCGCGCTTGGCCACCATGCCGTCGCCGTGGCCGGCAAGCCCGTGACAGGGCGAGCAGAAAATGTCGTAGCGCTCTCGACCGCGCACCAGCACGCCCGCATCCAGCGACACCGGAATCACCTCGACCCACCCCTCACCCACCCTGCCGGTCGCAATCACAGGGTCGGCGGCCAGAGAGCCGCGGGCGACGGCGCCCTGGACCGGAGGCCGCATCGCCCTGCGATCGGCGAACAGGGGATTGCGAGCCTGGGCCCTGAACTTGGGCTGATTATCCATGTCGGGGATGATGTGGATGCGCGGCTTGGTCGTCGTCGTCGCCCGCGCCCGCATGATCAGCGCCAGCGGCACGAAGGAAAGGGCGACCAGGACCAGCACCCCGAAATAGACCCACCGGGGAATCGTCACGATCTCACCTCCTCGATGGGCAAGACCGACACGGACTCGAGCAGCGCCCGGGTCGCGGTCGCCTCGAAGAGCGGGTCGGCGGCCTCGATGGAGATAAAAAAGCGATCGTCGGTAGCCCGCTTGAATCTGCCGCTGTGGAATAAGGGATGGTAGAGCTGGGGCAGGCGGTTGAGGGCAAGCATCCCCAGCAGAGCGCCGGCCGCCGCAAACAGGATGGTGGTTTCAAACGCGACGGGGATGTTCGCCGGCAGGCTGAAGAGTGGCTTGCCGCTGATCAGGAACGGGTAGTCGAAGGCGTTGGTGAACCACTGCAGGAGAATACCCGCGGCTGTACCGGTGAGCCCTGCGAAAAAAACGATGTAGGGAAGGACGGTCTTCTTGATGCCCATCGCTGCGTCGAGACCGTGGATCACGAACGGGGTATGCGCGTCCCAGCAGGTGTAGCCTGCATCCCGCACCCTGGCCGCCGCGAGCAGCAGCTCATCCACCCTGTCGAACTCCGCCAGGTAGCCGTACAGAACCTTCTCCGCCGCGGCGGTGCCGGTTGCATGCAGTGCGTCATTCACGACAGCACCTCCCCACCACCGATGTCACCGTGGTAATCACCGTGCCCACGGTGGCCCGGTCGGTCGAGGTGGGCCTGCGGCATCACTCCCTTGACCTCCGCCATCCCCACCATCGGCATGAAGCGGACAAAGAGCAGGAAGAGGGTGAAGAACAGACCGAAGCTGCCGACAAAGGTCAACACATCGACAATCGACGGGCGGTAGTAGCCCCAGCTGGTCGGCAGGTAGTCGCGGCTCAACGAGCTGACCACGATCACGAAGCGCTCGAACCACATGCCGACGTTGATCAGGACCGAAGCGATCCACAGGAGGACGGTGTTGGTACGAAACTTCTTGACCCAGAAAAGCTGCGGCACGACCACGTTGCAGGTGACCATGATCCAGTACGCCCAGGCGTAGGGTCCGAAGGCTCGGTTCAAGAAGGTGAAGGCCTCATAGGTGTTGCCGCTGTACCATGCCATGAAAAATTCGGTGCTGTAAGCGAGCCCCACCATCATCCCGGTTGCGAGCATGATCTTGGCCATGTTCTCGAGGTGACGGAGGGTGATGATTTCCTCGAGCCCGAAGATCTTTCGCGTGGGTATGATCAGCGTCACCACCATCGCAAAACCGGAGAAGATCGCTCCGGCGACGAAGTACGGCGGGAAGATCGTGGTGTGCCAACCGGGCATGATCGAGACCGCAAAGTCGAAGCTCACCACCGAGTGCACCGACAATACGAGGGGGGTGGCCAGCGCCGCGAGAAGCAGGTAGGCCATCTCGAACCGGTGCCAGTGGCGATTCGAAGACCTCCAGCCCAGGCTGAGGATGCCGTAAAAAAACCACCGAACCCTGGTCTTCGCGCGATCGCGAAGGGTCGCCAGGTCCGGAATCATCCCCATGTACCAGAAAAGCAGCGACACCATCGCATAGGTGCCCACCGCAAAAACATCCCACAGGAGCGGCGAACGGAAGTTCGGCCACATGCTCATCTGGTTGGGAACGGGCGCCAGCCAGTAAGCGACCCAAATACGGCCGACGTGGATTCCCGGAAAGATCCCGGCGCAGACGACCGCGAAGATCGTCATCGCCTCGGCGAACCGGTTGATGCTGGTTCTCCACCGCTGCCGCAGCAGGAAAAGGATGGCCGAAATCAGGGTCCCCGCGTGGCCGATGCCGACCCAGAATACGAAGTTGACGATCGCGTAGCCCCAGCCCACCGGCGCCTGCAACCCCCACACACCAACGCCGGTGGTCACCAGGTAGCCGATCATGGCCAGCAGGACCAGGGTGAGGCTTGACGAGATGGCGAAGGCCACCCACCAGATCTTCGGCGTCGTCGACCGTTCCGGGATGCTGCAGACGGCCTCGGTGACCGTCCCGAAATCGTTATCACCGACTACCAGGCGTGCGCGGACGGTCGGATCGTCGCCGGTGTTGTCGAGATACTGAGCCCGCATCACTCACCACCTCCCTGCTTCGGCCGGCGAGCTGCCGCCATCGGCGGTGTGATGCGCTGAGAAATGCGGGATTGCGGTCGTGCTCATGGCTTCAAACCACATCCTTCCCATGGGCGTCGGCCTCACCTTGAGCCGGCGGGCTTCCGCCGGCGGGATTGTTCAAGCGGGCGAGATACTGGGTTCGGGGCCGAATGTTGAGCTCGGCAAGCGTGGCGTAGGATCGGTGATCCTCGCGAAGGCGCGAGACCTCGCTCGACGGATCGTTGAGGTTCCCGAAGCGGATGGCCTGACTGGGACAGGTCTGAGCGCAGGCCGGGACGATCTCGCCGTCGGAGATCGGCCGGTTGGCGTTGCGGGCAGCAATCCGGACCGCCTCGATGCGCTGCACGCAATAGGTGCACTTTTCCATCACCCCACGTGATCTCACGGTGACCTCGGGGTTGAACTGCATCTTGGTGGTGTCCGCCAATGCCTTGTGATAGTTGAAGAAATTGAAGCGTCTCACCTTGTACGGGCAGTTGTTGGAGCAGTATCGGGTTCCGATGCAACGGTTGTAGACCATCGCGTTGAGCCCGTCGGCGGTGTGCTGGGTCGCCGCGACCGGGCAGACCTGCTCGCAGGGGGCGTTCTCGCAGTGGACACACGCCGTCGGCTGGAAGACCATCTCAGCGTCGTCCACCTCGTCCGGTCCGAGACCCGGCGCCGTTTTGAAGTAGCGATCGATGCGGATCCACTGCATCTCGCGCTGGTTCAGCACCTGCTCCCGACCAACCACCGGAATATTGTTCTCGGCCTGGCAGGCGACGATGCAGGCGTTGCAGCCGGTGCAGGTGTTGAGGTCGATGGACATTCCCCACTGCTCACCTTCGTAGACCTGGTCCTTCCACAATGAGATCAGCGGCGGGTGGTGGTCGTGGCTGTGGATGATCTCAGGATCGGCCAGGTAGGCGTCGAGCGATGCCTCCCTGACGAGCTCCTCGACCCGAAGGTTGCGCGCGGAGAACCCGATCATGTCGATGGCGAAGTGATCCTGGGTCGTGGCCAGGCTGTAGCGCCGCCCGGTGGGCCGCACCGATACCGTGGACGCCAAATCGGGCGCCCCGGAGGTGCGCAGCGGATAAAGATCGACGCCAACCCCGTCGCCGACCCGGCCCGCGGCCGTGCGTCCGTAGCCGAGGGCTGCCCTCAGACTGTACTTCGCCTGACCCGGCACAACGTAAACCACCAACTCGACTGACGCGCCTCCCGACTCCACCTCAACGACATCGCCGTCATGGATGCCCATTTCACGAGCGGTGGCCGGCGAGGCAAGGAGAGCATTGTCCCAGGTGATCTTGGTGACTGCATCGGGCAGCTCCTGCAACCAACCGTTGTTGGCATATCGTCCGTCGTAGATCTTCGAATCGGCCGCGAGAACCAGCTCCGGGTGGGAGGCGGTCGGCGCGGTGGTCAGCAGCAGCGCGCGCAGGGCATCGACAGCTGTGGCCAGATTCGCCGGGTCTGCCTTGGGAACAACCGGGTCCCAGCCGCTGGCCTCCACGATGCCGTCGTGCAGGGCTCGCCGCCAGAATGCTTCGAAGTCCGTTGTTCCGGCCGATCCGCGCAAGGAAGCGCGCACCAGGCCGTGGCCCGAAACGGACCCTTCAGCAAGAGTCAGGGAGAGGACCTCGATTTCGGACCGGCCGCCGTACAGCGGCGCGATGAGCGGCTGCCGCATGGTCAGCGTCCCGTCCCAGGCGCGCCCGTCGCCCCACGCTTCCAGGGAATGGGCGCGCGGCAAATGCCAGGTACAGGCCCGCGAGGTTTCATCGTCGTAGAGGCTGAGGTGGATCGACACCTCGACCCCAGCCACCAAGTCCGCAAACCCGAGATCCGCGGGAGCATTGTGCACGGGATTGCCGCCCAGGATCAGCAGGGTCTTGATCTCGCCGGCACGGATTCCGGCGGCGAGATCCGAGATCGCCGCCAAGTGCGAAGGCCGGTCGGGCTCTTGATCAACGGTGTATTCGATTGTCGAACCACCAGCGCCGAGGGCCTGATTGAGCACCGCGGCGAGCGCGTGCACCGCAGGCGCCTGACGGGGGCCGACGAGGAGCACTCCATCACCCCGCCGCGCGGCCAAATCGGCGGTGAGAAGCTTGACGAAGCGCGCCTCCTGCTCGCTCGCGGGATCGATCTCGGCGCCGGCGAAAGCGGCCGCCGCCGCCGGAAGATCGATTCGATGGTTGGCCACCAGCCCATGAGCCACCAGGGCGAGCACTGCGGGCACGCGGCTCGCAGGAATCGCCAATCGATGGTCAGCACGCGCGCCGATGAGGCTGTATCCACTCTCGGCGACAAAAAGGCGCGAGGCGGTCTGTAATTCGGGGTCTCGTCCGCGGGCGAACTCGCGAGTCAGACGTAGGGCGGACGGATGGTCAAACAGCGGGTCGGCGTCGAAGCACGCCACGACCCGCGCTTCCTCGAGACGGGGATGAGCCCGCAACGGTGATCCGAAGGCGAGCCGCATCCCCTCGCGCTCGTTGTCCCGCGAGACCGGTTCGTACTCATACCAGTGCGCGTCGGGGCGTGCAGCCGCGAATCGATCGCGCAACGCGTGCAGGGTGGGAGACGACGACGATTCCGTCAGCACCGCCA
>JBGMRN010000081.1:0-1933 GCA_048061535.1 Thermoanaerobaculales bacterium | reverse complement strand
GTCCTTCCCTCCGGGCGGTGGGCGAAAGGAACGATCTCCTCCGTCGGCCAGCGACAAGCGGTGAGTCCCGCCAGGGCCACCGAGGCGCCCATCACCTTGAAGAACTGGCGGCGGGTGGCCGGTGGCAGCCGATCCCACTCGTCGTTCGGGAACTCACGCCGGACCGCTTCGGCGAACTCGGGGGTCTGCGCGAGCTCGTCCAGGCTCCGCCAATACGTCATGCCGGTTTCTCGGTTCATCGATGACATGTGTTGCAATCCGTCGGTGGGTTGATATCGTTGGTCTCTCGCAGGCGTTTCCCGAGAACCATCTGGTCCTCCATCGGCACCCAGTCGAGCGTGGTGACGAAATCCACCGGACGAAGGTGCCGCTCCGGGCTGCGGTGGCAGTCCAGGCACCATCCCATGCTCAGAGGCTCGACCTGCGTGACCACCTCCATGGTGTCGATGCGCCCGTGACACGAAACACAGCCGATGCCGCGCCGCACGTGGGCCGAGTGGTTGAAGTAAACATAGTCGGGCAGATCGTG
Organism: Thermoanaerobaculales bacterium; assembly: GCA_048061535.1. Taxonomy (GTDB): domain Bacteria; phylum Acidobacteriota; class Thermoanaerobaculia; order Thermoanaerobaculales; family Sulfomarinibacteraceae; genus Sulfomarinibacter. Next base: position 1,404 of record JBGMRN010000081.1, on the reverse strand, counting down.
AACCCGTACCCATTCGACCGGCATCCCCGTCGAGTAGCTCGAGAAGACCGGAATCAGCTTCTCCGAGGCCGTACGCACCGTTTTGTGGCAATTCATGCAGGTCTGAGTGGGAGGTATCGCTGCCCGAGCAGCGTTCTCGACGGTGTTGTGGCAGTAGCGGCAATCAATGCCCAGTTGCCCGACGTGAACCGCGTGGCTATAAGGCACCGGCTGCACCGGCGCGTAACCGACATCGGTGGCCCACGGAGAAAACCCGAAGGCGACCACCACCGTCGCATAGAGCAGACCACCCACAGCCGCAGCCACAGCCGCAGGTCGCAGAACCCATGTCCATTTTGGGAAAGTGAAGCTATGATTGGACTTGTCTGCAATCATGAGAACGAATCCTAGCTTTGTGCCCGCGAGAAGTCAAGATGGACCGAACGGTGCGACACTCGGGTTAATATGTCGCCATGACACATACTATTGTGGACCTACGATCCGATACGGTAACACAACCCACCGAGGCGATGCGGAGGGCAATGGCATGTGCCGTCGTCGGTGACGACGTCTATGGTGAAGACCCCACCATCAACCGGCTCGAGGACCGTGCGGCCGAGCTCATGGGGAGAGAAGCAGCGGTCTTCGTTCCCACCGGGACCATGGGCAACCAGATCGCCATCCACCTTCACACGAGCCCCGGCTCGGAGGTGATTTCCGAGGCCGGCGCCCACGTCTTCAACTTCGAAATGGGCGCCATGGCGGCGCTTTCCGGAGTCATACCGAGAGCGATCCCCACCGCCGACGGCATCCTCTCGCCGGACCAGGTCGAGGCGGCGATCCAGCCGTCCGCAGGCTACCGCACGCCGACGTCGCTGGTGGTCCTCGAGAACAGCCACAATCTTGCCGGCGGGCGGGTGACGCCGCCCGCACGCATGGCCGACCTGGTGGCGGTGGCTCACCGCCACGGTCTGCCGGTCCACCTCGACGGCGCCCGCATCCACAATGTCGCGGCCGCCCTCGGCATTTCGGCGACCGAGCTGAGTGAAGGCTGCGATACGGTGATGTTCTGCCTCTCCAAGGGCCTCGCCGCACCGGTCGGATCGATCCTGGCCGGCGACACCGACACCATCGTCGAGGCCCGCCGGGTGCGCAAGATGTTCGGCGGAGGCATGCGCCAGGCGGGGATCATCGCCGCCGCCGGTCTGGTGGCTCTCGACGAAATGATGCCGTTATTGGGTGAGGATAACCGCCGCGCGCGCACCCTGGCCGACGGACTCGCCGAGATTCCGGGCATCGTGCTCGACCCCGCCACCGTCGAGACCAACATCGTGTTTTTCGCCCTCGCCGAGGACCTGGCACCTTCCGCCACCGAGCTCGCCGCCCGTCTCGCCGAGGAGGGCATCCTCGCCCACGCCCTCGGCC
>JBGMRN010000080.1:11625-13514 GCA_048061535.1 Thermoanaerobaculales bacterium | reverse complement strand
TCTTAGTTCTTAGTTTTGAGTTCAACGCGCGGAAACGACCAGAGTATTGGCACATTATGCCCGCGTTTGGGCGCGGGTAACACGCCTCAATCCCTACGGTTGCCTACCCGCGCCGAAAATTCCGAATCCCGAATTCCTAGTTTCCTTTCCTGTCTGCGCTGTACTTCACCTCGCCTCCAACGATCGTCAAGAGCACCTTCGCGTCGAGGATTTCGTCCTCCGGGACCCGTAGGATGTCTTTTGACAGCACCGTCACGTCGGCCAGCTTGCCCACTTCGAGCGAGCCCTTGATGTCCTCCTCGAAGGCGGCGAAGGCCGCATCCGAGGTCCGCGCCCGCAGGGCCTCCTCACGGGTCATCCGCTGCCCCGGGTAAAAGGCCGTACCATCAGGGAGCTGCCGAGTCACCGCCGCGTGGTACGAGGGGATGGGGTCGATATCCTCGACCGGCGCGTCGGTGCCGCTGGCAATGACCGCGCCCGAGTCGAGGAGACTGCGCCACACGTAGGCGCCCTCGGCGGCCCGCCGATCCCCCAGCCTCAGCGGCACCCACGGCCCGTCGGAGGTGCAATGGATGGGCTGCATTGCGGCGATGACCCCCAGCGCCTCGAAGCGGGGCACGTCGTCGGGGTGGAGGTGCTGGGCGTGCTCGACCCGCCAACGCAGCTCACGCCCGTCGGGACGGGACGCGATCGTCTCTTCGTAGACGTCGAGGGTGACCCTGTTAGCCCGGTCACCGATGGCGTGCGAGCACAGCTGGAGGCCATGCTCCGCGGCCAGGCGAGCGGATTCCCTCAGCTCGTCGGCGGTGACGATGTTGAGACCGGCGCTCTGAGGCATGTCGGCGTAAGGCTCCAGCAGCCACGCCCCGTGCGAGCCGAGAGCCCCGTCGATCCAGCGCTTGATGCCGCCCACCGTGAGGAAGCCATCACCTTCGCGCCAGACCCTGAAGCCCGGCAGCCCCTCGCCGAGGGTCTCGTTGTCCTCGGCCAACATCACCCACAGCCGCGGCCCCAGCTCCCCCGCGCGTGCCATGCGTTCAAGAAGCTCGACCTGGCGGAAGGTCGAGCCCGCGTCCTGAAAGGAGGTGATGCCCTTGGCCAAACACTCCGTGCTCGCCAGCTCCACCATCCGGCGCATCGTCGCCTCGTCCCACTCGCGGTCGAGCTCGGCGGCCACCAGGTCTTCGGCGGTCTCCCGCAGCACGCCGATGGCGCGGCCTGAAGCATCGCGAACGATCTCTCCGCCCGGCGGATTCGGGGTCCGGTCGTCGATCCCGGCCATCTCGAGCGCGAGGCGGTTGACCATCGTCGCGTGGCCACTGGCGTGGGTGAGCATCACCGGGTTTTCAGGCGATACCGCGCTCAAGGAGTCGTGGTAGGGCAGGCCGGAGACGTTGGGATCCGGCGCCCTTTTCCACTTCTCCTGGTGCCAACCGCGGCCGAGAATCCACTGCCCCGGCTCGGCCTCGGCAACGGCCGCCGCAACCAAGGTGACGATTTCGTCGAAATCGGCAACCGCCCGGAGATCGAGCTGCATCTTCGCCCGGCCAACCCCGAAGAAGTGGGCGTGGGCGTCGATCAGACCAGGCACCGCCAGTGCACCGTCGAGATCAACGACCTCGGTCTCGGGCCCGATCAACCGCCGGATTTCTTTCTCCGATCCCACCGCCACCAGCTCCTGGCCGCGGGCGGCGAGTGCTTCCACTTCTGGATTCGAGGCATCCATGGTGACGATGCGCCCACCCACGAGCACCAGATCCGCCGGCTCTTCGGCGGACCCGCAGGCGAGGAGCGAACACGCGACGACGAGTAACCAGGCACGCTTCATGGCAGCCTCCGGCGACAGGGTACACCCAATCGAATTCCGAGATCCTGCCGCCTGGCAGGCG
>JBGMRN010000080.1:2076-11615 GCA_048061535.1 Thermoanaerobaculales bacterium | reverse complement strand
GGACACACCAATCCAATCCCGGAGCCCCCCCGCCCGGGGCGGCGACAACTCCCGCAAATTCCGGGTTCCCCTGCGGGGAACTCATCCGTGCGGCGGAGGCACGTGGCAACGAAGGCGGACGGCGAGTATGATAGGCCACCGATGCATCGGGAATGACCTGTCGCCGAATCGGTTGAATGAAGCAGGAGGACCACCGAAATGAAACGATCAATCTCTATCGCAGCCATCGTGGTGTTCGTTGTCGCCGGCCTGACGCTCATGCCGGCCCCCGCCGAGGCGCAAAAGAAGGGCCAGTCGGCCAAGATCCAGCACGGGTTCGTGGTCAAGTCCGAACGCGTCGATCTCAACGACTCGAAATCCACTCAGGGGGCCCTGGTCGGCGGGACCATCGGTTTAGTCGCCTCCTCAGGAAAGTCCGGCAAAACCAAGCGCCGCAACACCGCCCTCGGCGCTGTCGCCGGCGGTGCGCTCGGATCCGCGAGGAGCACCACTCGGATGGGCATGATGTACACCGTCGAGATTCCCGGCGGCGCGGTCAAGGTGGTGACCGACCAGACCGAGATCCACATGGGAGACTGCGTGGTCGTCGAGGAGACCGGTCAAGGAACGAATATCCGTCGGGTCAACGCCGAGGTGTGCAACCCCGCCTCGCAGGAGGTGGTGGCGGCGCTGGAAGACGAGTTTCAGGAGGAGGCGGAGGAATGCGCCTCAGCCCGTAAGGAGCTCGCCGCGGCCAAGACCGACGCCGAGTTCGACCGGGCGCTGACGAAGGTGGATATTCTCTGTAACGGCTGACGCCGTTACAATTCTCAATTCTCAGTTCTTTAATCTCAATTGGCACCAGCCCGTACTGCCCGCCCCGGAGTGGCTGGCTGAAATTCGAGACCTGCATATCCGCTTCAATCAGGTGGACCGGTCAGCCGTCAGGGCCCGCCACCACCACATTCCGGAACCCGAGGATGCGCGACCTGAGCGAACCGGATACGCATGAAAAATAGATAATTGGCGGCGTCAGAGTCTGCCGCGGAGGACGAGCTGGAGCGAGCGCCCCGGGGCGAGGACGGTCGCTTCGTCTGAGGATGCGAGGTAGCTGTGATCGAGGAGATTGCGGCCGAGGAGTGACAGCTCCAGGACCTTTGAGACGCTGAACCCAACTCCGGCATCGAGCACGCCGTAACCTGGAACCTCCAGCTCGGTCGGACCGGGGCGATCGTCGCGGGCGAAGGCAGCGCCGCGGGCCATCCACCACCAGCGCGAACCCGGGCGCCCGCGGAGCACAACGAACACCCCTGGCGGCGGCGCCCCGTCGGTGAAGGTCCGGTCGTCAACGACCTCTCCGCGCAAATAGTGGGCCCCAACCTGAAGCTCGACACCATCCGTGAGATCGAAGTCGATCTCCACCTCGAGGCCCGTGATCTCAGCCTTGCCGCGGTTGCGAAAGAAGAAATCATCGCCGTCGCGGTAGCGCTCGATGAGATCGAAGATGCGATAGCGATAGGCGTAGACGCCCGCCGTCGAAGAGCCGGATGCGTAGCGCAGCGCGAGATCGAACTGGAGGCTGGTCTCCGGCACGAGGTCGGGGTTGCCGGTGATGAAACCGCGGCCGGTTTCGCCCCGGAAGTAGCGATCGGAGAGAAGCGGATCGCGGAAGCCGCGGGCCACCTGACCGGTCAGCACGAGATGGGGCCCCAGATCGACACCAATGGCGGCGAAGCCTGACAGAGCGGAGTTGGAGGTCGTGAGATCTCCAAAGAACCCGCCGGAGTTACGGGTGCTCACCGCATCGCCGCGTATTCCGGCGTTCAAACGCCAGCGCCTGAGACTGCGTCCGAAGGTGGCGAAGACCCCGAGGTCGGTCCGGCGGGCCGACTCGATGGCTTGCTCGCGCTCGCTTTCCAGCAGCGCCCCGGCGGCATTGAAAGTCATGATCCTGTTCACCGCCTCGAGGCCGTATCGTCCGGTTATGTCCGTCCCGAGCACCATCTTCCACTCGCCGAGGGAGCGTTCGGCGTCGAAGCGGAGCGTGAAGTCGTTGGCGTCGGTCTCAGTGCGTTTGATCCGGCGCGAATCGGTGGCGGTAGCGAAGCGGTCCTTTTCCAGGACCAGGAGATAGCTGTCCCATGAAAAGCTGGCTCCGATGCGGGTCCATCTCCCCGGTCCGGGCCGCTCGAAGCCGAGGCTCAGGCGACGTGAGACCTCCTCCGGATAGGACACCCGCCGCTGATCCGAATCGGGCGCCGGCTTGCCGACGTCGCGCGCCTCGTCCACCCGCCAGCCGAGGTGCAGGATGCCGCCTGCGACCACCGCCTGGTAGCCGAGGCGCCAACCGGCGAGCTCCGCCCCTGAGTTCGCGACGGTCCCTTCGGGGCTCTCGTAGTCGCCGAAATCGCGGTAGCTAGCGCCCACCAAGAACCCACCGCCGAACAGCCCAGTGGTCACCTCGGCGGCCGCCCCCACCTCGTCCAGACCGGTGCCGCCGATAAGGCTGAAGCGGAGATCGTTGGCTCCCCGGGGATCCGGCATGCGCGTGCGGGCACGAATGATCCCGCCGAAGGCGTCCGAACCGTAGGCCACCGATCCCGGTCCGCGAACCACCTCCACCTCCTCAACCGTTTCGGGATCGATATAGGTCGCCGACGCCCCCGCCCGCCGCTCGGTAACCACCCGCCCGTCGTCGAGCAGGAGCAGGGTTCGGTGCTGCGGCATGCCGCGAATGCCCGGCACCGCCGCGTGCCCGCCACCGCTTTGGCCCGCGCCGGGCAAGTTCTCCAGCGATTGTACGATCTGCGTGGGCAGCCGTTGATCGAGGTCACCCCGGCCCATCACCGTCACCGCCACAGCCGGCGGAAGCTCGAGGTCGGGCACCAACCCGCTGATCACCGTGACCGTCTCGCCGGCAGCCATCACCTGCACCGTGAGCGGTCCCTCTGCGGGCAGCTCGATCACCGTCACCGGAAGCAGCGCCACCCCGTCGGGACGAGCGACAAAAAGCACAAACGGCGGATCCGGGACCGGGTCGAGAACAAACCGTCCCTCAGCGTCGGCCACCATGGAATCGTCGCGGCCCACCACCAGCACCCGCGCTCCGGCCAGCGGCGTCCCGTCCGCCATTTCCAGCCGACAGTCGAGCGCCCCAGCTGCAGCGGTCACGCACAGGGAAAGGACGGCGAAAACGGGGACTGATCTCGGCATTTTCAAGGTCGTGCAGACTACCACAGGTCATTCCGCTGGCGGCGCTTTCGCGCCATCAGCGGAATGACGGTTTTGGCCCGTACTTCTCACGAGATTCCGGATGGGAACGGGCTAACCCGCACTCGAGAAACTCAGAAGTTTCTCGAGTGCGGGTTAGAGATGAAGCAAATATCCTGCGGCGACCGCGCCGCGGACATCGGTGTGGACCATCGCCATCAGTTTCTCCGGAGGAACGGCCCGATCATAGGTGAAGCCCACCGCCCGGTCGCGCCCCCCGAGCTTTGCCTCGTACAGGGCGATGTCGGCAATCTTGACCACGTCCTCCCACGAGTAGAGCGACGGGCTGAGGTGACCGGGGAAGTGGGTGTAGCCTATCGAACAGGTCATCGTCACGCTGTGCTGGTCGTCGACGGCCAGGGGGCTCTTGCGCAGGGAATCGAGAACGCGACGAACCATTTCTTCGAGCCGCGGGACCTTGACGTCGTGCAACAGCAGGAGGAACTCCTCACCGCCCCAGCGCGCCACCACGTCGCTGTCCCGGGTGACCTCGGTGAAGACCTGCGCCACCTGCTGCAGCACCGCATCTCCGACGGTGTGGTCATAGGTGTCGTTGACGTCTTTGAAGAAATCGAGGTCGATCAACGCCAGAGCGAGCTTAGAGTCCCGCTCTTCCGCACCGGTGCCGCTCCGCTTGTGGTAGGAACGTTCCAGCCGGCTCATCTCGCCGGGCATGATCTCGTACACGTAATGGCGGTTGCGAAGACTCGTGAGTCGGTCGTTGAGAGCCAGCCAACGAAGCTCCTCGTTGGCCGCCTCCACCTCCGCGGTGCGCACCTGAACACTCTGCTCGAGCGCGATGGTCTGGCTCTTGAGATCGCGAACCCGCCACATCACCGCTCCCACGAGAACGAATGCGACTCCCACCACGAACCACCAGCGACGCCAGAACGGTGGCACGATCTCGAAATGAAAGCTCGCCGGTTGTGGGTTCCAACCCCCCTCAGAGCTACGCGCGGTCACCTCGAAGGTATAGGCGCCGGGCGGAAGGGAGGTGTACTGGACCATTCTTTGCCGGGAAATCTGCCAGTCACGGTCGAGACCCTGCAGACGATAGCGGTAGACCACGTCCTGTGGGCGCCGGAATGAGATGCCGGCGAACTCGAACTTGAGGTAGTTGCTGCGGTAGGGAAGCACCAGCGGTTGGCTGCGGTCAACCGGTTCTTCGAACACCCGGACCTGGGTCAGATACAGCGGCGGCGGCGCAAGCTCGGGGACCGGGAAGTCCGAGGCGATCCGGCTGACGCCGGCGATGGTCCCAAACCACAGATTCCCCTCCCGATCCTTGAAACCGCTGCCCCGGTTTACGAGGTCGGAAACAAGCCCCTCCTTGTAACTGATCACGGCGAATGTCTCTCCGTCGAACCGGTCAACGCCGCGATTGGTCCCGATCCACAGGACCCCGTCCTCGGCCTGCAACGCTACCGCGCAGTTGTTGTGGGAAAGACCCTCGGCGGTGGTGTAGTTCGTAAACTCACCACCATCAAACCGGCTGAGACCACCGTTGGTGCAGATCCACAGCGCCCCATCCGAGGCTTCGAAAACGTGGTTGACGAAACCGGCGACCAGACCTTCGTCCACGCCGAAGTTTTCGAAATGCTCCCCGTCGAACCGACTCAGTCCGTTGGCGGTGCCGAACCAGAGAACTCCGCCGGCGTCCTCGAGAATCACATTCACCCTTTCATCGGGCAGGCCGTCGGTTCTTGTATAGGTCGTGAAGCGACCCTCGTACAACCTGGAAAGCCCTTCGAAAGTTGCAAACCAGATTGCATTTTGTCGGTCCTGATGAATGTCGTAAACAATGTTGTGGGCAAGACCATCGCTCTCGTCGATGGTGGTGAAGCGACCCCTGGAGTACCGGCTCGCGCCTTCCAAGGTGCCGAACCACAGGGCGCCCTCATTGTCTCGCATCGCCGACAAAACCTTGTCGTGGGCCAGGCCGTCGGCAGTTGTAAAAGTGCTGAAAATACCGTCCTTGTAACGGGAAACACCGCCGCCGTTGGTACCGAACCATAGCGCCCCATCCGCGGCCTCGACGATGCTGTAGACGTTGGCGTATGTGAAACCGTCCTGCGCCTCGAAGTTGAGGATGCTCTCAGTACTCAGTCGGCAGAGTCCGCCGCCGTAGGTCCCGAACCACAGATTGCCTTCGTCGTCCTCGAGAATCGAGACCACACTGTTGTCCACCAAGCCCTGCTCGGTGCGATACCGGATGACGCCTTCATCGGAGAGCGCGAACGCGCCCCCTTCCCGGGTCCCGATCCAGATCCGTCCCCTGCTGTCGGAGGTGATCACGTTGACCGTCTGGCCGACGAGTCCACCAGCCGACTCCAGCCGTTCAAAGGCCTCCCCGCGCTGTCGGAACAGACCATCGCGGGTACCGACCCAGACCAGTCCGTCCGGGTCCTCCCACAAGCTGCGAACCTCATTCGGGGCAAATCCCTCTCCCATGAGGAAGGTCGTGAACACATTATCTCGCCACCGGCTGAGACCTCCACCCGAGGTGCCGAACCAGATGTCGCCCGAGCGAGTCGCAAGGGCGGCACGCACCTTGTCATGGGCCAGGCCGTCGGCGGTCGTATAGACCGTGACCTCGCCCTCGTGGAGCCGGCCCACACCGCCCCCATAGGTGCCGAACCAGATGTCGCCATCGGCGCCTTCGGTGAGACAACGCACCGAGTGGTGGGGCAAGCCGTCCTTGGTCGTGAGGCTTGTAAAGCGCCCGTTCACTCGACGGCTGAGGCCGTCCTCGGTCGCCACCCACAACACCCCTTCCGAGGATTCGAAAACCGCCCGGATGACGTTGTGGGCGAGGCCGTCGACTGTGGTGTAGGTCGTGAACTCGAGACCGTCAAACCGGTTGAGTCCCGCGCGGGTTCCGATCCACAGGTAGCCGGCCGAGTCCTGGTACATCGTGAAGACCACCGAGTCGAGGAGACCGTCCTCGATGGTGTACGAACCAAAGGGCAGCTTCTGGGCGGAGGCATAGAGGCCGCAGAGAACGACCGCCACCACGAGAATCGTCTTTCGGAACATGGCCCACCAGGATAGCATCCGCCGACAGAAAAGAACGGACTCCTCAACATGCGATTGAGGTTTCATCAGCAGGTGTTGGGCGTGCACACCTGTTTCAACATTCGGCCCGAGAGGATACCCGGCTATGCCGGTGCCACCAGTGCCAGCAACTCATCCACCATGCCGAAGGTCATGCCCCAGATCACGTGTTCGTCGTACCGATAGCATGGTAGCTCAATTTTCAGACCCCCGCGCTCATAGGAATACCGTGAACGGTTGCCCCGATCGGCGAGGAAGGCCATCGGCACCCAAACCACCGCCGCGACCTCGTAATTCGGAACCAGGTGAGGGTTCTCTCCTAGCACAAAAACGAAGGGGGTGATGATCATCGACATCGGGCGACCGCGCCCGATTGCAGCGACATCGGAGAGGCGGCCGACTCGCTCGCCATCGGCTCCGAGGTCGAGTCCGACCTCCTCCCGCGTCTCCCGGAGGGCTGCCGCCAGCGGGTCCGCGTCTCCGGGATCCACGCGGCCGCCGGGAAAGGCCATATGACCCGACCACGGGTCTTGAGGATCTTCCGCACGGTGAATGAAGAGCAGCTCGGCGCCGCCTGCTCCAGGGCGCACCACCGCCGCCACCGCCGCCCGGGTCTCGCCGTCCGCCGCCGGCAAGACCCGCGGCTGGTGAATCGCCAACGCCGAACGGATCGCCTCCACCGTCACCATGAGCCTCATTGTGGCAGAACAAGAGAAGGAGTTTTGAGTTTTGAGTTGTCGGCGCGTGGAAGCGGTCCGGTGATACAGGGCATGATGCGCCCGCACCCGAGCGCGCTGACAGAAGATCGCGTCACCTTCCAGTAGCGCGAATTCGGAGCTTTGAAACGGGCGCGTCGAGAGAAGATCGCCTCGAAGTCAGCAGCGCTTCACCAAATAGGTTTCGGACACGAACGTCGCCGGCGCGTCAGCCGAACCACCTTCTTCAACCAGGAGGCGCGTTCCGCACCGCTGCCCTGACAAAATTGAGGCGGGAGAACTCCTTTCCGGTGAGCCACTCGAAGAAGCAGTCCTTGGCGGCGCCCCTTGGAAAGACCCGCCGCACGATCCTGCGCTGGGACACCCCCTCGGCCGTCATCTCCACCGCGCGTTGCGCCGCCTCCTCGATGCGCTCTGCCTTCAGCTCGAGCCGAGAGGCTGGATCGTCAACCACCAATCCATGGCCGGTCAGCATTCTCTTGGGTTGCAGGGCCGCCACCCGGCGTAGAGAGGCCACCGCTTCCCACGGGTTCTCCCAGATCAGTACCGCGGTCGCCCCGGGAGAAACGAAGAGGTCGCCGGTGATGACGTAGCCGGTGGCCTCCTCCCAGAAAACCACCTGAGTACGCGAGTGTCCGGGCGCCGGCACCACCGTCAGCCGGCGGCCGGCCGACTCCACAAACTCCGGCATCTCAACCGGTTCGAAGGGTTCAGGCCGGCCCCACCACAGCCGGCGGTAAGCGGCCAGGACGCCCACCCCCTCGTCCCAGAGCGCCTCGGGATGGCGAAGAAAGACAGGACAACCGTGGGCGGCGGCCAGGGCGGCGCAGTTGCCGATGTGGTCCTCGTGGTTGTGAGTGCAGTAAAGAGCGCCGATCCGACGCCCGGCCAGAGCATCGACAACCTGCCGCCCAACGTGGGCGAAACCACTGTCGATCAAGATGTCGCCGACAAGATAGGCGTTGACCTCGAGACCCAGAAGCCGAGCCCAACGGCTCTCCATGCGGATGCGGTCGATACCCTCCCCCACTCCGTCCACCCGGACGGTCGCCCCCTGGGTCCATTTCCCGAGCCAGTGCCACCAGTCATGCCGCACCATGGCATTCTACGCCAACTCGCGTCAAAATGTGGCTGTTCCCCATCCCTCGAATCGACGAGGTCGCAGGCCCCTACCGGCCCGCAGCTTCAATCACCACGACCCGCGAAGGGCCGGCGGCGAGATCTATTGAGTCTCGAGGCCGGCGCCGGCCGCCCTCACCATCCTTTGCCGGATTGCAGGCGCTTCACCCGTCCCTCGAAGCTCAGACCCACCTTCGGCGGATCCCACTTCTCGTTCGGGTAGAACTTCTCCGCGAGGGAATCGGGCAGGGGGAGAAACTGGAAGGGAATGGGACCGGAATCGGCGCCGCTCGTCACGTGCAGTTTCTGCTGACACGAGAACGGCAGCCGTTCGGGGTCGAGATCGAGATCGTCCAGCACCAAGGCGCCGAATTTGGCGGCAGTCGACCCGGTCAGCTCAGGATACTCTCCCTCGCGAAGACCCTCGAGGAAGCAGAAGAGAAGAGCAAACCGGGAGGAGACCTCGGGAGAGACCCCCGACCAGAGCTTCGCCAGCGCCTCCTCCGCCTGGCCGGGGCCGCTCGGGGAGAACTCCTCCCACGCCCCGTTGACCTCGAGCTCATGCACCATGTACAGCTTCTCTTCGGGTCCAAACTCTTCGCTGATCTGGTCGATCTTTCTTCGTATCTCGGCCTCCGCTTCCTTGAGCCTTTCGAGGTCGTCGCTCGCCTCCTCGAGCTTGGTCAGGAGCGGCTCGATGGCCGCGAGGGCTCTCTCCGTCTTCTCGGGATCGGGCACGGTGATCAGCCAAGAGATGCGCTCCGGGGTCGTGAGATCCTCCACCAGGCGCACGATGTCCATGTCGGGCGAAACGCAGACCCGATAGCGAACCCCCGAGTAGAGCTCCAACCGGAGCACGACCTCGCCACAGCGGACGTACCGCGAAGGCGGCGCCAGCAGCTCCAGGTACTCCTTGACCAACATCGCGCGCTCCCGCAGATCGCTCTCGCCATACTGGTGCTGCACGCGCTCGAGCAGGTTCCGGAAGTTCATCTGCCGCTCGCGGGGCAACCCCGCCTCGTCAACTTGCGTGTAGGTGGCGAGGAGCACCTCTCCCAACGCATCCCCCTGGGCGTCAGAAATTGTCGCCCCTTGGTAATCGACCAGGAACGGCACCGTACTCACCGCCCCCGCGAGCATCAACGACAACAGAGGATATGCCATGACTCACCGCCCTCCCTTTGAAGCCCATCGTACTATAAGCTCAACCCTCCGAAGGGAGCAGAGAATGGACAGACTCACCGCGGAGATCCAGGCCATGGTCGACCGCGAAACCGGCGCCTGGGACGAACAGGACGCGGAGGCCCTGGTCGCGCTCTTCCACCCGGACATGGTATGGCCATGGCCTCCCGACGAGCACTCCCATGATCCGGAGACCTGGGTGTTTTCTCTCGGGAGGTT
>JBGMRN010000080.1:0-1976 GCA_048061535.1 Thermoanaerobaculales bacterium | reverse complement strand
TCCTCGCCGAAGAAGCGGCGCTCGTCATAGCCGCCGATTTCCTCGAAGTCGGATCGGCGGCAGAAGACGACTCCGGTGTCCATCCGAAACAACCAGACCAGCGGCATGAAGAGAGCGTAGGTCGCGGCGATTCCGAGCGACCACCGCTCCAGGCGCACTCCGGTTGCGCCGCCGACCACCTTTCCTGAGGCGATCGCCTCGTCGATGACGTTGAAGCTCTCCGCATTGATCTGTGAGTCCGCATCGACGAAGGCAAGGATCGTCCCACCGGCGCGCTGCGCCCCACCGTTGCGGGCGGACGCGATCCGCCTCTCCTCGACCCTGACCACCGTGCATCCCCGGCGCTCGGCGATGCCGGCGGTCGCGTCGGTCGAGGCGTTGTCGGCGACGATCACCTCGACTTCCTCGGCCCCATGCCGATATCGGTCCCGAGCGACCTCGACCGTGTCCAGCAGCCGCGGCAGGAGCGCTGCCTCGTTGTAGGTCGGAATCACCAGGGAGATTCGGATGGCGCCCTCCGTCATGCTTCAACTCGGCAGACCCATGGTATCGCGTATCGGATCAGCGGGAAGCAAACCGCCGGATTGGAGGAAAAAGAGAATCCGAACTCTCGACCCCCCTTGCGTTGGCGCAGGAATACACCGACACTCACACCGTATGGTTGGGAAAGGAGCCCTACGATGAGCGTAACAACCACAGGAGCCACCGCCGCAACGTCCGCCGCCGCGACCATCGCCAACGCGATCAAGGCGTCCGGGGTCATCGTCAAGGTCGAGCCCGGTGATTTCCAAGCCATCGTCGATCGCCAGGAAGCGCCGCTGGTGGTGACGGCCGAAGGCGGGTTCCTGAGCAAGACCCACCGCTACCTGTGCAGCTACAAGGGTTTGGCTTTCTATGCCGAAAGCGGCAAACCGCTCGAGCTGCCCGGAGTCTGCGAGCTGATTCGAGCGAAGAAGATCTGGATTCCCGGATAACGCCCACCTGGAGGGCCCCCGCCGCTTGATTCCGTCGTTATTGCTGCCAACTCCGTCCAATGACGCCGCCTGCGCATCATCGACGTCTTCGCTCCGGTGCGGGAAGACTATCGGTAGAACGAGGTCGGAATTGAGAATTCCTCATTCCGAATTCCCATGTTCTGTTCGCGCTACACTATCCCTTCCACGGGGGGCATGACCAGTTATGCGAGGCTTCGTCGACGTGCTATGGGTGGGATTCGGAGGCTTTGTCGGTTCGAGCCTCCGTTACGCGATTTCCGGCTGGGTCCACCGTATCCCCGGTACCAGCACTTTCCCGTACGGCACCCTGACGGTGAACATCGGTGGTTGCCTGGCGATCGGCCTCCTCGCAGGATTCGACGCCCAACGCCAGGTTCTTTCTGAAAGTCAGCGCCTGTTCCTCCTGATCGGCGTGCTCGGCGGGTTTACGACCTATTCATCGTTTGCTTACGAAACACTGGCGCTCGCCCAAGGCTCGGACGCCGGGCGGGCCGCCGCCAACGCCGCCGCGCACCTCGTACTCGGCCTGGGCGCAGCCTGGCTCGGGTATCTGGGCGGACGCATGCTGTGAGGTCATCATGACGACGACGGACAAGGGTCATCTGCTGCGAATCTTCATCGGCGAGTCCGACCGTCACAAGGGGATGCCGCTGTCGGAGTGGATCGTACGCGAGGCCCGTCGGCAGGGTTTGGCGGGCGCCACCGTGTTGCGCGGTGTGGAGGGGTTCGGCGCCCACAGCCGGTTGCATACAACCAAAATCCTGCGCCTGTCGTCCGACCTTCCGGTTGTGATCGAGATCGTCGACCGTATTGAACGAATCGAGGCATTCCTGCCGAGCATCGACGGTGCGATTACCGAGGGTTTGGCAACCCTCGAGAAGGTCGAGGTCCGCATCTATCGCAGCGGCGATCGGAAGGACGAAGCATGATCAAGAACGTCAAGCATCGCGTCTGGGCCTTCGACCTCGAGTGGGTGCCGGA
>JBGMRN010000079.1:0-13610 GCA_048061535.1 Thermoanaerobaculales bacterium | reverse complement strand
GCCGTTTCTTGCGGCGAAGGCGAGAGAGATCTGAGCTACCTCCTTTTCCTCGACGAAAGCGGTCACGATCACCGCAGCATGCCGTACGAGGTCCGAGGCGGCGTGGCACCCGACTTTGACACCTCAGGCGCCCTGAAGCAGTCATGTCGAAGAGACTGGTGTTGTGTTTTCAATAACTTACGGCTCAAGACCCAGGTCAGAACTCAAAAACACCTAGAACATGCGAATTCGTCTCATGCGTGACTTTACAGGTACTTACGTGCTATTACAAGATACATGTATTTGAGAGCCACCACCCAGAAGCGCCAGGACGGCTCCACCATCAAGCACTACCAAATCGCTGAGAGCGTTTGGAACCGCGAGAAGAAGCGGTCCGAGCCGCGCATCGTCCACAACTTCGGTCGGGTCGACGATCCCGCCGCTGTCGAGCAGCTCCGAAAGCTCGCCCGCAGTATTCTGCGGCGGATCGCATTGGAAGACCTCCTGTCGGAGCTTCCTGGCTGAAAGGTCGTCGACGCGTGG
Organism: Thermoanaerobaculales bacterium; assembly: GCA_048061535.1. GTDB lineage: Bacteria > Acidobacteriota > Thermoanaerobaculia > Thermoanaerobaculales > Sulfomarinibacteraceae > Sulfomarinibacter. The sequence goes on along the minus strand of JBGMRN010000079.1, from coordinate 13,088 downwards.
CCGTACGGCGACATCTGGGTCCTTGAGCAGCTGTGGCAACGGCTCGGATTCGCGTCCGCGATCACGGCTCGCAGTCAGCAAGCACCCGCTTCTTACCCGATCGAGCGTGCGCTGTTTGCGATGGTCGCCAATCGGGCCGTGGCGCCATCGTCGAAGCTGAACTGCTACGAGCAGTGGCTGGCCGAGGATGTCCGCATCGATGGTACGAGCGAGCTGAGCTTGCACCATCTCTACCGTGCAATGGACTTCCTCGAGGCGCACATCTCTCTGACCGTGCTTGCGCTGACTCTCCAGCGAGCCGCCGAGATCGACTGCGGTGGACACCTGGCGCAACATTCGCGACGATCTCAAGCAGATCAAGCTTGCCCAATTGTCGGGCCCTCACGGCACCGTCCACCAGGTAACGGAAGCGCCAAACGATTGAAAAAACTGGGGATAGAGAAACCTCAAGAGATCTTTACCTGCTGACAGCAACCTAGATACAAGACCTTTCGACCGCAGTGGCGGCAAACTGATGCTATGCAGTTACTTATCCAGCGTCAAGTCTCTATTGGGTATCAAAGTCGGGCCTGAATGCCTTCGAATGTTGCGTTCCTGTTAGCAATCTGGTACTCTTTCTCTATGGCAAGGTCTTCGAGTATTTTATCTTTATCATTGATCAGAGATTCCTCATTTCGAACAGGGCTTTCAAGGTTTACGACTGGAGTAAGTGCGCCGCCGCATGCATGAAATCGGTCCGCGCCTAGTTTGCGGAACCCAACCAGAAGAAAGGAATAGTCATTATGTTTAATTTCCTGGACAACAGCGCCGAGGTCTCTATTCGTTCTGCGGGCGTCTCGGTGAACGACAGCATCCCCAGCTGGAAGGCAGTTTTCGGGAGTTGGTGGGTCATAGTCGTCCCTGCTGGATGACTCTGGAGGCATTAGGCCAAGTCTCTTTCTTGATTTTCTACGACTAAAGGGAGAACAGTATGTTCAATTTTCTGAAAGACGCCAGCACCGTTTCCGTCGATCCGGCGGCCGGTTTCGATCGCAACGTCAGTATTCCACGGTGGACCTTCGTCTTCGACAGCGAGACCTGGCTTTTCGTCGTTCCAGACAAGGCCTAGCAGTTCTTTGTTCTGAAAATGTGCCCTAGGGCTCAACCGTAGGGTCCTCGCGGCGGTATGGCGGCGCGCTTACTCATTCGCGAACGCGGGCTGGTAGAAATAATATCGCCTCCCTCTGTCGTCTACACTGGTGGCTGGTCCAGGTTGGACAGGAGGCGAACGGAAGCGGAACGGATGCCGGTCGGACACCAATTGCAGTTCTCTTGAGGAAGGTGGGGTTGATACTCATGATACTCAGGTACGCGAGGGGTCTCGTGGTTCGGCGCGGTGCCCGCCAAGCGGCCGGTAAGGCGTTTGCCTGGCTGGAGGCCAACCGTGGAAATTTCCGGATCTCACGCGAGCGAACCGACATCATGCCCTGGCGTGTCAAGCCGATAGGCGAGCTCATCTTTCTGTTGACCGTGCTCAAGGGGTACGGCCTCCGGTTGCGCGTGCTGGATGAGTTGACACGTTTCGCCTTGGAGGAAGCCGCGACGTTCGACTGGCAGGAGCTGGCGGCTTTCGATCCGTCGGCAGCCACACCCTTGGCGTTCATTGCGGACTTCTACGCGCTCGAGAATCGGCCTGCACCCTTCGACATGGAGTATTTCGAGTTTTTGCGCAAGACCGAGTTTTTCGAAGGCATCGACCGGCTTCCCTATCGGGAAATGGATGTTGCCTACTGCTATTCACGTCTAGGCATCCCGGATCAACAGGGCAAGCTGAAGATGTGGTTCGCCAGCACGACCTTCGGGCGCCGGCAACATCTTGCCCGCTACACGATCGACGACATCTACTCGCTCACCCATGCCATTTTCTACTTGACCGACGTTGGACTCCAACCTGTCGCGGGCACTCTGGACGGGGTGACCGTTCACCGCCTGCAGCGGGAGTTGGTGGCCTTGACCGCGATCATGATGCGGGCGGACAACATCGACGTTCTGGGGGAGCTCCTGCTCTGCTGGATTTTTTGCGGCTTGGCGCCGACCGCGTTCGAGACGACCGTCTTCGCTGCCGGGCTGGAGCGGGTCCTCGCGTTCGCCAGCGTCGAAGGGGCGGTGGCACCGAGGCATCGCGTAAGGGAGAGGGCGAACGCGGCCGAAGCCACCTTCGGTGAGCTGTATCACACCACTCTGGTCGCCGCGTTGCTCTTCTCGCTGGCGGCAAGGCGCAAGATATGAAGGCCGCGGACATGAAGGCGCTCTGTGCCGGCGAGACCGATCGCCTGATCGCGGCATTCGAGTGCAGTCCGGGCCAGAACGGGTTCTTCAATCTCGGCGCGATCGCCGAGGTCTTGGCGCTGAGCGTGCGTATGGACGCCACGAGGGCTCTGCGCGACCGTGTCTCTCTCGCGGCGCTCGGATGGCTGCGTGGCGGATTGTTGGACGATGCCCTGTTCGCCCGTGTGGAGTTTCTGTATCACGTGACGCTGTTCTGCTTCCTCGCTAGCAAGGCCGGCGATTTCAGGCCGACCGACGCCGCGCACACCGGCAGGCTCTTGGCGGGCGGAATGGCGGGTCGGAGCGAGCTGCCGGTGCTCACCATGCAAGTTGTCGCGACCCTGATGATGGCCTGCGGGATCGAACTGGACGCCGAGGCTTTTGGGAGGCGCGATCTGCGGAAGGTCATCGACAAGCGGGTGCTGCGTGCACGCTCCGACGAGTTCGATATCTTGACGCTCACCATGGTTGGCCAACTTTGCAGTGCCGCGGAGCAGAACCGGGACCGCCTGCCGCGATTGTTCCCGCAGGCGCTTCTTGTCCAGGCCATCCGGCTTGGCCACGTCAACTGGATCGCGATTCTCGCGCTTCTGTGCGGCACTGTTTTCGGTATGCCGGGGTGGCTGCGATACGGCGCGATTGGCGCCCTCGGGTCGCACCTCGAAGAGGCGAACGGGTTATTACCGCCACCGAAACAGGGCTTTGTCGAGAACGACCATATCAAGCGAGTCGAGAACGGCCTGCGTATCCGGAGCAGCATTGCCACATATGGGTTTCTCGATGCTTGACTCCGGCGCCTGCGCCGGGATGGCACGGTGCACGCCGGCACAGGCGGCCAGCACCTTTGAGTATCTCGACCGGTTTGTGCGGTTCGACACCGATCTGAAACTCCGTGTTTCGGCCGTCTTCTCCCGCTGTTGTCTGGCGACCCACCCGGATTTTGGGCTCGAACCGGCGGCGGCTGCTGCCGAGGCGGCAACCCTCGCCCAGGCCGTGCTGGACCATCCGGACCGTGATGGACTCGATCTCGATCCGCTGCTCCTGGTTACTTGCTACGCGCTGCTTGCCGACGAAGGCGTCGAGGTCTCGCGCGTCAGTGATCTGGTGACCGAGATCGCCCGCCGGCTCGGCACGCTCGGCGCGGACGTCCGGCTGGTGGGGCGGATTCGGCACATTACCTCGCTGCTGGCTGCCCGCGGCTTTGAGGCGAGCATCGACGCGCCCGCCAAGGAGATGCTGCAGCTGACCCGTGAGCCGGGCAAGCTGCTGAACGCATCGGGCGAGGTTGTCGCGGATTTTGCCGACCATCTGTTCGCCGACCAGACGGCCCTCGACGAGGATCTCACTGTCATGCTGGCGCTGATCTCCCTGGGTGAGCTCCGCAACTATCGCGTAGATCTCGGCGCGAAGCTGCTTCGCCTGTGCGTCGCGCAAGGTCGTCCCTGCGAGGAGGCTGGTGAGGGACTGAACTTCGTAGCGTTGCAGCGACGGCGTAGCGGCGCCTATGGTTTTTTGAACCCTTTCCTGCCGGCGGAAGAGAGAAATGAGAATCTGGACGAAGCATTCTTTTTACCGATGACACTCAACGCGGTTTGGCTGCTCCGAATCGAGGCGGCGAGCCGCAGTCGTTCGCTGGGATCGACCGAGGGACACGGCAGTTGAGGAGCGTCCTCCGCCTTCTGGCGCTCGCCCGCGTGCACTGGCGGGTCTACGCTGTGGCGGTGCTGGCGATCGCGATTGGCACCGGCTGCTTTCTGCTCGTGCCGCGCAAGATGGGCGAGTTCGTCGAGGCGCTGTCGCACCTCACCGATGCCCGCTTGGACGTCGCCCTTTTTCGCCCGGCGATCGACATTGCCGGCCTGCTGATTCTGCAAGCTCTGTTCACGGCCGTTTACTCCTACCTCGTGGCAATTGCCTCCGAGCGCATCGTCAATGATCTCCGCGGGGCCTTCTTCAGCAATCTGGTCAGCCGGCCGTTGGATGAAGCCAGTCCGAAACAGTTGGGCGCGATCGCCTCGGAGTTCGCTTCGGATCTCGCGGTCATTCAGGCCGGTTTGTCCGACACGCTCACCGGCTTTCTGCGCCACGCGATCTTCACCATTGGTGCGGTCACCGCGCTGTTCTTCGTGGATTTCTGGATGACCGCCATATCGCTGGCCGGTGTTGGCATCATTTCGCTGGTCATTCTGGCCTTCGTCAAGCTGGCCACCAAGGCCGTCGTCTCGGTTCAAAGGTACCGGGCACGGACGGTGTCGCTACTGATCGAGGCGGCAACCAACGCCTACGTCATTCAAGCGTACGACCGCATCGACTACATGGACGCCCGCTTCGTCGAACGACTGGAAGAGACGTTTGCGCGTGTGAAACGCCACCTGCGGCTGATGGCGTTCATGAACCCGGTCACGCTGGTGGTCTTCGCTGTCATCATCTCGGGAACGTTGGCTTTGGGAATCCTCGCGGTACGCGAGGGACGGCTCTCGGTCGCCGATCTCGTGTCATATTTCACCTACGCGGTGGTCCTCGTCGCCTCGGTGAGCCAGATCGGTCAACTGGCCGGGCGTCTTTACCAGTCGGGCGTCCTGTTCGAGAAGCATGGCGAGCTGCTGTCACCGATTGCGGCCGATCCGGCAGCCCGCCCCGGCCAATTTATTCTCCCCGGCGATTCCGCCCTCCCCGCTCCGCGTGAGTCCACCTTCGGCTACGTGCTGGAAAACGTCGCCTTCTCGTATCCGGGCACGGAGCATCTCGCGCTGAGCGACGTGTCGTTCGCCGTTCCTGCCGGCCTGGTCACCGCCATCATCGGAGAGAGCGGCGCGGGTAAGAGTACCGTCGCCGGTCTCTTCTGCGGGGTCTTTCGCCCCACCAGCGGGACGATCCGGTTCATCGACCGCGATGGTAACGCCATAGAGCCACCCTCGCGCGGTCGCATCGCGGTCGTACCACAGGAGCCCTCCTTGTTTGCCGGTACCGTGTCCGAGAACATCAGCTTCGGCCGGCCAGGTCTCGGGACCGCCGACATCGAGCGGGCGGCGCGGGAGGCACAGATCCACGACCATATCCGCGGTCTTCCCGGCGGCTACGAGGCGGGAGTGGAAGAGGGCGGTCGCAACTTTTCGCGGGGGCAACAGCAGCGTCTGGCGCTGGCGCGGGCGCTGGTGGGCCGGCCGCGCCTCTTGATCCTGGACGAGGCGACGGCCTCCGTCGACGTCGTCACCGAGGACGCGATCAAGACCGCGATCCAGGCGCTGCGTGGAGAGGCGACGATCGTCGTCATTGCCCATCAGGGAAAGCTCTTGACAGAAGTTGACCACCTGATAGTGCTCGATCGCGGGCGCCTCGCCACGTCGGGTCCGCCGGGCCGACCCGACGTGGCGAACGAAGTGGTCGTACACCTCTCTCAGCTCCGATGCCCCAGAGCGAGTGAAAGTGTAGGAGACGGCAAGTGAACCTCGCTCTCGAGGGTGTCGAGATCGCCATGCCCGACGGGCGCTCGCTGATCGCCTCGGCAAACCTGACCTTCGAGCAGGGCGTCACGACCCTGGTCGGTGAGAACGGCTCCGGCAAGTCGACGCTGCTGCGTGCTCTTTTCGGTCTCCATCCGCTCAAGGCGGGCGCCATCCGGTTCGGGCCCTATGACCATCGCCGAGACCGCAAGGCATTTCTCGCGCACGCGGTGTTTGTGCCGCAGAACTTCACCGCCTATCCAGAACTGTCGGGACGGGAGTTCCTCGGCTATTTTCTTCGCTTGCGTGGCCAGTCGAAACGCATTGCGAACGAGCGGTCTCGGGAGTGGCTGGCGGTGGTCGGCCTGGAGAGCGCGGCGGAGAGCAGGACAGGTACCTACAGCGCAGGCATGCTCCATCGGCTAGGATTCGCCTATGCGCTGCAAACGGGAGCGCCACTGTGCGTGATGGATGAGCCCTTCGCCGGCGTCGACCCGCGCGCGCGCGCGGTGCTCACAGACCTGCTGTTCGACGTTTCTGTAGATCGGGTGACGATCGTCTGTACCCACCATGTCAACGAGATGGCCGAGCGGGGCGCTGCCACTTCCCACATCACGGGAGGGCGGATCACCCTGGGCGCCCCGCAGTCGCGATGAAGGAGGTCGGTCCTGTGGTACGGGCGCGGAGCCTTGCAGTGGTGGCCGCGATCATCCGGATGGAGCTAACGCTTCGTCTCCGCAACCCGACGTTTCCGTTGCTCCTTGCCTTCCTGCTGGCGACCTGCGCGCTGCTCGTGCCCGATCCGTCGGCCGGCTACGCTATCGTGACGATCGATCAGAAGAAGCCGATCATGTCAGCCGAGACGGCGTTGGTAGCGGCCGGGATCGTGCTCGGCATTATGCTCTTGCCGGTCTTCGCGCTGGCGCTCGACGTCGGTCATGCCCGCGATCGGCGGAACCAGCTTGACCGGCTGCAGCTGACCTCCCCCATCCCTCGAGCCATCCTGCCATGGGCACGCATGCTCGCCAGCCTGGTCTTCGTGCTTCTCACCACGCTGATGCTGCTCGTCGTCGTCTCATCGACGATCGTAGCCCGTTACGGCGGTGTCCCAGCACCGTCGGCGATGGCTCTCTTCCTCTTGATCGTCGCTCCGGTCGGCATGCTTGCCGCCCTGCTCGCGGCCACGTTTGACCGCTTCCTGCCCGAGCGGAACCTCGCCAGGACACTGTTTGCTTTCGGTGCGTGGATGGGGGCAGTCGTCCTCTCCCTCGTGGTGCAGCGGGATCTCTTCGCGATCGACTATCTAAAGCAGACCGCTATGGCCGGTGCAGCAGCCTCGGTCTTCGCCTTGGGGGTGATCGAGACGCAGAACGTGTCATCGATCCCCTGGCACGTCGCGCCGCTGACGGCGTCTTTCGTCGGGAGTCGCCTCGCTCTCGCTTCGCTGATGGTGGCGGTCTCGGGTGCTCTCGCCTTCTTGCTGCGCCCCAGGCTGAGCGCCGCTCCCTTTGCCGGCGGGGTCTGCCCGATCGCAGTGGCCCCGAGGGAGATGGAAAGGGTGAAGCCCGCCCCACTCGACGCAACCGCCCTCGCGACGGCATCGATGCTGACCGCTGTTCGCATCATCGTCGCAGGATGGATGCGCCGTTCGCGCCTCGCCTGGGTCGCGCTTGCCGCCGCGCTGGTGCTCGCGCTGATTCCCGGTGGCTCGCGGGGCGCCTCCATCGCCGTGGCGCTGACTCTCCCCATGATAATCATCTCCAGGACGTCTTTCCGCGAGGTGCGGGTGGCCGCGACCCTGGAGAAGACGACCGCCGCGCTGTTTCGTCCATCGCCAGCCCTGATGTACAGCTTGGTACTGGCGCTGGTCGCACTCGCGCCCACGCTCCCCGCACTTGCCCGGATGCAGGCTGTTCAGAGCGCCACCGCGGTGCTCGGCGGCCTCGCTTCCACGCTCTGGCTAACCTGGACCCATCGGTGCGTGCGCCGCCCGCTCCTCGGCATTTCAACTTTCGCTGGGCTGTGGTACTTCGATGTTTTCAACGACGTCCCGCCGGCCCTGGATTTTCTGGGTTTGTGGCACGCGAGTTCAGCGGCGCTGCTGCTCACGGCGGTCGCCGCGAGCGGCATGCTTCTCTTGGTCGGGCAGCATGACAGCCGCGGTGACGCTGCGAGCCGGGAGGTGGCATGAACATAAAATGGCGCGGCTTACTGTTCGTCCTGGCACCGCCCGCCGCTGCCGCCGTTTTCATCGGCGTGTCGGTCTTCATCCTCTCCCGCGGTACGGCGCGGGTCTACGGTTTTGACGTTGCGGTCGATCTGGGCGCTCTCGTCGAGGGGGCGCTTCAGGTCTGCCCGCTGATCGCGGCCCTTTCTCTCATGTTGCTCGCCCCGCTCCGCGATCACCTCTGCGAGCGCCTCGCTCGACGCCAGGCCCTACCGGCGCGAGAGTCCGGAATGAGGGTTCTCGGCGTGCTGTTGGTGTCCGTGGCTTCGGCCACGATCTTTCTGGCGATGACGATTCTGGTCGTCGCTCTGTCGGCGAGCGGCAGGCCGTTCGCATTCCAGGTCTTTTGGGCGCCGCGAATTTGGCTCTCGCTCCTCTTCGACCTCACGCTCATAGCTGTGTTCACGCACTTCATCCACCTCCTGACTCGCCGATGGGTCCTCTCGATTTTATTTTTCCTGGCCTACGTCGTCACCGTGATACTGGTGGGACCACAGCTTGGAATATCGGAGTACATCGGGTTCGGGTCGACTCCCGGGATCATCCTGACCGCCTACGACCGAACGCCCATCAATTTCGAAGCTGCCTGGTCCTGGCGCCTCTATTGGTTCCTCGTCACTATGGTCATGCTGGCTCTCGTCTTCGACTACGGTGCGCCGGCCGGCGGTCTGGTCGCGTCGATCCGCAGGCCGGTCCGCAAGCTCCGGCTCCTGCCTGCCGGTGCGCTTGCCGGCGCTGTGGCGGTCGCAGCCGGCCTTTCGGTTTGGAGCCTCTCGGGGCTGCGGGCGGCGGCAATCAAACCCTACCAGGTGGTGCAGGCGAATCTCCCTCCCACAACCCCGGCCGGCAGCCCGCCGCGGGCGACGCTGGAGAGCTTCGCGCTCGATCTGGACTATTCTCCCGACCGCCGACTCGTCGCGGTCCGCGGCAGCCTCACCTTGGTCAACGACTCTGGCGAGGAACCGCTGCCATGGGTCGTGCTCGAGAAGTCGCTGTTGCTCAATCTGACCGAGATCGCCGGGGACCGGCCGCTGAAAATCGAGACCGACCGGTCGAACCGTTTGATGGTCCTGACGCTGAACAGCCCCCTGGCGCCGGGCGAGCGCCTTGAGGTCACCTTCTCCGGATCGATTGGCGCCGCCGATCGATTTGACAGTGTCGCTCGCACGCTGGTGCTTTCGCGAGCGTTCTTCCTGACCTCGGGGCATCTGCTGCCGGTGCCCCGCTCGCCCGATTGTTTCGACGCTCCGTCCCGCGGCGCGGACGAGGGGCGCTGCAACGCGGGGGAGAGCTATCTGATGGCGGACGGCGCGCGCGGCCGGCTGACGGTCACGGTGCCTCGCGATCTCGAGGTCGCCAGCGTCGGAGCCGTGACGGTTGCCGATGTGGGCTCCGTCTCGTCTCGCTTCGTGTTCTCGATCGACGGTACCTGCCTGACACAGTTCTTCGTGGCATGCGCTCCGTTCGCAAAGGCGACTGTTCCGGAGTCTGCCGATTTTCCTGCCGTGACGGTCTACGGGCCTCGTCGGGACGGCGCGCGCCTCGAGGAGATCGCGCGCTCGGCTCTGCAGACCCTGGCCTACTACCAGACCGTCTGGCCGGCGTACCGCTACGATCGGTTGAGCATCGTCGAGGTACCTGCCGGCCTCACCGAGGCGGTGTCCTATGCGGGTGCGGTGTCGATCAACGAGAGGATCCTGCGGACGCGTGCTGCCACCTCGGAGGAGAGCAGCGGCCTTGCCAAGTTCCTCCTTTCGCATGAGTTAGCGCATCAATGGTGGGGCTATACGCTCGTCCCGGCGCGCGCGCCGGGATGGCTGTTCGTCCTCGAATCCGTCGCCCAGTTCGCGGCCTACGCCGATCTCGACCGTCGGGGTATTCTCGCGCGCGAGATCGCCCAGGAACGCGAGGAGCGGCGCTACCGGAAGGCGCTCACCCGGCCAGGACTGGAAGACGGCCGGCTCGATCAGATCGAAACCGAGGATTGGCTCGCGTACCACAAAGGACCATTTGTTCTGCTGCGCCTCGACACAGAGGTGGAGGGGGGCCTGATGCGAACGATCGGCCGGCTCCTCGCAGCTGAGGAGAACATTTCGTCGCCTGTCCTGCCGGGGTCGCTCGTGGAATCGCTGATCGATCTCTTGCCCACCAATCGGCGCGAATCGGCGCGCCTGCTTCTGACTACGACTGATGATGACGGCTAGCCCGTTCTCGTTCGGAAACGGCGTTTTTTTGCAATCTTAGCGTCAAACTTCGAATTTCCTTGTGCGACGTACAGGGGTACGTCTCTGCGGAAATCCTTGTTTTCCTTGATCTTGCAGAAAAACTGCTCGTTTCCGCATCGAGAACAACACTGTCCCCTCGAGGGTTTTCCCACTCTGGCCCTGCCGATCAAAGGGTTCAGGGCGCCGGTTGTGTACACTGGCGCCGACATGAGTGAGCTGTATTCATTGAACGCATCGGTTCCGGACGCTTCATGCAGGTAGTCGTGGTGGGCGGCGGCCTGGTGGGCTCCACCCTGGCGGCCAAGCTGGCCGGTGACGGGAACGACGTGGTCCTCGTGGAGCAGAGCCGCGAGCTGATCTCGGAGCTCGACGAGCACCTCGACGTCCAGACGATCTGCGGGAACGGCGCCATCATCCCGGTCCTGGTCAGGGCCGGGATCGAGAACGCCGACATGCTCCTGGCCACCACCAACTCGGACGAGGTCAACATGGTGGTGGCCCTGGTGGGCTCGGAGATCTTCAAGGTGCCCAGGGTCGCGGCGCGGCTGCGCGATCCAGGTCACGAGGAGGGCTTCCGCCGGATTGGCCACGAGCCGGGAGGGGAGAGGGTGACGATCAATCCGGACATGGCTGCGGTGGAGAAGATTCTCTCCCTGATGCCGGTGCCGGGCGCGGTCGATGTCGTGCCGTTCTTTGGCGGCGAGCTGCTGGTGGCCGGGTTCTACATCAAGCGCGGCAGCGAGTTCTCGGGTCTGTTGCTCTCTCACCTCCGGCTGCTTTTCCCCGCCACGCCGATGCTGGTGGTGGCCATCCGTCGCGACGGGCGCTGGCGGGTGCCCCACGGCGAGGATGAGATCCAGGCCGGCGACCTGGTCTACTTTGCGATGGACCCGAGCGAGCTCGACAACGTGCTGGTGTTGCTCAGGCTTCACCGAGGCGTCGAGAAACGCGTGATGATTGCCGGCGCCACCCGCATCGGTATCGAGTTGGCTCGGCGCCTCGAAGGCGACGGAGTGCCGGTGACCCTGGTGGAAGCGAGCCGGCCCGCGTGTGATGCGGCGGCAGCCCAGCTCGACGACACCCTGGTCATTCATGGGGGACCCACCGACCGTGAGCTTCTCAGCGAGGAGGGCGCGGATCGGGTGGAGGGCTTCGTCGCCTGTACCGACCGCCACGAGGAAAACGTTGTGGCATGCCTCCTCGCCCGGAGGATGGGAGCAGCCCACACCTTCGCCCTGGTAGACAACCCGGCCCTTGCCGGTTTGATCGGCGACCTCGGGATCGATGCGATCATCTCGCCTCGCCTGCTGTCGGTGAGCCTCGCGCTGCACTTCGCGCGGAAGGGACGGATCAAGGCGGTCGCGGCCCTGCTTGAAGACTCGGTGGAGGTCTTCGAGGTCGAGGCGGCCGAGGGAAGTCGCCTCGTGCGCTCCTCCCTCAGCGATCTCGGGCTGGCGCGAGGGATCTTGATCGTGGCTGTCCAGCGTGACGATCGCATTTTCCTTCCCGGAGGCAACGACCGGATCCAGCCGGGGGACCGCGTTCTCGTCGTGACGACCAGCGAAGCCGCGTCACGACTCGACGACATCCTCGAAGGGTAGCGGCGGGCGGCCGGAATGGAGCGACCGTGAACCGCCGCTTCGTGCTCTTCCTGCTCGGATGGTTGCTTCTTCTGGCGGGCGCTTTTCTGTGTCTGCCCCTGTTGGCGGCCATGGTGTTCCACGAGTCGGTCGTCCCCTATGTCGTCTCTATCGGGGTTGCGGCCGCCGCCGGCCTCGCGCTGGTGCGGATCAACCCGCCGCGGGACAAGAGCATCCATCCGCGGGACGGGTTCCTGGTGGTCGCTGGGGCTTGGGTCGCGGTATCGCTTGTCGGCGCTCTTCCCTACATCGTCTCGGGGGCGCTCGGGCCCGTCGACGCCATCTTCGAATCGGTCTCAGGATTCACGACCACCGGCTCGACCGTGATCCAGGACACCCGCGTCATCCCGGAGGCCCTGCTGTTGTGGCGGGCGATGACGCAATGGCTCGGTGGGATGGGCATCATTCTCTTTACCATCGCCATCCTGCCGTTGCTGGGGATCGGCGGCATGCAGCTGTTCAAGGCGGAGGTGCCCGGCCCGGTGGCGGACAAGGTGCAGCCGCGTTTGGCGGCGACGGCACGAACGCTGTGGCTCGTCTATGTCGGGCTGACAGCGGCGGAATGGGTCGCCCTGCGGCTGGCCGGTGTTGGAGGCTACGAAGCCCTCTGCCACGCCTTCACCACCCTCGCCACCGGGGGCTTTTCAACCCGCAATACCTCGGTGGGAGAGTTCGGCTCCCCGGCGGTAGAGTGGATCGTGGTCCTCTTCATGCTCCTGGCGGGGATCAACTTCGTGCTCCACTTCAGGGTCCTCACCGGCAGGGCCGGGGAGGTCTGGCGCGACGCGGAGCTGCGCTACTTTCTGGGGGTGGTGGCGGCGGCGACCCTGGTGCTGGCGGTGACCACCCACGAGAAGGGTGCGCTCCTCCTCGACACCCTGCGGGCAGCCGCCTTTCAGGCGGTCAGCATCCTCACCACGACCGGCTACGTCACCACCGACTTCGAAGGGTGGGCGACCCTGCCCCTGCTCGTGCTGCTCGTCCTGATGGTGCTCGGTGGGATGTCGGGTTCGACCGGAGGCGGCATCAAGAGCCTGCGCGCACTGCTCGCCATCCGTTCGCTGCGCGCCGCCCTCCATCGGCTCATCCACCCCCATGCGGTGCGGCCGGTGAAGTACGGCGGCGCGGTGGTCTCCGAGACGGTGCTCTCGGGGATCTGGGCCTTCCTCACCGCCTACCTGCTGATCGCCCTGGCCGGCGCCGCCGTCGTGGCGGCCTACGGCTACGATCTGTTGACCGCGATCTC
>JBGMRN010000078.1:5054-13676 GCA_048061535.1 Thermoanaerobaculales bacterium | reverse complement strand
TGGTCCGCTGAATTCGAAACGTTAGGCGGGTTGACAAACGCAGTCGCAGGTATGACAATTGGTCATACCGGAGGTGTCGAATGGCGAGCTCGAAGATAGCAGTCAGTTTGAAAAAGGACACGGTTGAACGCCTCGATCGGCTAGTGGTCGAGGGCGTGTACCCCAGTCGGAGTCGTGCGATTCAGGAGGCTCTCGAGGAACGGCTTTCCAGGCTATCGCGAGACCGGCTCGCCAGGGAATGCGCAAAGCTCGATTCGGCGTATGAGTCCGCGTTGGCCGAAGAAGGTATGGTCTCGGAGATTGACCAGTGGCCCGAATACTAAGAGGAGAGGTTTTTTGGGCCGATCTGAACCCTGTTAAGGGGCAGGAACAGGCGGGCCGTCGACCGGTCCTCATCATTAGCCACGACGTTTTCAACCAACGATCGGGAACAGTCATCGCCATGGCTATCACGAGCCAAACCCAGCGTGCCGGGTTCCCTCTCAGCCTGGAGATCACGGAACCAGGACTTCCGAAACGTTCGTGGCTCAAGATCAGCCAGGTTCGAACTCTTTCCGTTCTTCGGATTGGCAAGCGAATCACCGCATTGTCACCGGAATTCGTAAACGAGGCGATCGATGGCCTCAACGAGATTGTCGCCGCCTAACATCTCATTCTCGTTTGTCAAGAGCAGACTGTCCCCTTTCTCAGAGCACTGAGTCGTCGCCGGAGCGAGGGAGTTCGAGACGTGGCCGTAGCAACTCTGACTTCAGTTATTGGTCGGGTCAGGCGAGCAGGAGGCTGCCTGCACCAAACACCTCTTCGGGCTCAGCCCCCTGCAGAGCGTAGGGGTGGAGGGGCGGTAGGGCGGCCCCCCCGTCCTGGAAACATGTTCGTACCCACATACCGTCCTGTTCAATTCGGCGACCTGACCGACGTCTGGATAACCCGAGTTTCGGGCCGATGGTTCGCCGAGCCCCAGGGTCGGAGCCGTGCTCGTTCGGCCAATCCCCATCGCCGACCAGGCAAACACTCGTGGATCGGGCTTGCACATCGCCCGGGTTATTGAGTAATATTACTCAAAGTTATGAGTAAATCGTCACTCCATTTCGTCCGGCCCCAGGCCGAGGAACTCACCCGCCGCCTGGCTGAGCCGCGCCGGTGGATCCAGGTTCTGGCCGGGGCGAGGCAGGTGGGGAAGACCACCCTGGCCGAACAGGTAGCGAAGCGGACCGGGCTTCCCACGCGCTACACCAGCGCGGATGAACCGACCCTACGGGGTTCCAGTTGGCTGGAGGAGCAGTGGGAGGCCGCACGGGTGCTCGCCGACGACGCCGGGAAGGACGGCGCGCTTCTGATCCTTGACGAAGTGCAGAAGCTCCCGGCCTGGTCGGAGACCGTCAAGCGCTTGTGGGATGCCGACAGCCGCGCGCGCCGTCGCCTGAAAGTCGTTCTGCTCGGCTCGGCGCCGCTCTTGATCCAGCGGGGTCTGACCGAAAGTCTGGCCGGACGCTTCGAGGTGATGGTTCTGCCGCACTGGAGCTACGCCGAGATGCGCGAGGCCTTCGGCTGGTCCCTGGAGCAGTTCCTGTGCTACGGCTCTTATCCCGGCTCGGCGCCGCTCATCCGGCAGCCTAGACGCTGGATGCGATACATCCTCGATGCGCTGATCGAGACGACCATCTCCCGCGACGTGCTGCTGCTCTCGCGCGTGGACAAGCCGGCACTGCTGCGCAGGCTATTCGAGCTCGGCTGCAGCCACTCCGGCCAGATCCTCTCCTACACGAAAATGGTGGGCCAGCTCCAGGACGCCGGCAACACGACCACGCTGGCGCACTACCTCGATCTGCTGGCCGGCGCGGGCATGGTCACCGGCCTGCAGAAGTATTGCGGCAACGCGGTGCGCCGCCGGGGCTCCAGCCCCAAACTGCAAGTGTTCAACACCGCCCTGATGACGGCCCAGGCGGGGCTCACTCTGGCCGAGGCGCGTCGGGACCGTGGATATTGGGGCAGGCTGGTGGAATCGGCGGTGGGCGCCCACCTGGTCAACGCCGCAGCGGCCGGGACGTGTGAACTCTACTACTGGCGCGACCGTAACCGGGAGGTGGACTTTGTGATCCGCGCCGGCAGGAAACTGGTGGCAATCGAAGTCAAGAGCGGACGCCGCCATGATCACCTGCCGGGGATGACGGCTTTCTCCACTGCTTTCAAGCCGACACGAAAGCTGCTCGTCGGCGCAGACGGGATCGACCTCGAGACCTTTTTTCTCAAGCCGGTCGAGTACTGGTTGGAGACTTGAGCATGGAGGGAAAGCGGAGCCGTGGCGAATCTCGACGGGTATCCCGTCAAAGTGTCGGGATCGGCAACGTCGAGGAATCGGCATGAGCGGCGTCACCGAGTCGGTGGTCGAGCAAGCCGCCCTCGCAACCGAACCCGGTGAGTTTGTCGGCGTACCGAGGATTCGCGTCGCATCATGACCCCTCGACTTCGAGTCAAGGGTAAAGACCTCGTCTCAGCTCTCCACCGTGCCGGTTTCGAGGTCACCCGGACCAAGGGCAGTCACCATTTCCTTCGGCATTCAGATGGCCGGACGACCACCGTTCCATCGGGCCACTTCGGCCATGGAGAATCACCTTTTGCGTTTCTTTTTTCTTACATTGTCTAGCGTCGTCGCGCTTGCACTCACCTCGTCGTGTGCGATGATCGACCACTACACCGGGGAGAATATCAACAAGCCGGTTCGCGAAACTGGCGTTTCCGCCTCGGCTGAGGTCCTGGAGATCTGGGATACCGGTGTGCGACTCAACAACAATCCGGTTGTTGGTTTTCGGTTGCTCGTCACGCTCGAGGATGGGACGTCTTACGAGGCAGAAACAAAGAACGTGGTATCCGTCGTTCACATCCCGCAGGTTCAACCCGGCGCCGTCCTCCCGGTCAAGGTCGATCCGGAGAACCAGCAGCTTGTCGCTCTTGACATCTACGATGACAACAAGTGATCCGGTTGCAAGCACGACAAGCAAAACCCCATGCCAGCGGACCCCCACCCCTGCGGGTTGTGGTCCAATGAACTCCAACCGGGAGGCTCGTTTCAGCCCCAGACGAATGGATGGTCTCAAATGAACCTATGGCTGGTCACTGCAGGGTTGTTTCTCCTCGGGGGCGTCCTGGTCGCGCTTTGTGAGCGTTCTCTGCAGACTCAATCCGTGGCGCGCACGTTGGCGGAAGTAGCCGGCGTCTATTCTGCCTACATCATCGTGGTCGGCCTGCTTGTGGCGTTCAACCTGTTTCAGCTCGGGAGGATCGATTCGTTCTTCACAACCACACGCTGGAACGTCTTCAGTGTCCTCTACTGGCCGTCGTGGGTCCTGACCTTTGCTCCTTTGCTGATTGGCGGCACCCTTTTCGTGGTGGTTGTCGGCATCCGGCGACCTCGACGAATCATGGCTCTCGGTCTGTTGCTCGTCGTCACTTTCGCCGCCCTTGAAACTGTGTTTCTGCTGGACGTTGGCGTCCTGGGAACGGTGTTGGTGCAGGCAGTCCTTTTTGTTCTGTTCGCCGGCGGCGTGTACAGAGCGTCTCGTACCACTCGGCTCGATGAATCGGCAACGAGGAGTGGAAGTGCGGCGCGGCGAGATCCGGTGGGCATCGATGGCAACACCAAGGAGTGCTGAATTCGAACCCTCAGACCCCAATACCAAGACACGTCGGAATTGATCTGAAACATTTGAGTTATACCTCATGCACAGGAGGTGCTTGATGATTGGATACGTGACCCTCGGGACTGATGATATCGAACGCGCTGCGGCATTTTACGATGAGCTCCTCGGTGAGATCGGCGCCGGCCGGTTCATGGAAACGGATCGGTTAATCGCCTGGTCCGTGGCGCCTGACAAACCAGCCCTGTCTGTGACCAAGCCGTTTGACGGGAAGCCCCCGACTGTGGGCAACGGCGTGATGGTCGCCCTTGCAGTAGAAAACAGAGAGAAGGTCGATGCGCTTCACAAGCGGGCTTTGGAGCTTGGTGGAACGGACGAGGGCGCACCCGGACCACGCGGCGACAGCGGCTTTTATGCGGGCTACTTCCGCGACTTAGACGGCAATAAGCTGAACGCGTTCTGCATGGGCTAGCCCGTTTTCGTCCGCAAGTGGACCGGCCACGGATATGGGACACATCTTCCGGCCGAACAGGACGCCGAAACGGACGCCCATCTCCGACTTGCCCTCCGCCCTCCTTTCGCTCGCAACCTCGGCCTTGCCGGCTGTTGGCTCCACATCGCTCGACCTTGATGTAATATGGAACCAGATCGTCATGTCAAGGTAGAGAACAGCCCCCGTCGCACGCGATCGTTGCCGGCGGGAAGCGCCGTGAGTGCGCCAACACAGACTCGGTCGATTGGAGACGAAAGATGCACCGCAAACCCCGAATCACCTCCTCAGCCTGGATGCCTCTCAACCGTGTACCGCAATTCGTCACCGCCGCCACGAAAGCCGGCATGCTTTTCGGGTTGGTGATCGCCCTTAGCACTCTTGTCACCGGTGGCTGTTCCGGCGGACTCTGCCCGAAATCGACCGACAACGCGCAGCTCGTCCGGGATGCATTCGAGGCGGTCGCCGCAGGCAGAATTGACGACCTGGACACGTACATCGCGCCAGACTACGTGCGGCACTCCCAGGCCACACCGGATATTCAAGTCAACAGCTTGGCGGTGTTCAAGGACTTCCTCCGCAAGGACCGCGAGGCAGTCCCCGATCAAAAGATCGAAGTGATACACATCGTTGCCCAGGATGACCTCGTCGCTTTTTGGGCAACCTACAGCGGGACCCAGCTCGGCCCGATGGGGCCGTTCCCGGCGACCGGGAAGACCCTTCAGCTCGATATGGCGGGGGTTCACCGCATCGCCGACGGGAAGATCGTCGAGACGTGGGTGATCTGGGACAACCTGACCGCCTTGTCGCAATTGGGCTTGTTCCCGCCTCCGACGCCGGAAGAGCCACAGCCTGAGCCGCAATCGTAGGCGCGCTCGTTCCCGTCCTGAAACTCCGGATTCGCGCACACTCCCCGCGCTGGTGGAGTAGACTCTCCCCCGTGAATCTCGAGCTCGAGCTCGCGCTGCGCTTTCTGCGTCGGCGAACCGGAGTTTTGCTCCGCGGCACGGCTCTGGCGGCGTGGGCCGGCGTCGCTGTGGCGACCGCTGCGCTGGTGCTCACTCTGGCGTTGATGACCGGATACTCGCAGGCCATCTCCACCGCCCTTCAGCGCGGCAACGCCCATATGGTGGGGTTCTCGTTGGGCCCGATGGAAGCGGGTGAGGCCGCCAAGCTCGCGGACCGCATGGCGCAAGAGGACGGCGTTATCCGGGCAACTCCGGTCACCTATCTTTCCGGGCTCCTGGATGACCCCAACGAGCCTACCAACCCGGTCCCGGTCACCCTCAAAGCAGTGGCTGACCCGCCGCCCTTCACCGGTCTTTCTTCCTGGCCCGCAGACCGCGGTCTCGTCGCGGTCCTCGGCGCGCGGCTGGCGGAGACGGTGGACGTCACATCCGGCGCCGTTATCACGGTCCGCCTTCCCCCCTCAGGCGGCTCGTGGATCCTGCCGGCTCTGCGCCTTGATGTTGTCGGCACCTTCGCCCTCGCCTTCGCCGAGTTCGACGAGCACTGGATCGTGGTCCCGCTGGCGGAAATCCTCCGGGCCCTCCCGGGCACCGGTGTCGCAGGGGTTGAGGTCGAGCTCGAGGACCCGTTGGCGGTGGACCGGGCGCGCGATACTCTGGAACCGCTCAACCCGCAGCTGTTGTTCACGGACTGGCGGGAGATGAACAGCGCGCTCTTTGCCGCGCTTCGGTGGCAGACGCTGTCGCTCTTTGTCGTGCTCTGTCTGGTGGTGGCGGTCGCTTCCTTTCAAGTGAGCTCCGCGCTGGTGGTCCTGGCCATCGACAAGCAGCGCTCGACGGGCATGCTGCAGGCCCTCGGCGCGACCCCGGGCCAGGTACGAAAGGTGTTGATTTTCTCAGGCTTGCTGCTGGGCGGCGCCGGTGTCGTCACGGGGATCGCCGCCGGCAGCCTCGGCAGTTGGATCATGAGCGCGACGCGCGCCATCCGCTTCCCGCCCGGCCTCGCCCGGGTCTACATGGTGGACTCCATCCCACTCATCGTGACGCCGATGCATCTTGGAGCCGTGGCCGGCATCTGTCTGCTCCTCGTTCTCTTCGCCTCCGCATGGCCTGCCTGGAAGACCTCTCGACAGGATCCTGCGACTGCTCTCAGAGCAGTCTAATCAACTGTAAACAGGATATTTAAACTCGATTCCCTGGACCTCGTGGCCGTTCCGGGGTAGAGTTCTTCTACGGGTTCCTCCGTCGCCGTGCCGTGATCCCGGGCACAGTTCCCGCCGACAATATGGAGGAGCATCAATGATGGAAACCAGGATGAATTGTTTGCACCTACGACCGGGGCCGAAACCCTCTGCCGCAGCCGACCGAGGCAACGCCCAGCGCGCCTCGAGCTGCCGCTCAGAGTCGCCTCAGTGGCTGAAACGCACGCAGCTCAGGGTCTGCGCAGGCGTACTTGACGGTGCGTCGAGCACGCCGAGGCGAGAAAACGCCGCTGGGTGCGGTGATTTGCCGGCCGCAGCAGGAAACTGGTCAGATATGCGGGTCGGGCATCTCTGCCGGCGAGAGTCCTCCTCCTAGGTCGGACAATGTACGAAATCCAGCTCCACCCAGCAGACATCAGAAAGCAGGTCCGTTACTACTTTCTCAGCCGCAGGGCCTTTCGCCGGCTGGTCGCGGTCGCGGTGGTGCTGGCGGTGGTGCTGGCGGCGGGCGCCGTCCTCGCCCCACTCGGGCTCCAGTCGCTGCTGCTTTCCGGAAGCCTTCGGGGCCTGTCCCAGAAACACCGTCTCCAGTACGAAGTCCTGGGCCAGCGCACCGCCGCCCTCGAACGCCTCGAACGGGAGGTTGGCGCCGCCCGCGCGCTGCAGCGGCAGATGAGCCTCATCCTCGGCGCCCCACAGGAATCCGAGGGCCTCGGCGGTTATCCTGAACCGGTCAACCACGACTTGACGGTCCCGGAGGCCCAACTCGCCCTTCGCAGGGGGCTCAAGCTCGACTCCGACACCAAGGCCTTGCTCACTCTTGCCGATGAGCTCGCGAGCTTTGCACGCTCGAACAAGGACCTCACTCTCTCGGTGCCCTCGATCTGTCCGCTCCCGGTGGGGACTTTCGTGCTCACATCCCCCTTCGGCAACCGCACCTCGCCGTTCACCAACACCGTGGATTTTCACGCCGGCATCGACCTCGCATCGCGCGAAGGTACGCCGGTACTGGCCGCGGGGGATGGCCGGGTGGTCTTCGCCGGGCGCTTCCCGCTGCGCCGTAACGTGCGCTGGTGGCGGTATGGCAACGTGGTCGTGCTCGCCCACGGGGACCGCTACCTCACCATCTACGCTCACCTCCAAGACATCACAGTCCGCCGCAGCGCCAACGTGCGCCGGGGGGAGCAGGTGGGCACGGTCGGCAACACCGGATGGAGCACCTCGCCCCACCTGCACTACGAGGTGCGCGGACGGGCCGCCAGCGGCGACGAGCCGGTACCCGTCGATCCCCGCATCTATATCCTCAACTACCAATGGACCGGACACGAGGAGCTGCTGGTTCGCGCGCGCAGCGCTCCCGCTCCGGCCTTCGACCCGCTGCCATCGAGGGTCACAGGGAGGTAAAGCAATGGAAGAGGCAAAGAACTTTCCGACGATGATCATCCCCAACGGCACCAACATCACGGTCAACGAGCACGGTCAGCTCTCGATCCAAACGCCGGGCAACCTGGTGATCCAGAACTCAGGGGTCTACTCGCTCATCGAGTCCAGCAACGGTTCGGTCCGGATCGACCCCGAGGTGCAGGTGGAGGCGGTGTCGGTTCAGGCGGCCGATTCGTGTTTCGTGGCTGGAGAGCTCACCGCTTGGCGGGTCCGTGCTCAGAAGATCACTCTCGAGAAGGGCGCCCAGGCCAACATCATGCTGCAGGAGTCCGAGACCCTGGAGCTCGACCGCAACGCCCGACTGGTGGGCAACTTCGCCTCCGAGAAGGAGCTGTACCTGATGCTCGGGCGCTTCAGCCGAGAGCTGCGCGAGCTGCCGAATGGTCTCTATTCAGGCCCGGAGCCCACCGCCCGCATACCATCCGACGCGGCCGATCCGGTCGCTGCAGCCTCACCCCAGGAGGAGCCCTTCGTCGCGCCGGACGGCGAGGACGAGCCCGCTCTGGAGAAGCGCCAGGAGCAGAGTGAGATTCTCTCCCTGATCCGCGTGTTCCTCGAACGAGAGATCGCGGGCATCGGCAAGAAAGGCGTCGGCCGTGAGCCGTTGGAAAAGCTCCTCGATCTGGTGCGGGCGGGCGATCTCGACAACATCCGCGAAAGCTACCGCTACCTGTTTTCCCAGTTCGAGGCACCGACCGAAGAGCTGGAACGGGCCCAGCAAATGCTCGCCAAGCTGCTGAAAGCCGAGTGATGCAGGGTTGATGCGCACGCGAGCCCGGAGGTGGTACCCTGCCTGCCGACAGGGAGGACAAGGGTCTGATGGGCGAGAGCGGGACGATCGCGAAGACACCACTGCATGACCAACACCTGAAAGCCGGCGGACG
>JBGMRN010000078.1:0-4954 GCA_048061535.1 Thermoanaerobaculales bacterium | reverse complement strand
GAGTTCTTCCTCGTGGTCAATGCGGTCAACCGTCACAAGGACTTCGCCTACCTCGAGGACCTCGCCCGCGACCGCGAGGGCGTCGAGGTCGTCGATGTCTCCGACGACTTCGCCCAGATCGCCCTCCAGGGGCCTCTGGCGTCGGAGGTGCTGCAACCCCTGACACCTCAGGATCTCGGGGAGATCAAGTACTACCGGTTCGTCGAGGGCGAGGTCGCCGGCCAGACGGCCATGATCGCCCGCACGGGCTATACCGGCGAAGAGGGTTTCGAGATTTACTGCGCGCCCGAAGCAGCCCCGGCCGTGTGGCGTGCGATCCTGGCCGACGTTGGTTCCGGTGGCGTCCTTCCCGCCGGCCTTGGCGCCCGCGACACGCTCCGGTTCGAGGCGGGCATGAGCCTGTACGGCAACGAGATCGACGCGACCACCACGCCGCTGGAGGCGGGCCTCGGTTGGATCGTCAAGCTCGACAAGGGTGACTTCATCGGCCGCGACGTGCTCGAACGTCAGCAGGAGGAAGGGATCGAACGCCGGTTGATCGGCTTTGAAATGGTCGACCGCGGCATCGCTCGCCACGGATACCCGGTGACCATGGAAGAGGAAGGGACGGAGCCGGTGGGCGAGGTCACCTCGGGCACACAATCTCCGACCCTGGGCAAGGCCCTGGGTATGACCTATCTGCCGGTCGAGGCAGCTGACGTCGGACAGGAAATTTTTGTTTGGATCCGCAACCGCCCGGCGCGGGCGCGGGTTGTGGAGCTTCCGTTCTACTCGCGGAAAGGGAAGACCTGAGTATTTTAAGATCATGGCAATGAGCCAGTGACAAAGGAGGAGGCGCCGATGTCCGTACCCAGTGAACTCATGTATGTCCGCAGCCACGAGTGGCTCCGGGTCGAGGACAATATCGTGGTCATTGGAATCACGCACTACGCCCAGGATCAGCTCGGAGAAGTGGTCTATGTCGAGCTGCCCGAGACGGGAACCGGTGTCGGCACCGGCGACGAGCTCGGGACTCTCGAGTCGGTGAAGGCGGTGTCGGAGTTCCTGGCGCCGGTCGCCGGCGAGGTGGTCGAGATCAACGATCGCCTCGAGGAGGAGCCCAACCTCGTCAACGACGACCCCTATGGTGACGGCTGGCTGGTCAAGATCAACGGGTCAATCGACGGCGAAGACGTGCTCGACGCCGAGGGCTATCTCGAATTCCTGGAGCAGGAGAGCGAGTGATGCACCCATGGATCGGCGCCGGTTCGGAAGACCGGCGGCGGATTCTCGCTGAGCTGAGTCTTGAGTCGATCGACGAGCTCTTTGCGTCGATTCCGCCCGCGGTCTGCATCGAGCGGCTCGACCTGCCCGCGGGCATGGATGAGGACTCGATCGCCCGCAGTTTTGGTGAAATGTCTGCGGCCAACGTCGCCATGGATTCCCTCCCCTGCTTCCTCGGCGCCGGGGTCTACAATCATGTGCAGCCGAGCGTGGTGGACGCGGTCCTGTCCAGGGCCGAGTTCTTCACCTCCTACACGCCCTACCAACCCGAGATCTCCCAGGGCACGCTGCAGGCGGTCTTCGAGTTTCAGACGTTGATCTCCCGGCTGACCGGAATGGAGGTCGCCAACGCCTCGCTCTACGACGGCGCCACCGCGCTGGTCGAGGCAGCCCTTTTCAGCCACCGAGTGGCGCGCGGCAAACGCAATCGGGTGGTGGTCGCGGAGACCGTCCACCCGATGTACCGGCGTGTACTGGAGACCTACGCCGACGCCGCCGGCCTCGAGATCGTGGTGGTGCTCCCGGACGACGACGGCCGCCTGGACCCCGACCGGGTCCGCCATGCGGCCGGGGCTGAGAGCTGCTGCGTCGCCATCCAGTCGCCCAACTTCCTCGGTATCATCGAGGACCTTCCCCGGCTGGCCGAGGCCGCCCACACGGCCGGCGCCCTGGCCGTGCAGGTCATCGCCGAGGCCGTGTCGCTGGGGCTCCTTTCCGGGGGCGGCGCCTTCGATTTCGACGTCGTCTGTGGAGAGGCGCAGTCCTTTGGCCTGGCGCCGGGCTTCGGTGGGCCCCATCTCGGCTTTTTTGCCTGTAGCCGAAAGCTCGTGCGCCAGATGCCCGGCCGCTTGGCCGGTCAAACGGTGGACGAGGACGGCAAACGCTCATTCTGCCTCACCCTGTCGACCCGCGAGCAGCACATCCGCCGCGCCAAAGCGACCTCCAACATCTGTACTAACCAGGGCCTCATGGCGCTGGCGGCCACCGTCTGGCTGGAAACGATCGGAGGCAACGGCCTGCGCGAGCTCGCGACCTCGTGCCTGGCGCGGTGTGAGGAGCTCAAGCGGCGGATCGCGGCTCTCGACGGGACCTGGCGGCTGGCCTATCCCTCCGCCCCCACCTTCAACGAGTTCCTGCTCCTCGGTCCCGGCGCCAGCGCCGGCGCCGAGATCGTCGACCGGCTAGCGGCAGAGGGCGTGCTCGCCGGCGTGCCGGCCGCTTCCTGGGGCGGCTCGTGGCCCGACGGAATCCTGGTCGCGGTGACCGAGCGTTCTTCTGCGAAGGATATTGAGACGTTGGTGGACGCGCTCGGGCAAGCGTCATGAAGCGACGGGCGCTGCGTGAGGAGCCGCTCTTTTTTGAACGCAACCCGGACCGGGTGCGGCGGCAGGGCTTCGTTTTGCCCGCCCTCGACGTGCCCGAGGTGGACCCCGCGGAGGTCCTCCCGGCCGAGCAGCTGCGCGACCCCGATCCCCACTTCCCCGATCTCGGCGAGATGGAGGTCGTCCAACACTTCCACCGCCTGAGCCAACTCAACTTCGCAGTTGACGAGGGGCTGTATCCCCTCGGCTCGTGCACCATGAAGTACAACCCGCGGATCAACGAGAAGATCGCGCGGTTGCCCGGCTTCACCTCACTCCACCCCCTGCAGCCGGAGAGCCAGGCGCAGGGCGCTCTCAGGCTGATCTGGGAGCTCGAAGAGGCGCTGAAATCGATTACCGGGATGGCCGGCGCGACCCTCCAGCCGGCCGCGGGCGCGCATGGCGAGCTCACCGGCATCCTCATGATCCGCAAGGCGCTGAAGACCCGCGGAGAATCGCGCGAAACCGTGCTCGTGCCCGACTCGGCGCACGGGACCAACCCGGCCACCGCATCCTTTGCCGGCTACAAGCCGGTCGAGATCCCGTCCGGGCGGGACGGCACTGTCGACATGGAAGCGCTCGACCGGCTGATGGACGACCGCGTGGCCGCCATCATGCTCACAGTTCCCAACACGCTCGGACTCTTCGAGCACCGCATCCTCGACATCGCCGAGCTGGTGCACCGCCGCGGCGGCTTCCTCTACATGGACGGCGCCAACCTCAACTCGTTTGCCGGCCGGGCCCTGCCGAAATTGATGGGCGCCGATGCCATGCACATCAACCTCCACAAGACCTTCTCGACCCCGCATGGCGGAGGCGGCCCGGGCGCCGGGCCGGTCACGGTCTCCGAGGCCCTCCTCCCCCACCTCCCGGTGCCTAGGGTCGTGCGCGATGCTGAAGTTTTCCGGCTCCAGTGGGAGGACCCCTCCTCGATCGGTCCGATGCGCGGCTTTTACGGCAACTTCCTGATTCTGGTCCGCGCGCTGACCTACATCCGGAGCCTCGGCGCCGAGGGCCTGCGGGAGATGTCAGATGTCGCGGTGCTCTATGCCAACCTGATCCGACATCGCCTGCAGAGGGCCTACCACCTCAAGTACGAATCTCCCTGCCTCCACGAGGTCGTCTTCGACGACGCCCGTCAGGCCCGGCGGGAGGTCCACAACATCGACATCGCCAAGCGTCTCCTCGACTACGGTTTCCACCCGCCGACCATATCCTTCCCGCTGATCGTGCAGGGGGCGCTGATGATCGAACCCTGTGAAAGTGTCGCCCCCGACGAGGTAGAGGCTTTCTGCGACGCCATGCTCGCGATTGCCCGCGAGGCGGAGGAAGAGCCCGAGCTGGTGCGCCGCGCCCCTCACGAGACACCGGTCAAACGAGTCGACGAGGTGCGGGCGGCGCGGGATCTTATCGTGCGATGGGAGCCGGAGGATGAGAAGGGCTGAATTCGTAATTCTCAATTCTTAATTTCCGTAGGCGGGAATTCAGAATTGAGAATTGAGAATTAAAATCACGAAGTTATTTTCAGCCATGGTCCCTCGATCCGGCGGTCGCGGCAGCTCGGGCAGCGACCCGGGGGGTGCAGCGCGTTGTTTGAAAACTCGAACCCGCACCTGGCACACAATGCGGATCTTATTTGCAAAAGATCGCCGGCTGCTCGCATGCTCTTCCGGATGTGCTTCAGGTCTCCCTCGAGCACCCGAACGGTGAGGGCAAGATCATGACGAAGGTCGTCAAAGGCCCACTCCTCCGATCGCAATCGCTCGACGATCTCCTGGCGGCGGGTCCGTGGGCTCGTCACGGCACCGGGGTCGGCGTCGGCAATGGTCGATCGGCGCCGCCCTGGGCGAGCCACTCGCGCACCGGGAGATCCTCGACGAAGAGCTCCTCCATGACCCCGAAGCCATCGCGTACGAACACGGTCACGAAGGCCTCGCGCCGGCCGCGGCGCCACATCGCCCTTTCGGTCTCGGGGGCGAGTTCCTCGTCCATGTAGAGCCGCCCGAACGGGAGGGTAACGGAAACCACGCGGCGGTTCTCGTCGTCGGTGAACTCCGGCCCCGATCGCAAGCGCAAATAGGGCCCGGTCGCGGGCCGCGCGAGACTGACGACGCCAAGCTCGGCAAACCCCTCGTCATTCTCTACCAGGGGCACGAAGACCCAACCCTCCCTCGGCACAACGAGGCCGTCCGGCACCACCGCTCTGTTGATACCGAACCGAAGGGCGACGTAGCGGCCGCGAAAGGCGTCCACCGGGTCGACCGGCTGCACCCGAAAACGAACGACCTCGCCGTATCGCAGGGCAAGTTCGGAGCGGATGATCGCACCGC
>JBGMRN010000077.1:0-13682 GCA_048061535.1 Thermoanaerobaculales bacterium | reverse complement strand
AATTATTGGGTGCGCTACCCTGCCAAGGTGGTTGCCAAGAAACCCCACCGGACCGTGTTTTCGACCGAGCTCGGTCGCGTGTGCCCGCGCTGCGGGTGGCCCGAGAAGAGTTGCCGCTGCTCCTCGAAGACCGACCGGGCGGTGCCCGATCGGATCATCGCCCGGCTGCGCATCGAGAAGGCGGGCCGCCGGGGCAAGACGGTGACGGTCGTCGAGAGCCTCCCCCGGAACTCTCCTTTCCTCAAAGCGCTCGCCGCCGAGCTCAAACGGGCGTGCAGCAGCGGCGGCAAGGTGGCCGAGGATCGGATCGAGATCCAGGGCGACCACCGGGAAAAACTCCGCGAGCTTCTCCAAGCAAAGGGGTGGGTGGTCAAGGGATAATCACCACCTCCACCCGGGATGGGTTTGGTGGAAATAAAAACCCCTCCGCTCGGGAGGGGTTCGGTTGGATCAAAGGATACCTACCAGCGGTCGCCGCCGCCGCCGTAGCCGCCGCCACCGCCGCCATCGCCGCCGCGGTTGCGTTCCTTAGCCTGGGCGACATCAACCCGGATCGTGCGACCGTCGAGCTCGGTCCCGTTGAGCTCGGCGACGGCCTTGTCGGCCGCCTCGTCATCCTCGAAGGTGACGAACCCGAAACCCCGCGAACGATCCGAATTCCGATCGGTGATGACAACGGCTTCGGTGATTTCACCGAAGGGGCTGAACGCCGCGCGCAGGCCATCGTCGTTCGTGTCCCAGCTGAGACTTCCAACAAACAGTTTCTTCGACATATCTCTTCCCTACTCCCTGAGCACTGCATTTCCGACGCGTGCTCGTCTCGCAACCCTGGGCGGGCGGTGCGCCCGCCGAAACAGAGACCAACCCCGCTGGCCGGTCACAATCCGAGATAATATAGCAGAATTCTCTCGTGAGTCGATTTTTGACAAGCATATTTCGCGACAGGTCTGCTGTTCCGAGGCTTGCTCGGCCGCCATGAAACTACGGCACCGTGAACTCGGCACAGATGAAGACGAGCCGGTCGCTCCCGACGAAATGTCGTCGTTCTCGAAACTCGATCCCGTTTCTGAATGCCGCCCTCGCGACAATAGCGGGTAAAACATGCGGGCAAGAGGGAGGGAAAGCGGCCACAGGCCCCTCCTCAAAGGGTCCAACCCAGGGTCACGCTCAGGTTGCGCCCTGGCTCGTTGAGCACGAACCCCGAACGAAACGGATTGCGCAGGTAGGAGAAGTGCTCGTGGTAGGTGCGGTTGAAAACGTTGCCGAGGACCAGTTGCAGCCGCCAAGAGCCTCGGCTGTAGCCGGCTTTGAGGTTCGTGATGGCCCATCCCGGAGTTGAGGCCTCATTGAGATCCTCATCGACGTTGTCCTGGCTGGCGGCCCCCACTCCCTCGATCTCGCCGAAGAACCGAGGGTTCTGCCAGCGAACGGCGATCCGACCTGAAAGAGGTGGCATTTCCGCAAGGTCGCTGGAGTTGATGCCCAGCTCCGAAATCGGTTTCTGGGTGCCGCGAACATAGGTCATGCTTCCCGAGAGCGACACCCTGGCGTTGAGAGCGAAAGATGCCTGGAGAGCGCCCCCCCTGAGGTGGGCATCGACGTTGGCGTAGCTCTGGGCCTTGGTGTTCATGACTCCCGGAACCATGTTGATCCGCTCCTGCTCGTAGACAATGATGTACCCGTCGACGCGGTCGTTCCAGGCGGAGGCGGTGAGAAAACCTCCCCCCGCGTTCCAGGTGATCCCGATTTCAGCGCCGGTTAATTCCGGGGGAGCAAGCTCCGGGTTGCCGACCCAGTCACCGCCCATCCGCTTCAACCCGAAGTAGCGCTCGCGGGCGTCCGGAGAACGAACCGTCCGGGAGGCGCTGAGGTTCAGGGACAGATCGGCGCCCAGATCCTGGACCACGCGCAGCGATAGCGAGGGCTCGACGTCGGTTCTCCTCGTGCTGGTTACTCCGTGGTACGCATAGAAAAGATCGGTGTTCGCCTTTTCAGAATCGGCAGTGGTGGAGACCCGGTCGACGCGCCCCCCCAGCTCCAACCAGGTTCGCGGTGCAAGGCGCCGGCTCCATCTCGCCGACAGGCCGATGACGTCCGTGTCGACATTGGGGATCGAGTACTGTCGCATATAACCCATCCCGGCCATCTCGGTCCAGTTGTCCCAGTTCCGGTTGTATGCCTCGAAGCCCACGACCACGGATCCGAGCTCGGCCTCGACGAGGGTGCCGAGCATCCGAGTGGTGGCGAGGGTTCCCATGCTCCACCCCCGGGGAGCATCCCCCGCGGTCGTACGGAGGCTGTTCTCCATCCAGTGGTCGACGAAGGTCGTATACGCCGTCGCCCTAAACGACCGCAGCAGGCCGGCCTCGGAATCGTACCGGTAACCGGCCACCAGGCGGTCGGTCTCGTCGGTCATGCCATCCATCATCAGCGTTGGGTACAACACGTCGTCGGCCTCCTGCTTGGCATAGGACAGATTCAGCTCGTGGCCCTCCGCCGGCCGGAAGAAGAGTCGGGTCCACACGCTGTTGACTTTGAACGCGTCGGCATTGGCCGCGGACGGCTTGTAGTTCGCCTCTTCGGTGAACCGATCTCCGGATCCGTCCTCGAAGGCCTTGCTCGACCTGTGGGAGATCCCACCGAGCACCGCGAACCGCTCATTTCCGAAGCTCAAGGTCGCGGACGGGTGGATCATATCCCAGGTCCCAGCCGCGGCAGAGACGTCCGCATGCAACCCGGCGCCCGGTTTCTTGGTCACGATGTTGATCATCCCGCCGAGGCTTCCCTGAGCCGTCATGCGTCCGGTCGAGGGTCTCACTTCGACCCGATCTACCTCCGCGAAATCGAGGTGGAATGCCGGCGGATCCATTCGATTGGGACAAGCGCCGGCCACCCTGGCGCCATCGACGAGCACCGTGATGTCATCCTCACGGAAGCCCCGGAGCACGACGTCGTTGGCAATGCCGCCCTTGCGGGCCTTCCACACGCCGGGTTTGTTGGCGAGAGCCTCTCCAAGGTCGCGGGCCCCACTCTCGCGGATTTCGGTGGCCTCGAGAGAATCCCGAGGTGACGCGGAATCCACCTGGATCGTGTCCCGGAACGTCGCCACCGCCAGCGACAGCTCGACTCGCGAGACCCCTGTCCCCTCCACCGCCACCGACGGAATGGAAGCGGAGTGAAATCCGTGGAGTTCTCCCCCAACCGAGTAGGTTCCCGGCTCGAGACCTTCGACTCGGAAGCCGCCGCTCTCGCCGGTGACAACCGACCATGACGCCTCACCCTCGTTTGACGAAACGAAGACTGTCGCCCCGGGCAGGCCGACGCCGCCCGGTCCACGCACCATGCCGACAATCGTGCCGGCGGCGGCCCGGGCTGTCCCCGCGGCAAACACCATCTGAAGAAGCAGCGCAACGGCTGCCACGAATACTTTTTGACTCTGCCGTATCATGGAATCCCCCTTCCAAATCACTCTCCAACGTACCGATCGAAGATCCGCCACCACGGATCCGATCCGGCCGTTTCGAAGACTGGGCGCACAACGATTCCGGAAAATGCGTCGCCGCCCGCAGCAGGAAGCTGGTGAGATATGCGGGCTAGATTGTTGGGGGCGCGCGCGGGGAAGAATCTCGCAGGCAACCGGCGATCGAGGGGACGACCGCAGGAAAGGACGACCGCAGAATGGATCGACTTGGCGTGGCCAGAGGCGCTCCACGCGAGTCGGCAAGCAGCAGCTTCGCCCCTGCCGGGGCGCGTTGCAGGATGCCCGGCCATCCGCCGCACTGCCGGGACCCCTGCCAGACGGGCGCGCCGGCGCCTATTCGCACCATGGAGACCCGTTCGCTCCCGGCGGCCGGGCGGTGGTTGCAGCAGTCCGCCGTGCAGTGGCACTCGCCGCTACAGCAGCAGGAGTAGGCGATGGTGGACGAGCCTTGGAAAGGGCCCGACAGGCCCTGGATGCCGGCCAGCTGAATCGCGGCGATCAGCAGTAACAGCGCGCTGCGGGAGACACCTCGGACAACGACTCGCGAATCAAGCGCCTGCCGGCGGCGATATGCATTGTCTCGGCCACCCCGGGCTTCCCCGAAAAAGCTCAACGCACCTTCGGGTAGGACGGCGTCCTTCGCAAGCACCGGAGGTTCACGATCTCGTCGCATCTCACCTGCCGTCGTTACTTGGTTCCTCTCGAGCACGAAGTATACTCCTCATCCGCCCGCTTCTCCGGTCGATTCCGCGCCGCGGCCCGTAGTGGACCGCCGAACGGTGGCATGATGGAGACGATGAGCGAGGAACACACACCGATTCGACTGGCGGCGGGACCACGGGCGGCCGAGGCCGAGGTCGTCCGATGGGTTCGGGAGCGCCTTGCCGGGGAGGCGTCGGAGCTGTGGCCGCCGCTCAGGATCGTGGTGCCGTCATGGAGCCTCAAGCGCCATCTCCTGGCCGTTCTGGCGCGCGAGCTGGGGGCGCTGGCGGGAGTCGTTGTGCAGACCCACCGGGCCCTCGCGCGGGAAATCCTCGAGAATGCGGGGGCGCCGGCGCTCCCCGGCGGCTCCCCGGTGCAGGAGCTCCTGGTGCGGGGGCTGGCGGCCGCCGAGCCGGCCCTGTCCGATGCTCTGGGCGACCTCGAGGACGGCTTCGCCCCGGTGGTGGCGACGGTGCGCGACCTGATCGATGCGGGCCTCGACGAGACCTCCCTCGAGGCGGCCGCCGAGGCGGTGGCGGCCGCTACGGACGGCGCGCTCCGCACCCGTTCCGTCGCGGTACTACAGGTCGCTGCCAGGTGGCTGATGACCCGCGAGGAACGGTCCCTTCCCGGGCGCTCGCGCCTGCTGGAGCGGGCCGCTCGAACACTGGAGGATTCCCCCGATTCCAGCTTTCCCGCCCGCGGAGTGTTGATCCACGGGTTCGCCGAGGCCACCGGCCTCGTCTCGGATTTGCTCGAGGCGCTCATTAGACGGCTCGACGCCGAAATCGTCCTCGACCACCCGCCCGACCCCGCACGCCCGGCCGAACGGGAAGCGGGCTGGACCTTCACCAGCCGGCTCGCCGACCGCTTGGCGGGCCCGGGCTCGGTCGATCGCATCGAGTGGGCCGGCGCGCCGGAACCGCCGACGCTCGAGGCATTTACGGCGCCCGGGCCGGAGGCGGAGGTGCGGGAGGCGGCGCGCCGGATTCGCCTCCTTCTGGACTCCGGCGCGACGCCCGAATCGATCGGCGTAATCGCCCGGATCGTCGACTCGGCGGCGGCGGCGTCCATTCGCCGACACTTCGGCAGGCTCGGCATCCCGTTCTCCGGCGAGGGCGTCACAGTTCCCGGAGGGGACTCGCTGCGCCGGGCGGAAGCACTCCTGGAGGTGCTGGACCGCGGGGAGCGAGCCGGAACCTCTTCCTGGCTCACAGCCGCCGCAAGCCTCCCCGGGGTGGATGACACACGCCTGCTCGAGCTGGCGTTACGCAGCACGGGGGCAAACACCATCGCTCAGGCCGCGGCGCTCGAGCCCGGAGCGGCCAGTCTCCATCGGGAGCTTCGCCTTCCGGTCGTCGAGCGGGTCGAGGAATCCGACGGCCTCGAACGGAGGATCTTCAAGACCTGCCCCCGGGAAAGCCTGGAGACCGCCGTCGGCGCGGCCCGCCGGCTCATGCAGGAGCTGCAATCACGTCCGGCGGAGGGTGAGATCCGGGAGCTACTCACCTGGGTGCGGCGGGTCCTGGACCGCCTCGGTCACCGGCCGGCCGCCGGGCCGGAGGCTCCGGCCCTCCGGGCAATCGCCGCCCTGGAGGCCGAGCTGCCCGGAGACCTCGTCGTCTCCTGGAAAGACCTGGCGCCGGTGCTGGCCGGAGCACTGCAGGGCGCCGGCGCCGTCGGCCTCGGGGGCGAGGGCGGCGGCGCTCAGGTACTGACCGTGATGGAAGCGCGCGGCCGAACCTTTGATCACCTCTTCCTCCTCGGCCTCAACCGCGGCGTTTTCCCCCGCCGTCCGCGCGAGGACGCCGTGCTGCCCGAAGGTGTCCGCCGGGCCCTCACCGCCGTGCTGCCGGAGATCCCGCTTGCAGAGAGGAGCCGCATCGAGGAGCGGTACTTGTTCGCCCAGGTGGTGGCATCCTCGCCGCGGGTCACTCTGTCGTGGCGGTCGGTGGACGCCGACGGAAAACACTGCAACCCTTCAGCGTTCCTCGAACGCCTGCGCCTCGAGGAGCGGCTCCCCGAGACGGTGGAGGCGACGGGCGACATCTTCGGGGAACGCGCCGACGACGGGCCACGGCCGGCCTTGGAGCACGCGACAGTGGCGGGCTTGGCGCGGAACCGACCTGGTCTCGTCCAGGCGGCCGAGACCCTCGGTGACGAGCGCGCCGCTCACCTCGCTGCGGTCCTCGACGAGATGGATCCGCCACACCCGAGAGACGAGCTGGGCCCGTTCCTCGGCCTCACCGGCGTCGAGCCGCCCGCCGAGCTGTGGGTCACCCGCCTGGAGGCCTACGCCGTGTGCCCGTGGAAACAGTTCCTGGAACGGGACCTCGGGCTGGCCCCTCCTCCGGACTCCGTCTTCGCAGGCACCCGCCTCGCGGGCCGGCTGACAGGCGCGGTGGTCCACCACGTGCTCGAACACATCGCCCGGAACGCGGGCGTGCCTTCGTCCGGCGGGGTCCTCCTCGACGACCTCGCAGACCTGGAAGCTGTGCCGGTGCCGTGGCCCGACCGGGACCGCCTGGCGGAGCTCGCCGCCGAGGAGGCGGCCCGGACCGCCGACGAGGAAGGAGTCCCCGCCCTCGCCTCAGCGCTGGCGCGCGCCGCCCTGCCCTTCCTGCGCCGGGCCGAGGAGCTGGACTGGAGCAGCGGCGTCCGCGAGATCCTCGGAACCGAGGTGACCGGCGCCTGCGAGCTGGCCCCGCGAGGAGCGTACAAGGTGACCGTCCGGTTCCGCGCCGACCGGGTGGACCGGCGGGACGGGACGCTTGTTCTCACCGACTACAAGACCGGAAGAGCGCACCGGACGAAAGCCGCCACCTCGATCCCCCGGGGCGAGCTGCTGCAAGGAGCGGCCTACGCGTGGGTGGCGGGAGACGGAGGATCCGGCCGCTACCTCTACCTCAAGGACGGCGCCGCCAAGGACGCGATCGAGGTCTCGACCGAGGACGCCACCGCGCTGGTGGAGGTGGTGGACATCCTGCTCGGTGCGTGGAGGGAGGGGGTGCTCCTCCCCCGCTGGAGCAAGCCCGCAGGAGAGGAAAGTACGGCCTGCCGCTACTGCGAGGTGAAGGAGGCCTGCTTCAAGGGCGACTCCACCTTCCGGGCGCGGCTGGATCGGGCGGTGGCGGCCCGGGCGCTGCAAGACCCCGAGGATTCCGCGGTCCGTCTGTGGAAGCTCCCGGCGCGGGGAGCAGATTCGTGAGCGCGAACGCCGCCTCGAGGAACGGCGACTGCGCGGCACGCCTCGCCGCCCAGACCGTCTTCGACCGGCCGTTGGCCCTGGAGGCCGGGGCGGGCACCGGCAAGACCGCGACCCTTGTTGGCCGGATCGTAGCCTGGAGCGTCGGACCCGGGTGGGAGCGGGAGGCCGCCGAGGCCGAAGGCTCACCCGAGGAGATCGCGGGGAAGGTCCTGGATGGCGTCGTCGCCGTCACCTTCACCGACGATGCCGCCGCCGAGATGGCGGGCCGGGTGGCTCAAACACTGGCGGCCCTCGAGCGCTGGGAGGGCGCAACCGAGCCTTCGAGCGAGTGCCCCCGGATGGAGGAGCTGGTGGCCGGGCGGGCGGAGGACCGCGCCGGGCTGCGCGGTATCTTCCGCTGCGCCCTTCCGGAGGACGGCGACGCGGTGGGCAGCCGTTCGCGCGCCCTCCTGACCCAGATCGAGCGCTTGCGGGCGAGCACCATCCACTCCTTCGCGTCGACGATCCTTTCCCGGTTTCCGATCGAGGCGGGCCTACATCCCGGATTCACCGTGGATGCGGAGGAGGTTCTCCTCCAGGAGCTCGTCGAAGCCGCCGTGGAGGAAATCCTCGCCGGAGCGTACGCCGCCGGCGAAGAGGACGCCGCGGCGCTGGCGGAGTCCGGGCTGGGCCCTGCGGAGATCACCGGGACGGCCCTCGCGCTGGCCCGAGCCGGAACCCCTCTCGAGGCTCTCGCCGAAGACCCGTTCACCGAAGAGGCGGTGGCGCCTCTCCTCGCCGCGTTGGCTGCCGAGGTGCTGCCGGCTCGGGCCGACGCCGAGGCCTATGCCGAAAAGCCAAAGCTCATCGGGGCCGGCGGCCGGTTGCTGGTGGCGCTCGCTGATCTGGTCGGGGGCCTTGGCGCCGTTCCCGCGACCGAGCTGGCCGAGGACGTCGCCCGCGCGGTACGCTCGGCGGCCCGGGAGAATGCGATCCACAAGGTCGGAGACTGGGCGCGCGGGAAGTTGAACAAACCGATGCCGGAGGACCTTTCCGAGGATGACTTCATCGCCCACATGAATCGGCTCCTTCCCCTCCTGAAGCTGCTCGAGTCGTACGATCCCACCACTTTCAACCGGCTCCGGCGCCTGCTACTGCCGATACTCCGGCGAGTGCGCGAGGAGCAGCACCACCATGGCATCGTGATCTTCCATGATTTGCTGGTCAGGGCCCGGAAAGTGCTGGAGGAGGAGGCGCCGGTTCGTTCCGCGATCCGTTCGGAGATCCGGCAGCTCCTGGTGGACGAGATGCAGGACACCGACAAGGAGCAGGCGAGGATCGTGCGCCTGCTCGCCCTCGAGAACCCGGGGGACGATCCCCCCTGCCTCTTCCTCGTCGGCGATCCCAAGCAGTCGATCTACGGCTGGCGATCCGCCGATCTGGCCGTGTACGAGGAATTGGTCGAGGCCGTTGTCTCCGCCGGCGGAGAGCGCTACGACCTGGTCGTCAACTTCCGCTCGGCGCCCGCCGTTCTTGAGGAGGTGGAACGCCTGATGGAACCCGTCATGGTGCGGAGGGCTGGTCTCCAGCCGGCCTTCATCCCCCTTGAGCCCTGCTCGAGACTGCGCGCCGACCCCGGCTACCGGGACAACGTCCGCGGGCCGGTGGAGCACTGGGCGACGGTCAAGGCCGAGGACGGCAGCCCCGGTCCGACCTCCGCCGGTGAGGCCGCCCGGCTGGAGGCGGAGGCGGTCGCCCGGGACGTGGCGGCCCTCCACGCTGCCGGCGAGCCGCTCTCCGGGATGGCGGTCCTCATGCGCAGCCGCGGAAAACTGGAGACCTTCCTCGCCGCCCTCCGCGAGCACGGCATCGCCTACAACGTCGGGAAGGACCGGAGCTACTTCCGCACCCGGGAGATCGCCGAGGCGATGGCCCTGATCCGACTCGTGCTCGACCCCTTCGACCCCCTGGCCCTCACCGCCATCCTGCGCTCTCCGGTGGTCGGCGTTCCCGACTGCGCGCTGAGCCCGTTATGGGCCGCGGGCCTGCCGGGGCTCGCGGCAGCCCTGCCGCCGGGCGCCGGCCCGCTGCCCCCGGAGCTCGACCTGGCGGTCGGCGACGCGGCTTCCACGGTCGAAGCCCTGGGACTTGAGATTCCCGGCCTCGAGGAGCTGGCGGGCTGGCCCGACGCACTGCGTGCCTTCCTCGATGTCGTCGCCCGCCTGAGGGCCTCCTTCGCCGACGACCCTCCGGACGTCTTCCTCGAGACGCTCCGGGAAACGACTCTCCTGGAGCCCCTGGCGGCAGGACGGTTTCCGGGCCACTACCGGCTCGCCAACGTGGACCGCTTCCTGCGCTCCTTTGAGGACCTCCTCCTGTCGGGAAGTACCTCCGGTGCGATCCTCCGCTGGCTGCGGCGGATGAGCCGCGAGCAGCCCGACGAGCCGGGAGGACGCCCCCGCGAGGACGCCGGGGACGCGGTACGGGTGCTCACGATTCACGGCGCCAAGGGTCTTGAGTTCGATCACGTGTGGCTCGTCCAGACCCACTCCGGGAGCGGCTCTGGACCGGGGCCCTCCACCCACTCCGAGCTCCACGACGGGAGCTGGCGCCTCTGCCTGGCCGGCTATCCCTCGCCGGCGTTCCCGGCGCTTTTGGAGCGCCGCAACCAGGTGGAGGAGGCCGAGCGCGTGAGATTGCTCTACGTCGCCCTCACCCGCGCCAAGAAGCGTCTGGTCACCTCCGGATGCTGGAAGAAGACACGAGGCGGCAACGATGGAACGCTGCTCGGTCTCCTCCGAAAGCGGCAAAGCACCGCCGGCGCCGGCCCCGGAGGCTGGCCCGATCTCGCCGACATCTGGGACGAGGCCGGCCCCGCCCGTATTCCGCACGACGGCGCGCTGTGGGTCCTCCCCGGCCACCCGGCGTGGGACAAGGCGACGCCCCGCGCCCAGCCCCGGGCCGAGGCCGCGGCGCCGTATCCGGCCGACCGGATCCGCAAAGATGCACAGACGCTTCACGGACTGCGCCACACCGCCGCAGAGCGCGCCGCCCGCCGGTGGCTGGCCGGGGTCTCGGATGAGGCCCATCGGCGACTGGCCGAGGCGATCGCGGTCTCGGTGGAGGGAGGCGAGCCCTCGGAGGAGGACGCCGCACCGCGGGTTCCCGTACCCCGGGATGTGGCCGCCGCGGTGGGCACCGCCATCCACCAAACGCTCGAACGCTTCGACCTCGACGCCACCGACCCCGGCGCCGAGCTGGCCTCCCGTCGTGCCGAGGCGGCGGCCTGGCTCGAGACCGCCCTCCCAACCGAAATGGGTCCCACCGCCAAGGAGCACCTGAGAGCCATCCTGGAGAGCTTTTGCGCCGGCCCGCTCTGGAAGCGCTGGCTCCTCATCCGCAACCACGTGCTCGCCCGTGAGCTGCCCGTCCTGCTGCCGCCCGGAGACGGCCCCGATGCTCCCGTGGGCGCCCTTACCGGCTTCATCGACCTCCTCTACCGCGATCCCGATACCGGCGACCTCGTCGTTGCAGACTTCAAGACCGACGCCCCCGAGCACCTGGAGGAACGCGCCGCCGCCTACGCCCACCAGCTCACCCCCTACACCCGGGCCGTCCAGGCCGCGCTCGGCCTCGCAACGCCCCCGCGAAGCGAGCTCTGGTTCCTCGCGGCCGGGAAGCTGGTCGTCCCCAATTCCAGCTCTCTCGAGCGATGATGGTGGCACCCTGTCGTGCTACATTGAATCCGTGAAGCACGGATCATGAATCTCACGATCACCGTCGGCGATGAGGTGTTGCGCCGGGCGCGAATTCGCGCCCTTTCTCAGGGGACGTCGGTCAACGCGGTGTTGCGCGAGTTCCTCGAAAGCTACGCCGGTTCGGACGTCGAAGCTGGTGCGCGCGCTCGATTGGCAGAGCTTGCTCGTAGATCGACCGCATCCAGCGGTCCGGGCGGCAGGGCCTGGACTCGAGAGGACCTCCAGTCAGGCCGAAATTTCGCAGGAGTGTCAGTCCACAACCCCTTCGCGACCTGAATCCTGCGTAACCTCTGCCGGTTCCCTCAGGATATTCAGTCTCCGACGCGACGTTACCTGCAACCGTAGGCAGGTCCTTCAGGGCCTGCCACCACCAGCTCTCAAGGGCCGTAGGCCCCGAAGCCCCACCACCGCTTCATCAATTCAGCACCGCAGCCCGACCCTGTTGTGAGGTTGTGATCAGTGGCACCCATGCGGCGGTTGCCGCTCTGAGACAATGGTGTTTGACCGCATCGGATGCGCGAGGCGCTAACCCGCATATCTCGCCGGGTTCTGTTGCGAGGGAGGTGTTCGCCGTGAGACCCGTCTTGAACAGGTGGCTGCTGATCGTCGCGCCGGTACTCGCGTTCACCGTCGGCTGCGCGCACACGGGCCCGGACCCTTTCATCTATGGGGCGGACGAGCTCGGGGGTGAAAGGGCGAAGCCGCCTGAGTGCTTCTCGGCCCCGCTGGCGGGCTGCGTCGGCGACCCCACCCAGCGCGAACCGGTCGAACGTCTCGCCTCGCCCTGGAACGAGGGTTTCGAGCCGGATCTTGCCCACCGCATCTGCCGCGGTGATGCTCAGGCCCGCCGGCGATGGCTCGAAGGGGCGCGTCACCTCGCAGAGGACGACCCACGCGAGGGAGTCTACCTGGAGTTCCTCGACCGCTGTTCGACGCCGGGCTTCTGCGCCTGGGCGATCAAGACGGCCGGCAGCGAGCTCGAACCTCTGCCGGCCCGCCGCCTTTTGTTCGAGAGTGCTCGACGGTGGTGCGGTGATACGCTCGAACCCGACAAGCTGGACCATGTCGGTTCGACCCTCGGACGATCCCCTGCCGACGAGCCGCCGTGGGTCACATCCAGCCAGCAGATCCGATGCGCGGAGGTCTCGCGCCACGAGGATCCCTGGCAGGACATTGCCGGCCTTCACGCGGCGGGGTGCCTCGACCTCGGCGAGTGGATCGATCGCCATCGCGACGCTGTTGACGCGACCGCCGCCGCCCTCGAACGTTGCGTGAAGGGCAGCGAAATCCGTTACCAGGAGGCGAACTGTCTGCGTGAATTGGCCGGTCTCGACCGCGAACGCGCCGTCGCGCTGGTGCGTTCGGATGATCGCCGCGGGTGGGGAATCTCATCGACGATCACGCGCTACGCGCGAATCCTGCTGCGTTTCCCCGAAACGGGTCAGCTCGAGGCCGAGCTGACTCGACTCGGCCTCCTCCCCTCGGGGTCGTCGCCACCGGCCGTTTCCGGACAGGCGCCGGTGCTCCCCGAGGAGGTGCTCGAGCAACGCGGCCGGCTTGCCAACTTCAGCCCCGGTTGCGCGGCGCGCTACTGCGAACACGCGCCCCTGATGTACCAGCTCATCGACCTCGCGTCACCAGTGCTCGACAATGTCGTGCTCGAGGAGCGGTGGCCGGCCCTCGAGACAATCGGTCTCGGATCCGGGCCGCGCCAGGTCTCGACCTCGATCGGTGGGATTCCCGTTACGCTGCGAGTGGCTGAGCACGAGGACGGCGGTTTCGACCGCGACGAGTACGACCGGTTACGGACCGTCATCGAAAACGCGCAGGAACGGCCGCACGTGCTCACCGCATACTCCAAGGGGCGCGCCTACCGGCTGCATATTCGGCACCTCGGCGAGTGGTACGATCTCGAGACGTTGCTCGCAGGCCTGAACACCATCTTGGCCGATCGCGGCAACGACCTGCGGTACGTGACCCTTGATCCACACTGCGTGCCGTGTGCAAAGGTCGTCGCCGGTCCGGGGAACGGACTCGTCGAGGCCGCATTCGCAGGGCTGATCGAAGTGGCCGACCCGTTCAAGGAGCTCTGGACGCAGCGCGGATTCGAACCGCCACAAGCCCTGCGGTGAATCCTGTCGGTGGGCTCTTGCCGGTTTGCGCGGGTTCCTCCGCAATGCATCAATGCGAAGGGTGGCACCAATGCTCACGATGCAACCATGCGAAGGCTGGCGCCGATCCTAAGGTTTTGAATCGTGGTGGTGGCAGGCCCTGAAGGACCTGCCTACGGTGATTGAAACACCCGGTGAAACATTGAGCCACCACCATGCAGCCTCGCGCCCGTACGATCGCAACCCCCGACACAACGCACCCTGCAACCGTAGGCAGTTCCTTCAGGGCCTGCCACCCAGCCGCCCCAATCCGGTATCCCAGCAACAGCATCCCCATGACCCCCGTCGCAGGCGCGGATGTCGCGGAAGGTCGCCACAACTGGCCCGCACTCCTAAGAAACTCCCTCGTAAATATCATGGTCCCATGTAGTTCATTCATTGCG
>JBGMRN010000076.1:11299-13842 GCA_048061535.1 Thermoanaerobaculales bacterium | reverse complement strand
CCACTTTTTCTCGACAGCGGTGTGACCCCCGCGTATGTGGCGCACTTCGGCTCGGTCGAGGTGCGAGCTACGGGAAACAGCTCTGACACCAAGACCCCGGTGATCACAGGACCGTTTCCGTGCATCTCGAGTAGCTTCTGGCCCACAGGATGGCGCTCGACGCGGTGGGTGATTTCGGTGTACACCTGGTCCGCCGACTCATTACAGAACCGGATCTGTCGCACGAAGAAATCGAGCTCCATGGTAATGGCTGATCGCTCCTCGGCCGGGACAGAAATTCCTCGTGCCATCTTTCGGATCAGCTTTGCCACTTGGGTCGCCCTCGATCCGTACCGGCACCGGTGCAAGATCTTCTCGATACTGCGCATCTGGGCTCTTTCGAGACCCTCAAACCCTGGCCAGCACTCCAGCAGGTACAGCATCGCTTTGCTGCCCGGCTGCTGACCCGCCCATGATGCATGGAGCATCTCCGGCGCCAGCTCAAGAAACACAGCGCGCAGTCGTGCGACCTGCCGTTTGCGGTCCTCAATCAGCCGGCTGTAAGTCCTCGTCAGGCGCGAGAGGACCCGCTCCTCCTCAGTGGTCTCGATCGCTACTCGACACCCACCCATCCGCAGGTACGCCATTCGGGCGGGATGCTTCTCACCATCTTTCTACTGCGGGGCACGAAGCACTGCGCGTATCGGCGTTTTCTCGATTTGCTCGCTCGACGTACCGCAAATACGACTTCGCTCCCAAATCTTGCGAGAACGCAGACACGCGCTGCACGTCGCACCCCTCGTGACGAAATCTCGTGAGAAGTACGGGTTAGGCTCAAGCCAATGGGCTCGACTTCCTCGGTTCGCTGTCACTTTGCCTCGATTGCTTTATCGAGCTCTCTGTTACGTCCGGCGATCTCGACGCCTTGCGGCAAAGCGTCGCCAATGCGTCTGAGACTTTGTTCGCCGTGGAACCAGACGATGCACTGGCGGTCGAGCCTCTCCTTCAGCGCCCCGAGCGTTGTTGCCATGGATTGCATGTTGTGGACCTTGACGCCTGTCGGCCAGCCGTCGTCGCGCACCTTGCCGGTCCGGATCACCAGCAGCGGAACTGCGATCTCAGCGAGGTACGCCTGCGCCTGCTCGGCGCTGAAGAGGCTGTCATCGCGCTCGGCTCTGTTGCCGAGGATGAGCACAATAGCCCGCCGGCGGGGGCCGGCAGCGGCCACCAGGCCCGAGGCCGCGACTGCGTCGGCCAAACGGATGCCGTCTCTTAGCGGCCTCATGCCGACATCGAAGAGGTTGTGAAGCCAGTTTGCCCTGCCGCTTGACTTTTGGAAGCTCCTATACGCGTTGCTTCCGAACGCGTTCATCCTGCGGAGCTCCGCGTCAGGAGTGACAAACCATATCTTCTCGGCATCGAACAGGCTGGCCCCGCTTCTCCTCCAAGCATTGCCGCGTGGAGCATGAGACCCCGCAGAATCGACCAGGCCGCGATAGGACGCGAAGGGATCGAGGACGAAGACGACCTCGAACCCCGTGTCCTCAACCGCCGTCGCCGAAGGCCCGAGGCCTGCGGTCACGGTTACGCAGCTCGTGGGGCCGGGGTCCCGCCCGACCAGCGGCAACGCCGTCACCGTGACTTCTTCGCGTCCGCCGAATCCTCCGGTCATCGTGACTGCTGCTGCTCGACTCCCGTCGGGGAAAACCGCTGAAGTGACCAACATGTTCGGTTCACCGGGGTCGGGGCACGGGAACGCAAAGGAACGACCGTCCTCGGCGATCCGCAGGCGGCGTCCGTTGTGGGTGACCTCGAGCAAAACGGGATGCCGTTTGAGCGGGTGCAACCAGATCACGCGGCCGCCGCAGATCCCCTGCGGGCTGCGATCCACGAGGCGCATCGCCAGCTCGGCCTCCTGGCCCGGGCGGTTTATCCAGCGCTTGGCCCTCGCCACCACGTCGCCCGCGCCGTTGCGCCGGATCAGCTCGAGGAGATGAACGCGAGGGGCCTCCCCCAGGTCCACAAGACAGCGTGGGTTGGCGGGATCGGGCGAGCACACAATCGCACCGTCGAGGTAGAGTTCCGCGGGTTTGCCGGAGGGGCCGAAATCAAACTCGATGAGGTGTTCCCCGGTTACCAGCCCGATCGGAAACGTGAGAATCTTCAGGTCGCCGTCAGCCGCCGCAGTTGCCGGTAGCGAAAGGGCGACGAAAAAGAACGCCACGAATCTCGCCATGACAGTCCTGCTCATGTCACCCCCTTCACAGTATCTGCCGGCATTCGTCCCAGCGCTTCACTGCAAATACGGTGCCGTTCCCCGGAGCGGGAAATCGGTGGAAACCTGATTGCCGGTATCTGATAGGGGACAATGTGACCTTTCCTCATGACACGAGAGGCGTCGCTCTGCCCATGAGGATTCTCAGGCACCGATTCGCGGGACCACGCTGCCTACCCGCGGTGGGCTGCTTCGAATCGAAGTCAGGTACCTCCGCGGAAGCGCGCCCAATCGCGGGCAAGACGCCCCAACAAACCCGATCGCTCCCGCGCACCGATAAATCCGAAAT
>JBGMRN010000076.1:0-11199 GCA_048061535.1 Thermoanaerobaculales bacterium | reverse complement strand
AATTCCTAATTCCTAATTCCCCAACCGTCCTTACAATTTGGCTCGCGAAAAGCTCCTACTTCTTGAACCACTTCTTTCTCTTGATTGTCAGCGGTCCTTCGGGCCCACCGAGCCGTGTCTCATGACCGGAGTGGTCGATCGCGATGACGTAAAAGCGAACGAGTGCGTTGCCGTGGAGTTCCGG
The DNA here is from genome assembly GCA_048061535.1 of Thermoanaerobaculales bacterium. Classification (GTDB taxonomy): domain Bacteria; phylum Acidobacteriota; class Thermoanaerobaculia; order Thermoanaerobaculales; family Sulfomarinibacteraceae; genus Sulfomarinibacter. The sequence goes on along the minus strand of JBGMRN010000076.1, from coordinate 11,015 downwards.
TGTCACTTCGAACGGGTACAGGTTCTCGCCGGCATTGGAGAGCTGGATCTCTCGATACTCCGAACCGGCGCCGGTTCTGGCCAACACCACCACCCTCTCGACCCGGTAGTCGTCGGTCACCCGGAGGGGCACGACGAGGCCCTGGTTCTTCTTGAACGCAAGGTCGAATCCTTCCTGAAGCTCTATGATCGGGTAGCCGGCGTCCAGGTTCGCAAGCTGGGTTTCCAGACGGCGACGAGCTTCGGCGTAGCGGCTCTCCCAGGCGGGATCGACATCCGCCTCGTCGAGCAGACGAAGTCCCCCCTCGGGGTCTCCGGCCTCTCCCTTCGCACGTGCCGAAGCCAGGGTCGCCTGCTGAAGCCGCTCCGCTCCCAGCGCCGTCCGGCACCACGCGATGCGCTCAGCCACGCCCGGACTCGCGGGCCAGGCGCTCTGCAGCCGTTCGAGCATGGTGATGGCCTTCTCGTAGTTGCCCTCCTCGATGACGGGCTCGGCTTCGGCCGCCAAGGCGGCTGCCGCCTCGTCGCGAAGCTGGTATGCGCCGCTGTAGTCGGGGAGGATAGCGGCCATCTTCGCAGCAGCCTCGATCACCCTCCAGTGATCTCCGTTCTTCTTGGCATCCCACAGATCGGCGTGGGTGCGCAAAGCTTGTCGCGCCCGGGCCAGATCGCGCTCGAGTCCCGGTTCGGCCGAGATCTCTGAGCGCGGCATGACCGACATTCCCGCCACGCCTCTGCGCAACATACGCACACTTCCCACTTCGAGCCCTCCGCGCAAATCGCGGATCGCCAGCTCCATATCAGCCCCTTCAGCAACCCCAGTGATCTCGTCATAGATCTCGCGTTCTTCGTCGGATAAGGCATCGATCTCGTCCCGGCCGAAATCCTGCAGGGCCTCCCTGGCCGCCTCCAGATTTCCGTCCAACAACATCAGCTGCGCCGCTTCCAAACGGGCATCAACCTCCGGCAGTATTTCCACCGGGACCGTCGGCACGGCGGTCGGGGTCGGCTCAAGCTTCACGATCACCGGTTCGGGAGGAGCTTCGCGCTCCGGTCGCTGCAACACCATGGTCACGATCCCGAGCATCACCACCGCCACCACCGCCGCCGCCGCCAGGACACCGACCGGCCAACGGGCAGGTCTCCCGCCTCCTCCCGGATCCACTTCTGCGGGTGTGGCCACCGGCGCCGGTTTGGGGAGGGCCTCGGGGACGGGAATAGGCTCGGGGCTGGGCTCCGGAATCGGTGGACTCTCGAACGCCGCGGTTTCGCCAACGCCGTGCCCTACCGGCGGCGTCCCGGCGGGTTCCTCAGCCGGGACTTCAGGCGGGACGTCCGGGACGAGAGCCGTTTCGGGTACCGGATCTGTGTGGGCGGGATTGAAGACCGGCGACGGCAGGACCGTCGTGGCCTCGGTGTCGATTTCACCCGCGAGGATCTCCGCCACAGGAATATGGACCGTCTTCGTCATCGCCGGCTCAACGTCCTGCGGCGACTCTTCCTCGACCGCTCCATTCGGGGCGGGGAGGGCGAGGATCAGGGCGTCACGCACTTCAGCAAGCGAGGCCGCGCGCGCGGCCGGATCCCGCCGCAGCGCACGTGCAAGCACGGAGGTCAAGAGCTCCGCCTCGCCCAGGCGGTCCACGACCTCCGCCTTCAGTACGACCTTCGGGTCGGCGCTCCCTATCTCCTCCGTCTCCGCCTCGAGGAGCCGGCATGCGATCACGGCGAGAGAGAACAGATCACCGCGCCAGCCCTCCGCGAGGACGGTCGCATCTCCCACCCGCAACTCCGGCGGAACCTCCACAGCCTCGGCATCAGGCCAGACCCCCCCGGTCACGAAGGCCAGAAATGCGGAAGTCCCAAAGCCGAGAAGGTGAATCCGCTCCACTTTCTCAGTGCCTGTCACGAAGATGTTGTCGATGCTCAGGTTGAGGTGGGAGACACCCGCGCTCTGGAGGACCTCGAGCGACCCGAGAATGAGCAGGAGCAGGTTGACCGCTTGTTCCGGTGATGGCACCCGCCACGATGCGAGATCGGTCCCTTCGACCGGATCCATCACCAGGTAGGCACTCAGATCAGGAGTGATGCCGAACTCGTGGATCCGCGCCAGGGAGGATCCGGGGAGGGCCTGCGCCGCCTCGACGACGCGATGAAAACGTTCGATCTCGTTCTCTCTCGCCACCGGGCCGCCGCAGGCCACAAGCTTGATCACGACCTTGCTGCCGTCACCCCGATCGCGGGCCAGAAACACCGTACTCCACGGCGAGGTGCTCAGCACCTTCTCGAGCCGAAACTCCTCAACGACCTCTTTCGCCTGCCGCACGCCGACCTCCTCGGAGCGGGGAAGCCCTCCCGAATGATATCCCGGACAATACATTATACCGCGAGCCGGCATTCAGAAAAAACGGACTAGATCTCCTTGACCTGGCGACTGAGGCGAACGGATTCGGGGTCGCCGCTGAACCACATCTTGACGTCCTCCAGAATCCGGTACTCGGTGGGAACCAGGATCAGGGTGATCCCGGTGGCGAACATCACTCCGAAGCCCAGGCTCACCGCCATCGGTATGAGAAACTGCGCCTGCATACTGTTCTCGAAGATCATCGGCGACAGCCCGAGAAAGGTCGTGAGGGTGGTGAGCAGGATCGGGCGGAAGCGGCGCGAGCCGGCATCGCGGATGGCCTGATCCACCGCTATGCCCTCGCCCCGCTCGCGGTTGATGAGGTCGATCATGATCAGCGAATCGTTGACCACGACGCCGGTCAGCGCCACCATCCCGAAGAGCGAGAGCATCGACAGGTTGAGGCCCATGAGGATGTGACCGAGCACCGCGCCGATCAGTCCGAACGGAATTGCACTCATCACGATCAAGGGCTGGCTGTAACTGCGGAAAGGGATCGCGAGCAGCGCGAAAATCGCGAGCTGGGCGATCACGAAGTTCACTCGCAGACTCCCCAGCGACTCCCGCTGCGCCCGTTGCTCGCCCTCGAAGTCGAAGGTCAGACCGGGGAAATCGTGCATCAACTGCGGCAAGACGCCACGCTTCAGATCCATGTTGATCTCGTTCGCGTTCGCCACCGCGCTGTCCACGTCGGCTGTGACAGTCACCACCCGCCGGCGATCGGCCCGGTTGATAACCGCGTACCCCCTCCCCTCGTCCACCGTCGCAACGGTCGAGAAGGGGACCCCGGACCCGTCGGGAAGCCGAATCCGCATCGCTTCGATGTCCCCGAGGCTGCGACGCTCGCTCGCCGGGTAGCGAACCATCACCCGAATGTCGTCGCGCCCCCGTTGGATCCGCTGCACCTCCTCACCGTAAAATCCCTGCCGAACCTGCCGGGCGAGATCGGCGAGACTCAACCCGAGGCTGCGACCCTCGGCGGTGAGACCGAGGTTGAGCTCGCGCTTCCCCGGTACGAAGGAGTTCGCGATATCTCCCACGCCGGGGTACTCGGAGACGGCCGACTCCAGTCGTTCAACCGCCTTGAGCAGGGTCGGAAAATCGCGATGGGCGAGCTGAACGCTCACCGCATCGCCGGCGGTGAACCTGGAGGCGGAGAAGGTGAGGGAAACCGCCCCCGGGACCTCTCCCACCAGCTTCCGCCAGCGGTTGGCAAGCGCCGCTGACGAGGCGGTTCTGTCCTCAGCTCCCAGCAGTTCGACGTTGACCTCCCCAAGATGGGAGGCTGCACCCGAGGTCGAGAGGTTGTTGGCCGAGGGACCGTGACCACCGGCACTGGGCTGTTCTCCCACGGTGCTCGCCACGTGCCTCAGGACAGAGGGCGCACCCTCCGGCGACTGCGCGTCCACCTCTCGCGCCACCTCGAAGGCCGCCGCATCGATGCGGGCGAGGATTGCCGCGGTCTGGCGCACCGGCGTGCCCTGGGGCATCGTCAGCTTGGCAACCATATTGTCGGAATCCACCTTGGGCATGAGCGTGAACTTGATGAAACCGCCGCCGACCACACCCAAGACCATCATCAACATCGCGACCGCCGCCGCAATCGTCAGATAGCGCCACTGCAGCGCCACTTCGAGGGTTCGCTTGTAGGGAACCCGGATCACCCAGTCGAGCCCTCTCTGTACCGCCGCCTGCACACGCTCGATGGCGGCGAACGCCGGACGCAACGGCCTCAGCAGGCGCTCCATCAAGCCTCCTCCAGAGCCCGCGAGATGGGCCGGGAGAATAATCAACGCCTCCATCAGCGAAACCATCAACACGGCGATCACCACCAGCGGGATCTGGCCCATGATCTTGCCCATCAAACCGGAGACGTAGAGCAGGGGCAGAAACGCCGCGACGGTGGTCAGGACGGCGAAGGTCACGGGAATCGCCATCTCGCGAACGCCGCAGATCGCCGCGTCCAGAGGTTTCATGCCCTGCTGCAGGTTCGCATAAACGTTCTCGCCGACCACGATGGCGTCGTCGACCACGATGCCGAGAGAGACAATGAAGGCGAAGAGCGAGATCATGTTGATTGACACGCCGAAATGAGGGATCAGCCACAGTCCGCCCAGGAAGGAGATGGGAATCCCCATCGTGGTCCAGAAGGCGAGCCTGAGATCGAGGAAGAGGGCGAGGCAGAGAAAGACCAGGATCAGGCCGAGCCTGGCATTGCGCAGGAGCAGGCCGATGCGCTGGCGCAGGATGATCGAGTCGTCGTCCCACGTCGCCACCGTCACCCCTTCCGGCAGCGCCGGCGCCAGCCTTTCGGTATAGGACTTGACCGCGTCGGCCACCTGAATGGCGCCCTCATCCCCAACCCGGTAGACCTGGACCAGGCCCGCGGGTTTGCCGTCGAAGCGCGAGGCTGTGTCCGAGTCCTCGAAACCGTCCACCACCGTCGCCAGGTCGCCGAGCAGGACCCGCGTGCCGTCGGCATGGGTGATCACCACGATGTCCTCGAATTCACTACCGTGGTACCGCTGCCCCTTGGTGCGAAACAGGATCTCTCCCCCATCGGTCTTCACCGAACCGCCGGGCAGATCCAGCGATGCGGCGCGCACCGCACCGGCCACCTGACTCAAGCTGAGGCCGTGCCGGCGCAACGCCTCCTCCGAAACCTCGATCGAGATCTCGTAGCGGCGAATCCCGGTCACCTCGGCCTGGGAAATCTCGTCGAGCGCGGTGAGGTCGTCCCGCACCCGCTCGGCGAGCGCCTTGAGGGTCTTCTCCGAGGCCTCTCCGGAGAGCACGACCGTGATCACACGGCGCCGGGTGTCGCCCTCTGCCACCACCGGTTTCTCGGTCTCCACCGGAAAGGTCACGATCCTGTCCACCGCCGCCTTGATGTCGTCCAGAACCCTGCGATCGTCGGCATCTTCCTCGAGCTCGGCGATCACCGTACCGAGTCCCTCGGCAGCCACCGATCGAATGCGCTTGATTCCCTCGACCGAGGCAATAGCCTCCTCGACCCTGATGCACACCCCTTCCTCGGTCTCGGCGGGTGAGGCGCCGAGATAGGGGACGGCAACGGTCACCATATCTGTGTCGAGCTCGGGGAAGACCTCGATCTTCATGCTCAACAGCGACAGAGCGCCCGATACGAGCACGAAAATCATCAGCAGGTTCGAGGCCACATGGTGGCCCGCGAACCATGCCAAAGGGCCGCTTCGGCTGTCCTTCATAGCAATTCGACTTCGCGAATTGCGGTCGAATCGGTCGCGTCCGCCTTCGGCGGATGCTTTGATTCGATTAGGGCTGAGACCTTTGGTGGAGCGTTCGAGATAGCTCCGTCGGTCAGGTTCTCTCGGTCGGCGGCGATGCGGACGACCATGCCGTCGGTAATCGCATCCAGAGAGCTGACGATCACCTCCTCCCCGGTTTCTAAACCGGCGGACACGAAAACGCGGTCACGATCGGTGCGGGCCACCTCCACCTCACGAACATGCAGTCTGCCGCCTTCGAAGACCCACAGACCGCCACCCTCACGCAGAACGTGGCGTGGGAGGGGCACAACGCTCTCGAGCATCCTGCCGAAGATGCGTACATCGACAAAGGCATTGGGCATCAGCGGCGGCCTGTCCCCCGATGGTTCGAACGGGCGAGGCACCTCGACAACCACGTGTGCCATGCGCGAGGTGGCGTCGAGCTGCGCCTCCATCCGCACCACCCGGCCCTCCCAAGTATACGTCCGGCCTCCGACGGAGGCGCCGACCTCGGCCCGGGGCTCCGGTTCACCGTTCCGGGTCGGGACGGTGAACCACACCAGCTCCTTGCTCTCGAGAGGCACCCGGACCTCCACCGCGTCAGTGCCGTAGACCGTCGCCAGGACCTTGCCGGTGGTCACGAACTGGCCGGGATCCACGCTCTCGCTGACCACCACGCCGTCGAAGGGCAGCGACACGCGCGTGCGTTCGAGGTTCAATCGAGCCACCGAAAGGTCGGCCTTCGCCGCCTCGACCTCGGCCTGCGCCTGCCGCACCTGCGGCTCGCGCACCACGAGACCCGAGGACGGCGCCTCATCCGGGTGGAGCTCGTCCCACTCCTCACGCGCCACCTCGGCCTCTGCCAGCTCGCGTTCGAGCTGGACCTCGGCCCGCGCCACCGCCGCCCGGGCACGCTCGACTCCGAGCTCGAAATCGCGGGGTTCGATCACGAAGAGGATCTGGCCGGCCTTAAAAAAGCCTCCCGCGACCATCGACGGGCTCACCGTTACCACCCGACCCGCGACCTGCGGGACCACATCGACGGCGATCTTCGCGACCACCTCGCCGTGTCCCTCGACGACCACGGGGACGTCGGTCTTCACCGCCTCGACAATCTCCACCAGCGGGCCCGGGGCCGCGCGTTCCACCCGCGGCGGCGCCTTGCGCGAAGAGGCGAGGAGCACCGCGCCGGCAACCCCGGCAGCCAAAACGACGACGGGGAGAACGAGCTTGAGGGTTTTGGAAGACATCAGGACACCTCTGTTGAATTCGGAATTCGGAATTCGGAATTCGGAATTGTCGGCGCGGGGAGGCAACCGGGGGAATTGCAGCGTTTCGCCCGCGTCTGGGCGCGCCGATTGAATGAAGGGGGCTTTGGACTTGTCGCGGAGGAGTCCGAAAGACGAAGGCGGATGCCGGATTTCGGATTGTCTGACCCCGGTCGGGATCGCTTCACCGCGGCGGTTTCGGTCGCGGTCGGTTCGCCATCGGGAAGGGCGGTGCCCCAGTCTCCGCCGAGGGCGAGGAAGAGGTCGATGCGGGCGTTCCAGACATCCGCCGTCGCCGTGATCCACGCCTGCTCGGCGAGACGTAGGCGGCGTTCGGCCTCGAGGACCTTGAGCAGCGAATCGACCCCGCGCTGGTAGCGCTGCTTTGCCAGTCGGTCCGCGGCTCGCGCCTCGGACACGCGTTCGCGAGTGAAATCGAGGTTTCGGCCTGACATCTTCTCGAGCACCAGGGCATCCTCGACCTCGCGCAGAGCCACCAGCACCGCTCCGGCATACGTCGCCACCGCCTGATCAGTCCTCGCCCGCGCAGCCGCGACGTCGGCGCGACGTTGACCTCCGGTGAACAGCGGGCCCACCAGGTTCGCCACCGCGTTGTAAACCAGCGTGTCAATCGACGTGATATCCGACAACGTATCCGACCTGACGCCTATCACGCCGGTCAGGCTGAGGTCCGGGTAGAGATTGGCGAGCGCGGCGCCGACTCCGAAGGTGGCCGCCGCCAGGCGCATCTCTGCCTGACGCAGATCCGGCCGGCGGTCGAGAAGCTCCGCCGGCAGACCCAGGGGCACGGGTTCCAGCAGCGGTAGCTCAGCCAGCGTTGCGGGCAGATCCTCTCCGCTCCCCGGCCGGCGACCGACGAGTACGTCCAGCGCCAGCCGCGCCTGCTCGAGCTGGCCTTCGATGAGCACGCCGGCCGCCTGGGCGGAGGCCAGGTTCTCGCGCGCGAGATGGAGGCCGACCGCGTCGGCGAGCCCGGTCCGATACCGTCGTTCAACGGTCTTGAGAGTGGACTCCCAACTGGTCGTGATCTCGCGGGTGATGGCGACCGCGCGCTCAAGAACGGAAATCTGGACACGCGAACGTACCACCAACGCCACCACCGTGTGCACCACCGCCTCCTGCGCAGCCTCCTCCGAGAGCAGACTCGCCCACATCCCCTGCTGCGTCCGCTTGAGACGCCCGAAGAGATCGGCCTGCCAGGAGACGTTGAAATCGTAGGAGTAGGTTGTGGAAAAGATCTTCCGCCGTCCCACGCCCGGCAGCACAAAGGACATTTTCTGCCGCTGCGCGCCGGCCCCGTAGCCGACCTGCGGAAGACGGGCGCCTCCGGCCCGGCGGAAGCTCGCCTCGACCTCCAACACCCGCGCCGCCGCAGCCTGCAAGTCGGTGTTGTTGTCCAGAGCCAGCTCCACCAGGTCGGTCGTCGTCTGGTCCCCGAAACTGCGCCACCACGGCGAGACCTCGGGCGCCGCCGCCGGGTCGCGATCAGCCGCGTGCGCGAAGGCCGCAGCCTCGTCGGCGGCAGTGGCCGGTCGCTCGGGTTCCGGACCGAGGGTGCAGCCGGCCGCCAGAAGCGCCACCATGGCCGGCGCAAGACCGACCGCCCATATTTTTCCGACGATCCGCCTGCCGCGGCAGCCGACTGCGCGCATCACCGACTCCCTTCCGCGACCAGGGGCGCGCTGTTCCGCTTGTCCCCGTCCGCCGCGAATTCCCGAATCCCGCCCGCGGAAAACCGCACGATGTGCCGAATGATTTCCGTCATACCGATCTCCGCCTCCGGATGTTGGAACTTGAGAAAGATCTTTCCCGCCTTCAGGACGTGCAGGAGTTGGCCAACGACCGACATCAGACAGAGGCGCACAGTCTGCGGATCCATCGGCGGACCGACCCGCTGCATGGCCTCGGTCGAGACCTCGACAAGCGGACGGAAGAACTCGTTGGTGAAGACCTCCCCGGGCAGATGTGAATCGAGCAGCTCGCGGGAGACGAATGCCATGAACAGCTCCCCGCGGCCGCCATCCACCAGAGGTTCCATGAACGCGTTCGCGAACGACTCCAGGAACCCTTCGAGAGTCATCTGGTCGCCGGCCGCCATATCGCGGCGAATCGCATCGACGCGGCGGTCGCGCAACTCGCCGAGTATGCTCCGAAAAGCCTCCAGGTAGAGGTTTTCCTTGGTCCCGAAATGGTAATTGACGGCGGCCACGTTGCAATCCGCCAGGGTGGTGATGTCGCGCACCGAGGTGGCTTCAAACCCGCGTTCGGCAAACAATCGTACCGCTGCGGCGAGAAGCCGCTCGCAGGTCTCCTTGCCGCCGTGCCGGTCTCCGTTTGGGGTTGAATCTTGCTCCATCGCATCTCCCAACCGATGTTTCAAACGGAAATATAAAACAATTGTTTTAGACCGTCAAGTGACAATTGAGAATTCCGAATTCGGAATTCGGAATTCTGGTTTTTCGACGCGATCACCGGACGGACACGCATCGCAAAGTTTGTAGTTCTTTGGTTTTATGTTTTTCGATATCGACGCGCGGGAGCGTTTGCGTGGCTCGAAGCAATGTTGCCCGCGCCCACGCGCGACGACAGAAGGTCGCATCACCTACCGGAAGCGCAAACCCGGAGAGCTCTGAAACGCACGCTTCCGCGGAGGTGCCTGGCATCCCGATGTGACGAGGTCCTCGTCGTCGCATCGGCGTGCCTGGGATCCTCTCGGGAAGCGCGACGACAGAAAGTCCACGCCGAAATCGGAAGCGCCCTGCCGACCATCGGACACGGGCACGGACACAGGCCCAGGTACCGGTATGATTCCCAAATGGAACCCACACCTGACCTCTCCCGGCGCCGCTGGCTGATACTGCTGTCTGCTCTGTTGAGCTTCTTCGCGGTCGCGGTGACCTTCTTCGCGGTGCCGCCGTTGGTGCCCGAGCTCGCTAGACGCTTCTCCCTCAGCCATCTCGAAATCGGCATCCTGATGGGCGCCATCGCGGCGCCGGCCATCTTTCTCTCGATACCCCTGGGTGCGGCGATTGACCGCTGGCCGGCCCGCGCCACCGGCAACGGCGGACTCGCGCTGATGGTGATCGGGGCCGTCCTCTTCGCTCTCGCCCCGAGCTACGCCGTTCTTCTCACCGGCCGGCTCCTCTTCGGCATCGGCGCGCTGGTGATCAACCTGCTGCTCGCCCGACTCATCACCGCGGCATTCGCCGGCCGGGAGCTCGCCCTGGCGATGGGGATCTTCAACGCGACCTACCCCGCGGGCATGATCGTCATGTTCAGTTTTCACCCCCGCCTCGTTGTCGCCCTTGGCTGGCGTGGCGAGCTGCTGGTCTTGGCGGCGCTCGTCCTGTTGGCGATTCCGCTGCACAACTTGGCGGTACCCGGAAGGCTCGGAGGCGCCGCACCATCGGAGGAGGCGGCGGTCGGGGGCCGGGTCACCGGACCACTGACGGCTCTGGCGGTCTCGTGGATGCTCTTCTTCGCCGCCTTCGCCTCGGTCTTCACCTTTGCGCCCGAGTGGGCCGGCGGCGGGCCGCAGGCACTGCTCACGGTAACCCTCGTCACCTGGGTGTCGCTCCTCCTCAACCCGGTGGTCGGAATATTCATAGATCGTTGGGGCCACGCCGTGCGTTGGGTAGTTGGCGGGGAGCTGCTTCTCGCCGTCGTCCTTGGTCTGATGGCGACGGGCTGTCTCGCTCCGGTTCCTGCGATGCTCCTCATTGGCCTCACCGCCGCCACCGTTCCCACAGCCACCTACTCACTACCGGGACGACTGGTGCCGGCTGCTCGCGTCGGATTCGCCTTCGGCTTCATCACCGCGTTTTCCAACCTCGGGACCCTTGCCGGGCCGGCCGCCGCGGGCGCCTTACGCGATGCGATCGGCGGCTGGACGACCCCATGGGCGGTTCTCGCTGCAGTCGCGCTGCTCGGCGCCACGGCCGCGCTCTTGATTGGTCCGAGGAGGTTAGGGGGTTAGGAGGTTAGGGTTATTCGCGCTTCCGGGCCTCACTTCCTCGCTTTAGGGGGTTCAATGGGCCGACAACCCGTTCATCCGCTATAAGACCAGCCCATGCGT
>JBGMRN010000075.1:4938-13961 GCA_048061535.1 Thermoanaerobaculales bacterium | reverse complement strand
GCGAACTGCAGCCGTCCTTCGCGGAACTCGCCACCGCGCAGGGTGCGGGCCAGGGCTTCACCGAGCTCGTCGACCAGGTGAATCTCCAGGCCATCGCGGATCTCTTGCGGCAGGTCCTCGAGGTCGGCCTCGTTGACCCTCGGCAGGACCACGATGGCAATGCCGGCGCGGACGGCGCCGAGAACCTTCTCCTTGACCCCGCCGATGGGCAGCACGCGACCAGAGAGGGTGAGCTCGCCGGTCATCGCCACGTCGTTGCGCGCCGGCCGTCCGGAGAGTGCGGAGACCAGCGCAGTGGCCATGGTCACGCCGGCGGAGGGACCGTCCTTGGGAATCGCTCCGGCGGGAACGTGGATGTGGACATCCTGCTTGAAGGCTTCTTCGTTGATGAAGAGCTCCTCGGCATGGGCGCGGGCATAGGTCCAGGCGGCGCGGGCCGATTCTTTCATGACGTCGCCGAGCTGACCGGTGAGTACGAGCTCGCCCTTGCCCGGCATCGGTGAGGCTTCGACGAACATGATGTCGCCGCCCACCGGCGTGTAGTACATTCCGGTGGCGACGCCGACCTGGTCGGTCTCGGCGGCGTGCTCGGGGTGGACCTTGGGTCGGCCGAGAAGCTCGGCTACCTCATCGGCGTCGATCGCAATCTCCTGTACCTCGTCGGCGGCAATCTTGCGGGCGACCTTGCGCGCCAGCCGGCCGAGCTCGCGTTCGAGCTGCCGGACTCCGGACTCGCGCGTGTGGCGACTGACGACCTCGTGCACGGCGTCATCGGCGAGGGCGATTTGCTCGTCGGTGAGCCCGGCCTGTTTGATTTGACGCGGGATGAGATAGCGCTTGGCGATCTCGAGTTTCTCGGCTTCGGTGTAGCCGGCGAACTCCACCACCTCCATTCGGTCCTGGAGCGGTCCGGGGATGTTCTGAAGGTAGTTGGCGGTACAGATAAACTGCACCTCGCTGAGGTCGAAGGGGATGCCCATGTAATGGTCGGTGAAGCTGTCATTCTGGGCCGGGTCGAGCACCTCAAGCAGCGCCGCGCTGGGGTCCCCCTGGTAGGAGGCCCCGAGCTTGTCGACCTCGTCGAGGAGGAAGACCGGGTTCTTCGTGCCGGCCTGCTTCATGCCCTGGATGATCCTGCCGGGCATCGCACCGACGTAGGTCCGGCGATGACCACGAATGTCGGCCTCGTCGCGGACACCACCGAGAGAGATGCGCACGTACTCGCGACCCATGGCGCGGGCGATCGACTGTGCGACCGAGGTCTTGCCGACTCCTGGAGGCCCGGCAAAGAGGAGAATTGGGTTTCGCCCGACGGTGGGCTTCGCGCCGGGGCCGGAGGCCTCACCGGCTGATTTCTGTTCCGTTCCAGCCGCCTCGGTCGGTTCGGCCTTGCCCTTCTTCTCCATTTTGAGCCGGTCTCTGAGAATGCGCACGGACAGGAACTCGAGGATGCGATCCTTGACGTCTCCGAGGGCGTAGTGGTCCTCCTCGAGGATGTCGGACGCCGCCTGGACGTCAAGCCGTTCCTCGGAGCGCTCTGACCACGGCAGCTCGCAGATCGTTTCGAGGTAGGTGCGGATCACCTGCGACTCCATCCCCTCCGGACCCATGCGTTCGAGCCGGTTGAGCTCGCGTTCGACCTCCTTGCGGGCGGACTCGGGCAGGTCGAGGGTCTCGAGTTTCTCGCGCAGCTCCTCGAGGTCCTCGCGGCCGCCATCCTCGCCGAGCTCCTTCTGGATTGCCTTCATTTGCTGGCGCAGGAACATCTCCCGCTGACGGTCACCAAGCTCTTCCTGGACCTGGGACTTGATGTCCTCCTGGGCGTCGAGGACCGCGATCTGGCGTTGGGTGTGGACCAGCACCGACCGCAGTCGTTCGTCCACCGAAAGTAGTTCGAGCAGATTCTGGGCATCGGCGGGCTTGAGGTCGAGGTGACCTGCCACCAGGTCGGCGAAGCGTCCTGGTTCGGTGGTTTCGGCCAGGAACTGCTGCACCGCTTCCTTGGGCATGCCGGCGCGGCGGCCGAGCTCGGCCGCGCGTTCCCGGGTCTCCCGATAGAGGGCCGTAAAGGTCGGCGCCTCCGCGTCGATGGGCGGCAGTTCCTCGGCCTCGCGGATCTCCGCAATCAGGTAGTCGTCGTGCTCGTTGTACCGAATCGCGACCGCCCGGTAGCTGCCGTTGAGCAGCAGCCGCATTCCGGAGGGTCCGCGCTGGACCGGGCCGATAGTGGCCACGGTGCCCATGCGGTAGAGAATCTCTGGGGTGACCTCCTCGACGTTTTCGCGCTGCGAGACAACGAAGATCTGCTTACTATCGGAGCGGAGGGAGGCCTCAATGGCGCGCAGGGTCCCGGGGCGACCGGCCGCGATCGGCGATGTCACCTGAGGGAAAAGAACGGCCTCGCGGAGGGGGATCACTGGCATCGCGATCAGGTCGGACATGGCGTTCCTCCTGGAGCCAAGATGATGCCCGCCGGCGTCTGGGTCAAGACCAACGACCCGGAACGGACGGGCGGCGTCAATGGGAACCTGAGCAGGTGTTACTCATATTCCCTCACAGAGGAGCGCCATGGGAAAGCCGCCGGCATGACGCCGGACACCGGCGCCAGGCACCGGTGCTACCATGCCCGAGGAGGGTTGACAGAGTGATCTACAAGACCTCATCCGGGCGCGGCGGTGGCTTCGGCGGTTTGGCCGGCGGGGCGCCGCCTCCGCAGGACCTTGTCGCTATTTTGGGAGTACTTTTCACAACCTTTTCGCTTCAGTTTTTCGCCGGCACCGCCATCATTCCCGCCCTCCTCAGGCTGTCACCGGAAATTTTCCGCGGGTTCGTGTGGCAGATCGTCACCTACCCCTTCGTCGGTGCCGCCACCTCCGGTCTTTGGTTCCTGTTTGAGTTGTTGATCCTGTTCTGGTTCGGGCGAGATGTTTACTGGCGCCTGGGGCGGCAGCGATTCTGGCACCTGATCCTGCGGGGCGCTGTCGGCGCGGCCTTGGTGGCGGTCGCCATTCAGTTCGTGTTCGCGTTAACGGGGTTCGGGATCGACGGCTATGGAGCGTTCCAGCTCATGCAGGGTCAGCGCATCTTGATCGCGATCTTCATCGCTGCCTTTGCAACCCTGTGGGGGAACGCGACGATCCTGCTCTTCTTCGTGCTCCCGATCCGCGCCCGGTGGTTTCTCTGGCTTGAGGTCCTCTTCGCGTTCATCGGTTTTCTCGAAAGTCACGATTTCGCAGGATTCTGCGGCGTCTGCACGGCGGTCTTTCTGACCTACAGCGGACTCCAGCCGGGAGGGCCGCGCCGGGTTTTGCGCGACTGGCGGAAACGCGCCGAACGTATCGTGCTCGAGCGCCGGCTCGAACGCCTCAAGCGGAAGCGGCGCTTCGACGTGATCGATGGTGGAGCGGACAAGGATCGCTGGCTGCATTGACGGTAACGGTGCCTGGCTTCGGCCTGGCACCGTTTCAATTGCGCCGGTGCGCCGCTCCCATCGCGCTGGAAGAAAAAAGCCTGGGCGTGAGCCCGGGCCAAGAGATGAAAGATGTCGATGTCTACGGCATCATTGCCGGTTTCCGCCGAACGTCGAGATCGCCGGAGCTCGGCCGGTGAACCTCGGGTCGACGCACCGTCGGTCCTTGCTTGAGATTCGGTGCGAGCACCTCGAGGAGCTGCTTGAACCCTTCGGGCGAGAGGACCACGTTCTTGACTTCGGCGGGAGAAACTCCGGCCGTCTGCCAATCGCCCTCGTGCAGCACCGCATTCATATTGACCTGCGGGATGCTGGCGCCGAACTCACGGTTGATGAGGTCGATGAGGTTGGACGCGATCATCGCATACCCGATATGTTGCCCATGAATGCCGTCATAGGAGAAGAGGCCGCCGATCAGGAAGTCAGCCGAAAGGTCGATGCCGCCAAGCACCCAGGGGTCGCCTTCGGCGATATTTTCGAACTGGGCGTTGACGTCGAGAACAGGCAGCCCAAAGGCGGCGGCGGTCTGGGAGATGACCAGGTTATACGCGTCGAACCGGTCCTCAATGGTCTTGATTTCCTCCGGGCGCAGCACGAAGCCGGGCTCGCCGGTAATGAGATTGAGGTCCTCGGGCAGCGGCGGGCCACCCGGAAGGCCGAAGCCAATCGCGATGAGGGAGGCCGCGGGCAGGGTCACCAGTGAGTCCGGGCTGAGCGGGCCGTTGGTGCCCATCAGCGGGGTGAGGCCGAGGCCGGGTATGTTGACGAAGGGCGGTACCGTGGTCGTGAAGGGGATCTTGGTGCCGTAGGGGAGGTTCAAGAGCACGAT
This sequence comes from Thermoanaerobaculales bacterium, assembly GCA_048061535.1. Classification (GTDB taxonomy): domain Bacteria; phylum Acidobacteriota; class Thermoanaerobaculia; order Thermoanaerobaculales; family Sulfomarinibacteraceae; genus Sulfomarinibacter. Next base: position 9,663 of record JBGMRN010000075.1, on the reverse strand, counting down.
ATCAGCCGAGGTGTTGGTTACCAACGCCCCGATGGCATTTTGATAAAGCTGTTGGAACGTCTCCACCGGGGTCATTGTCACTCCCTCGATGGGGGTGGCGGCGGCCCAGGCCGGCAGGATGTCGTTGTTGCCGATCCACACTGTGACGAAGGTCGGTTGCAGACCGATCGCCTGCTCGAGGGCGGTGTGGATGCCGTCGCGCAGGATCAAGTCGTGCATCACGTTGTCGGTGTTGCCGGCGAGAAGATTGTAAATGTCACCGGTCGAAAAAAGCAGGTCGTAGAGATTTGCGCCCGGCACACCCAGGTTGTTGTAAGGCCGGGCCAGCTCGGCATTGAGAGGGAATCCCGGATCGGGACCGACCGGCACGATGACTGGGAATGGCACCAGGTGCTGGAGCTCGAGGATCGGCGGCAGACCGGGCTCGGAGACCAGGGGCAGCTCGAAGTCTGAGACGCCGGCCTGGGCGGCGAGCACGGCGGGATAGGAACGCTCCTGGTAAAAGTCCATCAGAGCACCGGAGGCGAAGCCAGCGGTGAGGCTGTCCCCCAGCGCGACATAGCGGCTGAAATCGACCTGCGCCATCGCGGGCGCCGCCGCGAGGAACGCCATCAGGCAAAAAACGAAAGCTGTCTTTTTCATTGGCGTCCTCCTTTCTAAAAGTTGAAGGTGAAGGTTGCGCCGGCGAGGTGAGCGTCGCCGGAATAGGTTCCGTTATACCCGTCGAACGAGTTGCCGCTGGTGGACCGTGTCTCAAGCGAGAGGTACATGTAGCCGAGGTCGATCCGAAGCCAATCCGAGATCCAGCTGATGCCGGCCGAGTAGCCGTCGCGGTCGCCGTCACCGAGCAGGGGCGACATCGATTCGACCGGCTGGCCTGTCTCGTCGAAGAGGTAGCCGAGCTGAAAGGCCCAGCGTTCGGTGGCACGGTACTCGAGGCCCAAGCGGTACTGGTCCGCATCCGTGTAGTCCTCCCGGACCGTGGTGCTGAATTCGGGGTTCTCCGGGAAGATCAGCGGAAGCTCGTCGAACGAGCTCCAGCCCATCGAACCGATCTGGCCGGAGAAGGTCCACTTCTCGTTGCTCCACGCGAGGCCGAGGCTCCAGAAATCCGGGAAGTCGATGGCCGTCGTGATCGGCACATTGTGGTCAAAGGGAATCAGGGATCCCACCACCGCGTCAAACTCCGGGTAGCCGGTGCCGAACTGAGTGAATGAGCCGAAGCCCTCGTAGTTGATCGAGAAACCGGAGCGATAAAGGCCTCCCACCGAGAAACCGCCGCCCAATTTCCACAGCAGGCTGGCGTTCCAGGCGAAGTCCGAGTTGCCGAGGCCGTCGGTGTACAGGTGCGCCTGGGCGACGTCGCTGAGTCGCTGGTTGAACGGGTTGACGAGGCCGATATTCCTGGTCAGGTCGATGGTGCCGATCATGTAGTCGACGCCGATGCTCACCGCGACGGCGTCGCTGAGCTTGTAGGCCATGCTCACGCCGAGGTCGATGAGCTTGATGTCGGCGCGCTTCGAAATGAATCGGCCTGCGAAGTCATCCTCCCACCAGGTGCCGAGGCCGAACGGGGTCATCGCGACCGCGCTCAAGACCAGGCGCTCGTTCACCGGGTAGGCGAAGTAGAAGTGGGGCGGGAAGAAAACCTGGCTCTTCTGAGCGGCGGAGTAGCCCTCGCCCGGGTAGGGCGCCTCCCCAACGAAATCCTGCGATGTCATGATGAAGGTCACGCCCGTCATGAGCTGAATGCCCTCATCGACCTGGAAGGCCATCCCGGCTGGGTTCCAGAAGAGCGCTGAAGGGTCGTCGGCCACCGCGGTGAAAGCGCCGCCCATGGCCATCGCCCGGTTGCCATGCTCGAAGAGGGCGAAACCCGACCCCCACGAGAGCGAGGGCGCAACCGCGAGCACCGCCGCCAAGAGAAGTACCTGTTTGCATTTCATGACGAACACGTCAAGCCTCCTTCCTCTGAATCGAAGTAGCTGTGTGATTTGCGTTTTCGACCCCTCATGCTACGGCGGCGACACGACGCGGTCAACCGCAAGGGGCTTGTCGGGTTCGGCCTGGGCACGGCCGCAGTCGTCGAGGAACTCACCATATTTCTACTGCGGGGCACAATGCGCTGTGCGTGTCGGCGCTTTCTCGATTTGCTCGTTCGACGTACCGCAAGTACGACTTCACTCCCAAATCTTGCGAGAGCGCTGACACGCACGACATCTTGCACCCCTCGCGACGAAATCTGGTGAGATATGCGGGCCAGTTGCTGCGAATCGAAGCCAGGCACCTCCGAAGCAGCCCGCCCAAGCGTGGGCGCCACGCTCAAGTCACTCGATCACTCAACGCGCCGACAATTCCGAATTCCTAATTCCTCATTCCGAACTCGCGTCTTACCGCCAGTCCTGCTCCGCCTTCGATCTGTTGCCGACGATCTCCTCGATGCGTTCCAGCACGTCCGGGGTGAGGCGTTCCACAACGTCAATCGCCGCCATGTTCTCGCGAACCTGTTTTGGGCTCGAGGCGCCGGTGATGGTCGTGCTCACCCGGGGATTGGTGAGGCACCAGGCGAGAGCGAGCTGAGCCATCGTGCAACCAAGCTCCTCGGCGATGGGAGTCAGTCGGTTCACGCACTCGATGTTGGCCGCGGCCTCGTCACTCTCGTAGCGCGTCCGCAACCACTCATAGCCTTCGAGGGTGCTCCGGGAACTCGAGGGGATACCGTCCGTATACTTGCCGGTGAGCAGTCCGCCGGCGAGAGGGCTCCAGATTGTGGTTCCGAGACCGAAAAGCTCGTACAGCGGGGCGAACTCGCGTTCGACGCGGTCACGGTGGAAGAGGTTGTACTGGGGTTGCTCCATGAGGGGCGGGATCAACCGTTCACGGCGAGCGATGTGGTAGGCATCGAGAATGCGGGTGGCCGGCCACTCACTGGTTCCCCAGTACAATGCCTTGCCTTCGGAGATGACCTGGTTCATCGCGCGCACGGTCTCCTCGACCGGTGTGTGGAGGTCGGCGCGGTGGCAGAAAATGAGGTCCACGTAGTCGAGCTGGAGGCGGGCGAGAGCCGCCTCGGTTCCCTCGACGACATGCTTTCGCGACAGGCCGCGGTCGTTGGGGCCTTCACCGCCCCAGAAGATCTTGGTGGAAATCACCAGGTCCGAGCGCTTCCATGCTGATTTCTTGAGGATCTTCCCCATCAACTCCTCGGCAAGACCACCGGCGTAGACCTCGGCGTTGTCGAAGAAGTTGACCCCGGCCTCGAAGGCCGCGTGCATGCACTCGGCGGCTTTCTCTTCATCCATCTGTGAACCGAAGGTGACCCAGGCGCCGAAGCTGAGGGCCGAGACCTTGAGACCTGAGTTGCCAAGGAAACGGTATTCCATAGTCGGACTCCTTTCGCGACCGCCGATGATATCAAGCCTTGAGGGCCGGAATGAGGGAAAGATTCGCGCCGATGCGGCCCAGGAGCAGGGCGGCTGCGGCGGCAATCGCACCGACCACATCGAGGTGGGCGATGGCGATCCACAGAACTGCGACCACCCCGATCACCTCGATGAGGGTTGCCCAGGTGATTCCGGTCGTGGAGTTTCGAACGACCATGATCGCTCGCTGGAAGGAAAGAAGTGCGGTCAGCCCGGGCATGATTGCGAGGATTTGAGTCGGGCCGAGAGCGAACCGCGCCAGCTCGTCCGGCAGGCCGGAGACGACGTGGAACCAGACCCCGGCGAGGGGCGTCCACGCGATCAGGCCGAGACCCGCGATCACCGCAACCGACAGGAGCAGAGCGAATCGACGCAAAACGGCATAGCCCTCTTGGTTCTCGCCGACCAGGGCGATGACGACTTCCTGATAGGCCAACCCGATGCTGCGGAAGATGAACACCAGGGCGCCGACGACCGGCAGAACCGCCAACGACTCGAGTGAGGCCCTGCTGTTGCCGATGAAAAAGGTCACTACCGGGTGGATGCCGAGGCTGAGCAAGGCAGTGAGAGCGAGAGGGTAGTAGAAACGGGACAGGGCCCGGTAGCTCGTGGTCGCACCGGTGGGCCCTTCGTTGGTGGCCAACAACCGCCGGAGGGCGCCCTGGGTCATCAACCGGCAGGCGATCGCCTCGCAGCTCACCCCTACCGTGAGCGCCGCCGCTCCCAGCCACGCCCCTTCCACCCCGCCCATCCTGAAGAGTAGGGTCGCCGTGGCGGTCATGGTCGCCAGCCGAATGACCGTTCCGAGGGCGACCCGGCGAGTGAGGCCGGCGCGGATCAGCACTCCCTGAAAGAGGCGTCGGAGTCCGATGGTTCCGGGCCACGGGAGCAGGATCACCAGGGCGATATAGGTGCGGGAGGCGACCTCGTCGGGGAGGCCAATGAGATCCCGGGCGAGCCAGTCATAGAAGGGGGGCGCCAGCGCGACGGCCATTACGATGGTGACGCCCGCGGACAGCACGAGGGTGAAGTTACGGAGCCGCAGATAGGATAGGCGGTCGCGGGCGAGCGCGGTGGCTGCCGACATGATCATGATCACCGGGGCCTCGGCAACCAGGGCGAGAGAGAAGGCGACCCCGTAGGCCGCCAGGTTGTAGGTGGGCTCCGGGAGACGAGCGATGATCGCGGCGAGCAGCGGCCCCTCGACCGCCATCATCAACCAGGTGGCTGCGAGCGGAAGCCAAAAGCGGAAAACACGGAGCATGGTGAGGGGCGCATCAGTCATCGGGCGCGGAGGATAGCA
>JBGMRN010000075.1:0-4838 GCA_048061535.1 Thermoanaerobaculales bacterium | reverse complement strand
GGGGGCCTTTCGGCCCCCGATTGCGAGTTGGTTGGAAACGACGATCAGTCGCTGATGTCTTCCGTATTGGTCGGCGGTACGTACGAGCCCGGAACCGCCGCGTTGTCGAGAGCGCGCTTGGTGATGGAGTGTTCCTCGTCTGTGTCCCACCACAGGCCGCCGGGTCCGAAGAAGACCTCAAGCTCCTCGGCGAGCTCGACGTCGAAGGGGTCGTCCCATGCACCGATGTCGGGGTCGAGCCCGAGACCGAAGGAGTTCACCTTGAGCGAGTGGCAGCTCACGGCGCAGGAGTTCGGCATGCCGCCGTCGGCCTGGTACATCAGGGTTTTCTCGGGCGCAATCGGCTCGTAGGTGTGACCGTGGATGTCCCACTTGATAGCCGACTTGGCGGTCTTCGGCATGTGGCACTTCGAGCAGCGCGAAAGGCCCATCGAGCGCTCGGGCCCGTAGGGGTGGTTGCTGTGTGCCGCGACGATCGCCCCGATCTCCAGCTCGTTTTCTTCGTACTCGGCCACCTGCTCCTTGGTGATCTCCTCGAAGTCGCCGTGAGTGGCGTGGCAGGCGAGGCAGAGGGTGTTGTTGTCATTCTCGGTCGGGATGGTCAGACCGTCATCGACGATCTTGGTGACGACCATGTGCTTGCCGCCCTTGTGCGGGCTGTGGCACTCGACGCACTTGACCTCGTGGAACACGAAGGTGGGCTTGGAGGAGTTGTAGAGGTCCTCATACTGCTGGTGGTGCTTCTTGGAGGTCACGCCGTCGGGCCACCAACCGGCCTTTTCCTCGTAGAAATCGCCCATCGGCGCCTCGGTGCGGCCGGGAATCCAATTCTCGCCGACATCATCGCGGTAGGGGTAACCGTAGGTGCCGTTGGGCACCGAGGCGGTGCGCACGTGGCACTGCTGGCAGATCTCGTTCGATGCAAAGGTGTCAAGCTCGCTCGGCGCCAGGATTTCATCCGGATCGCCGCCGCCGAGGACATGGGCCGAGCCGGGACCGTGGCATGCCTCGCAGCCGATGTTGATGATGTCGGGAATGCCGTCGTGGTCGTAGTCCGGATACTGCTCCTTGTAGTCGGGCGGCACCAGCGACGCCGGGAACGGGCGGTAGATCCACTCGCCGTTGTCATCCTGGGACATGGTTTCGCGGAAGTTGGTGGTGTGGCAACCGATACAGCGCTTGGAGTAGGAGCGGCCGGTCGCGGCGACGTCCTGCACCGCCGGCTGGGCGCCGAAGTTCGGTTGGTTGTCAGCGTCCCACCAGTGCTCCGGGTGGTAGGCCACCCACTCGAAGGTCTTTTCGTTGAACTGAAGCGGCGACACGTAGTTGTCCCGCGTCCAGCCGCTCGGCGTGCCGGTCACCGGGATCTGGGTGAGATAGCGCTGCTTCCAGGCGCCGGTGCCGCCCTGGGTGATCACGATCTTCACCGTCAGCTCGCCGATAGTCATCCAGTAGGTGTCGGTATCGGTGTTGTAAGACAGGATCGGGGCGTTCGGCTTGTACTGGTCGAACACCGAGCTGATGGTGTTGAAATCAAGGCCTTGCATGAAGTCGTCGACCCCGTTCTGGTCGTAGTCGGCGACCACACCCTTGCCGGAGATGAGGGTGTTTTGGCCCATTGGAACACGAAGGGCCTGACGGTGCTTCACCTCGTGGGTGATCGCCGACCACGAGTGGCAGGCGATGCAGTACTCGTCGCCGACGACGGCGAGCCCTTCTTCAAGTTCCTTGGTAGTGTACATGCTGGTCAGAGTGGCCATCATGTCCGCGGGCAAGTCCGCCGAAACGCGCGCGGTGGCCCCGGGCCGGTGACTCGCACGCAGGACGGGTTCGTCGGCCCAGGCCGACGGGATCAGTAGGAGCGCCAGGACAACCATCACACTCGTCAGGCTTCTCATCTCATCCTCCTTCCCCAAACGGGGCGTATTTCCGTGCGAGTCAATTGATCACTCCTCGATCAGCCGCGGGTCGCGGTTGGAGCCGTGGACCGCGGCATGGCAACTTTGGCAATTCTGGTAACGGGGCCGGCTGACATCATGGAAGGCAGGCACGTCGGCGTGACACTCGAGGCACAGGGCCGCAACCCGGTTGCGGGTGAGTAGGCGCGGGTTGGTCGAGCCGTGAGGGCTGTGGCAGTCGAGACAGCCGTCGACGGTGCGTGGCGGGTGAGGATAGACAAAGGGCCCGGCCTTCTCCGTGTGGCAGTCGAGACAGGCGCCGCCGTTGCCGGCCATCGCGAGACGGCCTATGCGGTTGTCGCCGTGCAACGAGTGGCAGTTGGTGCACTCGAAGGGCCGGGTACCGTCACGGTGGGCGTAGGGCAGTTGGAACGACCCCGCTTCGGAGCGGTGGCACTCCCCGCAGAGCTCATGTGGCGCGGCCTTGAGCAAGTGGTCGGCTTTCTCCTCGGCGTGGCCGGAGCTGTGGCAGTCGAGGCAGGCCACCCCGGAGCGGATATGAGTTGAGGCGGTGACGTCCAGGAGACCCTGCTGGCCGGGATGGCAGCTCAAACAGGACGCCGGTTCAGGTCGGCGGCGGATGTTGTCGGTGCTCGGGTCGTCCAGGTGCTCGGTGGCCGGCCCGTGGCAAGTGACACATGAGCGGTCGACCACCTCGGTTGACACCTTTGCCATCGAGCGCCCGTGGGCGCCGGTGGCGAAGGCGCCGGCTTCATCCTCGTGACACACAGCGCAGGTGGACATGGTGGCGGGTTCTTCCGCCCATGCGATCAGGGCGAGGCAGGCGAACGCCGCCGCTGCAAGCGGTCTGAGGAACCTCATTCGAATCTCCAGTTCACCGCCAGACCATAGCGGAGGACATCAAAATCGTCGAGGCTGGCATTGGCCTCGTCGTAGGACCAGTATTGGGCGAGGGCGGAGTACTCGAGTCCGTGGTCGCCGTACACGGTGACACGGAGATTTCCGGTCCATGAATCGACGGGCCAGCTGGTTCCCTTGTCGGTGAGGTAGGTAAGCGCCCCCGAAAGACCGAAAATGCCGGACTTGGTGTGACCGTAAACTGTCGCGGTTTCCAGATCGAGATCGTAAACCGACAGACCCGGGTCTCCATCGGGCATCACCAACGAGGTTTCGGTTTCGAGATTGTACCGCTCCAAGGTGACGCCGAAGGTCGAGCCACCATCGGCCGAAGACCAGGAGCAGGTGACGCCGAAGGGGCGGGACGAGTAATCGAGGTCGGCCTCGGAGGGCGGGTTCTTGGCGGTGACGTAACGACCGTGCACATCCAGCCGCCAACCCCGTCCAAGTCGCGAGCGGAGCTTCAAGGTTGTGCGGTCCACGCTCTCGGGGTTGGTGCGGAAGACGTACTTCTCAAAGTCGCCGCGCTCGAACTCGAGGCTGAGGCTGAGGCCTTCGCTGTGGTTCCACGCGGTCCCGAAGTGGTAGCTCGTCGCATCGCGCTTGACCGAAAACGGATCATCGCCGTCGCTGATCCGCCAGCGCACCTCTCGGCTGCCGTCGCCGCCGCCGGCCCAAAGACTCCAGTTGTCGGTTTTATACTCGAGGGTGAGCCGAGTCGAGCTGTCGGTGAGGTCAAAAACACCGCTGTCGTCGAAGGTGGCGCCGAAGTCGAACACACCGCCGTCCGGGTTGGTCACCCGCAACAGCCGCTGAGTAGTCAGACTCGAATTCTGCGAGCCGTCTCGGTAGTCGCCGGCCAGCCGCAGGGTCCAACGCCGACCGAGGCGGAATCCAAAGGAAAGGGCGCCGGAAAAGGTGTCCTGGGCCGCTGATCCGAGCACCTTGTCGATGAAGCTCATGGTGCCGATGTCGCCACCACCCACGAGGAAGGTCTGGGAAGAGGTTCCGTTGACGTCGAGATCCGCGGAGCGCCACAGGAGCGAGATCACGCCCTCGAAGGCGCGGCTGCTGTAGCTCGTGACCAGCCGAGTGGTCGGTACATCGTCGATTTGTTCCACCACGTCCGAAGTGACGTCGTCGAGAAGATCGGGGTCCGGGACTCCGATCGCCTCGCTCCCTGCTGCAAACGGGCGATTGCGCCGCTCGTAGTTCGTCAGCGCCTGCTCGAACTGGATCCTCACCGGCAGGGTGCGGGTTTCCAGCCGCAGGGCGGCCTCGGTCATGGTTTCTTCAAGGTCGATCCCCAGGGGGTACAGCTCGTTCAGACCGTAGTGAGGCCGGGTGACGCCGCCGTCGCGCTCCACCGAGCGGTAGACAAGCGAGATGCGCACGGGACGCCAGGCATCGACGACCAACTCGCCCTTGAAGCGGGTGACGTCCCAGCTGTCGGCACGGTCGGAAAGATCGCTGCCGGCCAGGTTGAAGAAGGACTGACGGCGGTCGTAGTCGAAAAAGAAAGAAAAGCCCGCGTTCAGCTCGAGCCCCAGCCGCGCAGCCTCGGTCGGACTGGCGTCACCGAACCCCCATGCATCGAAGGTGAATTTTGAAACTGCGCCCTCGTCGGCGCGGTAGAGAAGGTTGAGATCTTCGAGGACGAACCCGCCTTGAAGGTCGGTCTGGGTGCGGAAGCTGTCCTCCGAACCGTCGACATCCTGCCAGAAGTACGCGCCGCCGATCGACCCGCTCCACTCCTGGGCGAGAGCCGGCGATGCGGCTGCGAGAACGAGAATTACAAGGAGGAGGAACCATTTCACCTGCGGCATGCAAATCCCCTTCGTCGAGCCGATCTCGGCTTCCGAGTCGGCGCCGCTGTCGGCTGGCTCTTGGCGAACATGTGATTGACTTGGAGGTGGTGTTCGAAACGGCACCGCAGCAAATGAATGCGTGGACGATTGCATTTCTTATCAAGCATGTACCTGTCTCACTATCATGTCAATAGAAATGAGCAAATCCACATAT
>JBGMRN010000074.1:3826-14171 GCA_048061535.1 Thermoanaerobaculales bacterium | reverse complement strand
CCGAAAACCACCCAAACCTGAGCGAAGGGGATAGGTATGACCCGCATATCTCACCGGGTTCCGTAGCGAGGGTGGCGAGGCGCCGTTCCCAGTGGTGTTTTCGACCTGAGGGGCGCGGAGCGCGTACTTGCAGTACGTTACTGCGCGCCTTCGGCGCTTGTGTCTCACCGCCATCACCGCGTGTCCGATGGGCTCGCCCGGTGGCGAGCCCTCGGCCACACTGCGCTGCTGTCGGCGGGGAGAGCACCCCGAGGCGAGCAAACACCGCTGGGTGTGGTGCATCTCCAGCTGCAGCAGAAAGCTGGTGAGATATGCGGGCTAACCATCTTTCTGATACGACCTGCGACCTGAAGTCATGACCTACCACTGCCTGCGTTGCAGCCTTCCACGCGATTTCGAGGACGAGCTGGCGACGCTGCTCGACTCCTGGCCGGTTCTCGGTTCCGAAGTCCGGGCAGGGCCCAGAGATTGGATTTCCGTTGATATTTTTTTGACCGGCGAGCATCGCCATGCTGCCGATCGCTTGAGCGTGATCCTGGCGGCGAACGGCGCCCGGGACATCCGTCTGGAGCTGGTTGAGGAACAGGATTGGCTGGCGGGCTACCGCGAGACCGTGACCTCGTTTCAGGTTGGAGATTGCTGGTGGATCGATCCCCATCCGGACCGGCCGACACCATCGCCCGGAGGGCTTTTTCGATTGGCGATCGAGCCGCGCATGGCGTTCGGGACGGGAAGCCACGAATCGACCCGGCTCATCCTCCGTTCGTTCGAGGGACTCGAGGTGGCCGGCTCGAGGGTGCTGGACGTCGGCACCGGGTCGGGAATCCTCGCACTTGCCGCCGACCGCCTGAATGCCCGGCGAATCGTGGCCGTCGACATCGATCCCCAGGCCATCTGGGTGGCACGGCAGATCGCCGCCCAACAGGAATGGAAAACCGAGGTCCGCTTCGTGCTGGGACCAGTGGAGTGCCTGGCCGGGCTGAGCTACGATCTCATCGTGTGCAACATGATCAGCGCCAACCTCTTTCCCCTCCTCCCCGAGATGACACGCTTACTCGCGCCGGGAGGAAGGGCGGTCTTTTCGGGCCTGCTCACCACCGAGGCTGCGAGGGCGGTTGCGGCGATTGCCGAGGTCGGAATGCGGATCGAGAAGGAGCACGCTCTCGGTGAGTGGGTTGGTTTCACGGTTTTGGCTGCGGGCGGCAAGGCCGGATGAAGACGGCGCCGTGGCTGTTGGTTGCGCCGGGAGAGCTCGAGGAAGGGGCCACCCTTGTTCTCGATCCGGCAGAAGCGCGACACGCCTCGGGCCTTCTGCGCCGCCGCCCGGGTGACGAGGTGACTCTGGTTGACGGAACCGGGCTCGTGGCCGAGGCGACCTTGGTCTCGATCGGCAGGCGCAGATCCGAGGTAGTGGTTCGTCATGTTCGGAGCGAGCCCGAATCATCGGATCCGGGCGTCGTTCTGGCGCTGGCGGTGCTCGACGGTTCGGCGATGGACTGGGCGGTGGGAAAGGCAGTCGAAGTTGGCGTCCGGAGGCTGCGGCCTGTGCTCACCGAACGCGTCCAACCGAACCGGCGGGGGCTTGCACGTCGGGGCGCCCACTGGCGCCGGATTGCTCTCCAAGCCATCAAACAGTGTCACCGACCGTGGGCCATGGAGGTGAGCGAGCCGCAGTCCCTGGGAGGGCTTATCGAGGAGGAGAATCCACTGGGGGGAGGTATTGTCGCCGACCGCTCCGGTTGCCCGGTAGACCACCTGGCGTCTGCGGCTCGGAATTTGTTGTTGGTGGGCCCGGAGGGTGGATTCTCGGCCACAGAAAACTCCCTGCTGGCCGAGTCCGGTTGGCCTCGCCTTCGTTTGGGCGTCCACGTGTTGCGAGCAGAGACCGCTGCCATCGTCGGTTCGGCCATGTTGGCGGCACGGTTAGACTCTCCTTATGAGTGAAGACACGATCTGGATCGACTCTCACGCGCACCTGAGCATGTTTGGCGAAGCCGAGGTCCCCAACCTGCTAAATCGAGCCGCGGAAGCCGGAGTTGCTGGAGTTCTGGTGCCGGCCACCGGAGGTGACGATCTCGAGGCGACCCTCCGCCTCGCCGCAGATTTTCCGCAGAGGATTGTCGCGGCGGCGGGAGTGCATCCCCACGAGGCGAGCTTGTTCGGCACCAAGATGAAGCACGCGATCGAAAGAGCCCTCGAGCGTGATGAGGTAGTGGCGGTTGGCGAGATCGGCCTCGACTACCACTATATGAACTCGCCCCGTGAGGACCAGCTGGCGGCGCTCACCTGGCAGATCGATCTCGCCCTCGACTCCGATCTCCCGGTGGTGCTCCACAACCGGGAATCGTGGGCGGACCTCGAGTCCATCCTTTCCGGGAGGGTGGGTCGGCTGCGCGGAGTATGTCATTCCTTCGCGGAGGGTCCTGAGGAGGTTCGCCGCGTGGTTGAGATGGGTTTATGGGTGGGCATCTCCGGCATGGTGACCTTCAAGGCCGCCGACAATATCCGTGAGATGGTGGCGGCTGCCGAACAGCACCAGGTACTTGTCGAGACCGACAGCCCGTTCCTCGCCCCCGTCCCCCACCGCGGAGGGCGAAACGAGCCATCGTTTGTGCCGCTGGTCGGGAGGCGACTGGCCCAGGAGTGGGGGCGATCGGTGGAGGAGATTGCCGCGTCCTCCACCGACGGATTCCGGGAACTCTTCGGTATCGCCAGCGACTGGGCGACGCTTTAGCCCGCACTTCCCACCAGATTTCGTCGCGAGGGGTGCAAGGCGTAGTGCGTGTCTGCGCTCTCCTAATGTTTGGGAGCGAAGTCGTACTTGCGGCACATCGAGAAAGCGCAGACCCGCGCCGTGGATTGTGCCCCACAGTAGAAAGATGGTGAGAAATGCGGGCTAGTCAGTTCTTTTTTGGCCGGCGACCGCGCCGCCGTTGAACATTCTTGAGGCTGATCGTCAGCATATTTGAGTCAGCGTCCCGACCGACGTCGAAGCGCTGCGCTTCCTCGAATGAAAGCCCGTAGAGGTCAAAAAACTGTGGAGCTTTCAAACTGACGGAACGCCGCCTTCGGGATAGTTTGAGGGTGCCTTCTTCGTTGGAATCGGCTGAAATCTTTACGCCGACCATCTTCCTGGTTTTGTCAAAAAACAGCACCGCGTACGATGCCGATTGTAGGCCGTACGATTCCACGGCAGCGGCGTCAAAAGAGATGAGACCACTCGGTCGAATCGTTGCCCTGGGCCTCGCGCCAGAGGTTTGTGGAGGAATAAATTTCTCGAACGCCATAGACCACCTCCCGATAGTTACCCAACAACATACGAAATTTTTCGCCAGGAGTCAAGAGTTTTTCTTGCGGGAATCGACCAATTTCCGCTGTGTTTGTCAGGTAATCTTGTGAGTGCTTCGATGTCCGAATTGAGCACCGAATCGGTATGTATTTTGGATTCGAACATGATTTCGCGTTGAGCGCTGGTTCTCGATCATGGACGGTCTATTCAAACGTGGGTCGGATTCGTCACGAATCGACCACGTCGGAATGAGACGAAATAAACCTGCCGATCGTGGGGCCCCGATTGCCGCCTGATATGTCACTTTCTGGTGGGTGGTGTGGTTTCACGTTAGACTCTCGCTGATGGAAAAGGGTGCCCCAACTCCGACTCAAAGGATCGAGGTGGAGGCTTCGGCCCTCGCGCACAACCTGGCGCTGTTTCGATCCACTCTCAGTCGGAATACCGAGTTGCTCGGCGTGGTCAAGGCCAACGCCTATGGCCATGGGCTCGCTGAGGTTGCGCCTCACGTTGCGGAAGGGGCTGACTGGTTGGGAGTTCACACCGCCACCGAAGCGCGCCTGCTGCGCCGACACGGACTCGACGGCAGGGTGCTGGTCATGGGTTTTGTGCCGGCTGACGACCTCGGAGGCCTCGATTCCGATGTTCACCTGTTGGTCTCCTCTTTGGAGGCCCTGGAGTGGATCGGCGCCCACCGGCGACGATCCGGGGTGGGCCTTCCGGTCCATCTCAAGGTTGACATCGGAACAAAACGCCAGGGAGTGCCGGCCGGGATCATTGCGGCAGCGTGCAGAACAGCCGCCAGGGAAGGCGTTGACATAGTCGGTGTGGCGGGTCATTTCGCCAACATAGAAGACACGATCGAGCATGAATTTGCCCGCCGGCAACTCGATCGCTTTCGTTCGGCGCTCGAGGTGGCGAAGACCGAAATTGGTGAACTTCCACCGTATATCCATGCGTCGTGCTCGGCGGCCGCGCTACTCTTCCGTGAGACGGATTTCACCCTCGCGCGCGTCGGGATTTCCATGTATGGCCATTGGCCGTCCCGCGAAACCCGTCTTTCCTGGAACCTCGAACACGGCGACAATAGGTTGGAGTTGCGTCCGGTCTTGTCGTGGAAAACGACAGTAGGGCAATTGCAGGTGGTAGAAACGGACGAGTCGGTCGGCTATGGCCGGACGTGGACCGCCCGGCGTCCGAGTCAATTGGCAATCATTCCTGTGGGTTACGCTGATGGTTATTCGCGAGCGCTCGGAAACCGATCACGGGTTTTGATCGGGGGCCGATCCGCCCCGGTGGTCGGACGGGTTTGCATGAATATTCTAATGGCCGATATCACCGACATCCCGGGCGTAGCCATCGGCGACGAAGTCGTCCTGATCGGACGGCAGAAGGACGATGAGATCTCGGTCGAGGAACTCGCGTCGTTGAGCGATACGATCAACTATGAATTCCTGGCAAGGTTGTCCCCTTTGATTCCCCGGATGGTTGTGTGATGGGGGCAAACCTGCAGATCACGCCTGATTGCCGGCCGCAGTAGGGAGGAAGGGAGGTATGCGGGCGAGCGTTGTCATTCCAACCTACAATCGGTTGCTGGATCTTCAACGGACGGTGGCGGCGGTCAGGGCACAGGAAGTGCCCCCGGACGTCGAGTTCGAGATCGTTGCGGTCGACGATGGTTCGACCGACGGCACCAACGAGTGGCTTCAATCTGAAGAAGACCGTTGTTCCGACCTGAGAGTGCTCCACCAGAGAAACTCGGGACCGGCGGGAGCGCGGAACAGGGGAGTGGAGGCGGCGAGCGGCAGCATTGTGTTGTTTCTCGGAGACGACACTGTGCCGCAACCCGGCTGGCTGCTGACCCACCTCGAGGAGCACCGGATCTCGGAGGATTCATGCGGAACGGCCGTGCTTGGCTACACGTCGTTCCCACCGGAGACTGACAGTCCGTTTTTGCGCTGGATCAACGAAAACGGAGCCCAGTTCGGTTACCGATTGATCGAAAGCCCCAATTCAGTTCCGTTCAACTTTTTTTACACCTCCAATATCTCCCTGCCGCGAGCCTGGCTGATGCGTCTCGGTGGATTCCGCGAGGATTTTCCCGCGGCCGCCTGGGAAGACATCGAGTTTGCCTACCGTGCCACGAAAGATGGGATGAATCTCCGCTACCAACCGCGAGCTCGAACCCTGCACTACCACCGTATTCGGGCGGGGACATTCTGTCGCCGTCAGAGGACATCCGGGCTGTCGGCCGCAATCTTCGCGGGGCTGCACCCGGAGCTCGAAGGCTTCCTCGGGGTCGCGAGGGTGGGACAGAACCGGAGGCGAAGGCCGCTTTGCCGTGCGCTCTTGTCGATGCTGGTAGGGATAGGGGAGTTGGTCGAGGGAGCGGTACCGCCGAGGGTCTACTTGGAGTACCTCGACAGTTGCTATCTCGACGGACTGGCAGAGGGATTGCATCAGTCCTGATCGGAGGTGATCAATGAGGACGATGCCGGCCTGGTTCGCTGTCTGGGTTGTGGCCTGCACCGGCGGGATGATCGGGGCCGCGGAGCTCACCCCTGGCGTGGTTTCGCTGCCGTGTATTCCGGTTGCCGCCTACTGGACCGGTCCTCCGCAGTCAGCAGGGATGCCCCTGGGCCCAGCGCTCGCGGTTGTCAGCACCAAGATTCGGCCGAAAGACGCCCATCTCGTCCTGGACGGCCACTTTATCGGTAGAGCGCGTTTTTTTGACGGCAAGCCGGGTTATCTCTACCTCGAACCGGGCAAGTACCAACTTGAACTCACGCTCGGAGGGTACCGGACGGAGATCTTCGAAATCGATGCACAGGCGGCCTGTCGTTTCGAGATCCGCCACCGGATGATCCGAGACAAGGGCACCCCCAAGGAACGATCGAGTGATCCTCCGGGCAAGGGACGGCCACTCGAAAGGACGTTCAGGCCGAAGGTCTCGGGGGAGCCCGCCAACCCAAGGGCGGCCGTGAAACTCGGCTGTGCCGATCCGAGCGTGAGGAGTGATATCGACTCGGGAGAAGGAGCGGTTGGCGCCGACGAGGAGCCGGCCGGCGCTTCGCTTCGCCTGGTGGTTCTCCCCGAAACGGCCTCGGTTTCTATCGACGGCCGATTCGTCGCGACCGGGGAGGAGTTGGCGCGGATGGAAGCGCCGTTGGCCGTCCCCTCAGGCTCTCGTCGAATCGAGGTCAGGGCGGCCGGCTATCGACCACACGAACAACTGGTCGCCTTCGAGGCGGGGCAGACTCGAGAACTCGTAGTCACGCTGCAGCCGTCTCGAGAGGGCGACGCCTCTCGATTGTGAACTCCAGCCATTTCGTTGCGACGGGAAACCAGGCGCGGCGCATGCTGAAAAATGGCGTGACCTTTTTGATACAAAGGATCAATTTATTGACACTTTGTATGGACATCCTCGAGCCGGCGTGCTATCTTCAAAACACCGATTAATAATGGGAGGGATCCGGGAACGCTGACCACCTTGAGCCTACCTTAAGGGCCTACCTTTTAAGGCCTACCATTTTTCCCCATCGTCTTGTTCCTACCATTTCGGCCGAACCGACCCTCCCAGCTTTCATATTAGCCCGGCCCTCGCGGTCGGGCTTGTTTTCCTTAATCTGGCAGAAAAATCGCTCGTTAAGCATCGAGAACCGCGCTGGTCCCCTCCAGAGTTTCTGGACGGAGACTAGCCCGCATATCTCACCGCCATCACCGCGTGTCCGATGGGCTCGCCCAGTGGCGAGCCTTAGGCCACTCGCGCTGCTGTCGGCGGGGAGAGCACCCCGCATGAGAAAAAACAGCTGGGCGCGGTGCATCACCGCCCGCAGCAGGAAGCTGGTGAGATATGCGGGCTAGCTGGGTTCGGTAGCGCCCGCATCGACCAGCGTTCCCGGGTCGATCCCGATCGACCGCAGGGCAGCTGTCCACCGCTCCTCGGCCGGCACCTCGAAAATAATCGAAGTGTCGAGTGGTGCGACGACCCAGGAGTTCTCCTCGATTTCCTGTTCCAGCTGGCCGGGGTACCAGCCGGAGTACCCCAAAAGCAAATGGTAGCGGGCGTCAGTGTCGCTGCTGGCCAGCCGGGCGAGGGTTTCGGTGTTCCCCGAGACGACGATCGAGTCGGAAACGGTGATGTCTCCCTCCCCGACCTCCTCCATACCCCGGTCGAAGAGGACGAATCCGTGGTTGGGCTGGACCGGTCCGCCTGCAAGGACCCCGGGAAGGTCCTCGCCGTTACCTGCTTCTCCGAGCTCGGTGAGGATATCGCGAAGATCGATATCTAGCTCCCGATTGACGATCAGACCGAAAGCGCCCTCCTGGTCGGAATGAACTCCGAGAAGCACGACCGATCGCCAGAAATTAGGGTCGGCAAGACCCGGCATCGCGATCAACAGGCTGCCGGCGAGGGACGGTACCGATGGGGTCACCCGCTCATTCTAGCACCTAAGATGAGGTGTTATCACTCGCCCCTTCTCGTCCGGGAGCAGCGCTCATCTTGGGTCGGCAGGGTGGCCGCCGGGCTTCCGGCGCAACCGCAGGGCGCGGAGCATGGCAGTCCCGTCGGCGATTCCAGGGGGGCGCGGGGTTCGTGGTTGACCGAAATCAAGCGTGAGTTCCAGGTCTGCAATGTCCCAGGTGATCGCGATCCCGAGTTCGGTTTCGGCGGCTGTTCGTACCGGCGCCCCGAGGACGGCATTCGCTTTCGCGGGAGTCACACGCCAGTCGAGCTCTCCCCCGATGTGAAGTTGATAGGGAGTGTATTTCACGAGATTCTCCGGATAGAGGAGAATCTCCTCGAGCCGGTTCGTAGCGTCGAAGATAAAGGCCCAGATAGGGTATGGCCCGGCGCTGGCGGTCAGGCCACGGGCGGTGGGATCAGAGGACTTGGCCTCCAGTTTCTCGACCACTCGTTCCCTGGTGTCACCGAGCGTGATTCCGAGCATGGCGCCGCGTTCGAGATCCACGTCGAGAACGACTGCGAACTCGTCAATCAGTGCCCTGACCTCGGGGTCGGCGAGAAACTTCCGTTCTCCCGGCAACGTGACCGCGAGATAGAGGTCCCGCGCTCCGCTCCGGAGTATCTCGCGGAGGATCATGAACGCCTGTTCCCGATGTCCGAGGAGGTAGGAGGTTGCCTCGAGATAGAGGGCTGTTTCCACCCGTTCCGGGTGGATCTTGGCCGCCTCGCGAAAGGCCTGATGGGCGGGCTGGTAGCGGCCGAGATGGAAGTATGCCCTTCCGATCTCGGCGGCGGTTATGTAGCGGATTTCGGGGTCACCAGTGACGTTGAACGGCGTCAGTATCTCGACCACGTCGGTGTAACGATGTCGACGAGCGGATTCCCGCGCTCGCTCGAGTGCCGCGTCGAAGTCCTCGGCCGCAGCGCTTCCACAGGCCAGGAGGGCACATAGCACGACCGGCAACCGGCATCGGAGCCTCATGACTCCAGCCTATAGTGGAAATCGGCCGCGGTCCACGATGGTCGACCGATCTCCGGTTCGATCTCGAGTTCGGCCCCGCATCTGATCGGCTATGATTTGTCGATGGTCACATCCGAGGTCGATCTCCGTATCACACCGCCGGAGGACCCCCTCGATCCCGAGATCAAGGAGAAGCTTCGGGCGGCGCTCGCGAAGTGTCCGGACGTGGCCTTTGCCCATCTTCCGCAGGTGGAGGTCATCGGGCGGGAGGAGCCGCCCGTCCTTGCGCTCTTCGTGTGGCTGGTACCGGAGTCCATGGGCTCGCTGCGTTCGGCCCTGAACTTGACGTCGGAAATCGTGGCGCGGGAGTTGCCGAGCGACCGGTTCCTCGATGTTGTGATCCTCAACTCGGCGCCTGAGCTGCTTCCGGATGTTGAAAACGCAGACTGTCTCCTTGTCGAACGCGACGCCGGGGAACGCCGGCGGGCGCAGCAGGCGGCGGATCACTCGCGACCAAACCCTTCAAGAAGTACCGGGTAAGATGTTGGAGGTGGGAGAGAGCGTATGACCCGGGCGGTAGTCATCATTGCCGCACACGCCTTCGAAGCGCGGGCGGCCGCGTCGGTCGGACAGGGCGTGAGCAGGGAACCGTGGGGGCGGTGGATGCTCTACCGGGGCGAGCTCTGGGATGCGCCCATGGCGGTGATCCGGTGTGGGCCGGGCAAGGTTGCGGCGGCGGCGGCGGCTCAGGCCGCCATCCAGTACCTCGAACCCGCGATGCTGATCAGTTTCGGTACTGCGGGTTGCCCAGACACCCGGGTCGAAGCGGGGACGCTGACCATTGCGAGGTCGGTCGTGGATGTGGCTCTTCGGGAGTTGGGGGAGCTTCCGGTTCACATTCCTCACCGATTCGACCCGGACCGCCGGTTGACCGACTGTCTGCTCGATGTCCCCGGTACCACGGCTGCCGATCTCTTCTGTTGGGAGGGACATGTCGCATCGCCCGTGAACCGTCCACCGCTTGACGAGGACACCCAGGGGCCGGCGGTTGTGGACTGGGAGAGTGCTGCGGTGGCCCACGTCGCCGAGATGTGGTCGGCGCCGTGGGCGGCTCTCAAGGTAGTGTCCGACCATGGTGAGCCGGAACGGCTACGGCTCCTTGCGATGGCCGCAAGGCGACCCCTACAATGGGGTGCCGAGGCGGTGCGACGGGCTTCGCGCCACTTCCTCGAACCGATTGGAGACCGTGACGAAGAGGTGGATCGACACGGCTCGGAGGTCGGCCAGGAGATTGGAGAGGACGACTGATGGAAATCGAACGGTCGGAGGAGCGCCACGTCACCGTGGTTGCGGTCCGAGGAGTCATCGTTTTTGGGGAGTCCGCAAGCCGATTCTCAGCCTACCTCGAGGATCTCCTCGACGCCGGCGTGCCGTCGGTCCTCGTGGATCTATCGGGGATCGATCAGGTAGATTCCACTGGTCTCGGCGAGCTCGTGGGTTATCTCCAGAGGTTTCAGAACGACGGGCGCCGGTTGGCCCTCCTGAACCCTCACACCAGGATACTCAATCTGCTGCGCTTGACTCGTCTCGACGAGGTCTTTCCGATCTTCGAGGATCGCTCGGCCGC
>JBGMRN010000074.1:1719-3726 GCA_048061535.1 Thermoanaerobaculales bacterium | reverse complement strand
GCGAAGATCGAGTATCCGCCGAACTGGAACTACACGCTGATCTCGTGTCGCCAGCCGAACGGATCTTCGCGGTCGGCGGTCTGGATCCCCACCAGCACGTCGTAGAGTTGTTGCCATCGCTCGTCGAAGGGGAAGGTCCAGCTCCGATCGCCATCCGCGATGCGCTCGATCCAGGTGATCACGGCGGCCGTACCGCAGCAGGCGGCGGCCGATATGTCATCGAGCTCGTCGAGCGAAATCTTCCGTTCCTCGGTCGGCCACCCGAAGATCTTCGAGGCGATCTCCATGAGGGAAATACGCGTGATCGAGGGCAAAATGCTGTCAGAATCGGGGGTCAGAAGCGTATCACCTTTCAGGGCAAGGAAGTTCGCGGCGCCGATCTCCTCGATATATTGGTGTTCGGCGGGATCCAGGTAGAGAGCTTCCGCGAAGCCGCCGGCCTTGGCTTGGGCGCCGGGGTTGAACGAGCAGGCGTAGTTGCCGCCTGCCTTGACCGAACCGGAACCGTGGGGGGCGGCACGGTCGAGACGACTGACCATGAATGCCTTGCCCTGGTCACTCCCGAAACCGCCTTTGAAGTAGGGGCCGACGGGGCTGACGAAGATCCGGAAGACATAGCGCGAGGCAGGCCTGACCCCTACGTTGTCACCGATACCAAGGTAATTGGGACGAACGTAGAGAGCGGCGCCGCTTCCATGGGGCGGAATGTAGGGGAGGTTGGCGGCGGCGACCTCCTCGACGCCGCGAACGAATAGCTCTTCAGGTACCTCAGGTCCCTGGAGGTATCGGGCGCCGCGCGCCATCCGGCGGGCGTTTTCATAGGGCCTGAACGCGTAGATCTTGCCGTCCGAGCCGGCCTGGACCTTCATTCCCTCGAAAAGCTGCTGTCCGTAGTGGAGACATTGGCTCCCCTCCGGAAGGTGCATTGTGTTGTCTTCCACGAGGCCCCGCACCCGCCATACTCCATGTTCGAAGACTGCCTCGAAGCGATACGGGCAGGCCACGTAGTCAAACCCGAGGTTTGGGAAATCCAGGTTGACGGTGTGACGGTCTCCGGGAAAGTAGTAGCGTGGCTTGCCCATGTGTCCCTCCAAGAATGTGGTTGTGTGCAGCGGGGATTTCTCCGATACGAGGGTCAGCGGCCGTTCGAGGTGGAGACACCCTCCCTAGAATACCTGTTCCCGCCCCAATCGCGCCAGAGCATTGGCCGGGAATTCTATGGCGGCTCTTTACCGCGAATGAGGCGCTGTCTGCGATACTGCAAATTCTCGAGGGTCAGGCATCCGCTACCGTGCCAGAATGATTATGGTTCGCCGATTGTTGCATTAATGTCACCCGAAGATGACGGTGTGGCAGGCGTTTATTCATCGAGATGGAGTTTTGAATTGGCATCGGGATTGCATTGCCAGATGGCGGTAACGACATGAAAGGGGCAGATATGAGAAACACGAAATCACGAGGAATCGCGGTAGCCCTGGCGGTTGTCGGCGTCGCGATTGTCTATTCCGGGTGTTCATCCTCCGAACCTACGGACACTCCGGGAGTGGAACGGCTCGGCGAATTTATCTTGCGGCAGCAGGGGCCCGAGCTGTGGACCGTGCTCGGCTACCGATTTGCGGCCTCGACTCTGGGAGACGAGTGGCTGATCCTCGAGGTGGGCCTCAGCTCGCCGAACGGTCAAAACTCGAGGGTGGAACGGGAAGGGGTCTCGGTGCGCACGCCCTCCGGTGAGACCATACCGCTCGCCACCCAGGCGGAGTTCGCCGAGGCATACGGTGTGTTGCGCTCAACGTTGCGGCAGGCCGATGTCAACCGCGATCCTCTGGACTACTTTCCACCGAACCGGATCGAATGCGGGATCAACTTCTTTGCCGCGCCCGGCGAGGCGATCGTGTTCGATCAGGTGACCCTCAACGACCAGCGGGGCTGCTACGGCCGGTTGTTCTTCAAGGTCCCGGGCGGAATCCAGTCCGGTCGCTGGGTCTTCAACATCGACCTGGCGGAGAG
>JBGMRN010000074.1:0-1619 GCA_048061535.1 Thermoanaerobaculales bacterium | reverse complement strand
TAGGGGAAAATGCCGCGGTCCTGATAGGCGAGCGCGATTTTTTCGATGGCGCTGATCATCGACGCCGTACGCAGGTCGATGTTCTCTCCACGGGTTTTCTGGATCTCGCGGATCTCGTTGTAGGCCTTGATCATGGTTTCCTCGAGGCCCGAGTTGACGAGGTCGATCTCATCGGCGCCATGCGCGAACTCGGCGAGCTCTCGCTCACTGAATATCTTTTCGGTCGCTCCCTCGATCGCCGACAGGATCCGCCGGGCCGACCTCTCTTCGAACCGCTTCTCCATCCTGCCGAACCGCACGTGCTGGAGGTTTTTCAGCCACTCGAAGTAGGAAACGGTCACACCGCCCGCATTGATGTATGCGTCGGGGATGATCATGACACCGCGCTCGTGGAGATGGGTGCTGGCTTCGGCGGTGATTGGGCCGTTGGCCGCCTCGCCGATCACCTTGGCCCGGATCCGAGGAGAATTGTCCATCGTGATGGCGTTCTCCAGGGCTGCCGGGATCAGGATGTCGCAGTCCAGCTCGAGGCCGGCGTCCCGATGTTCGAGATCCTCAGCGCCTGGGAAGCCGAGGAGCGATCCGGAATCCCTCCGGTGTGCCATCAGGTCCTCGACGTGGATGCCGCCGGGCTTGGAGATGGCCCCCTCGTACTCCACCAACCCGACGATCAATGCACCGCCTTCTTCCTCGAGGAACTTGGCGGCGTGGTAGCCGACATTTCCAAGTCCCTGGACGACCACTCTCTTGCCCTCCAGTCCGGGCGAAAGGTCCAGGGGGCGCATGTTCTCCCCATGGCTCAGAATCTCACGTAGGGCATAGAACACCCCGCGGCCGGTAGCCTCGGTGCGGCCGGCGATACCCCCCTGGGCCACCGGTTTCGCGGTGACGCAGCCCGGGGCATTGATGTCCTGGGGCGCCAGCGTTGCGTAGGTGTCGGCGATCCAGGCCATTTCTCTCGAACTGGTCGCGAAGTCCGGCGCCGGCACGTCGAGGCCGGGTCCAATGAAGTTCTTTTTGAACAGCTCGAAAGTGAAGCGTCGCGTGATGCGCTCGAGCTCGGCGTCCGAGTAATCATGGGCGGAAATCCTTACCCCGCCCTTGGCGCCCCCGAAGGGAACGTCGACGATTGCACATTTGTAGGTCATGAGGGCGGCGAGGGCCATCACCTCGTCCTCGTTGACCATGGCGGCGTAGCGGATGCCGCCCTTGGTGGGGAGCTTGTGCTGGCTGTGTTCGGCGCGCCAAGCTTGCATCACCTCGATGCACCCGTCATCTCGCTTGAGGGGGAAAGTGAAATGGATCACGCTGTTGATCGCCTTGATCTGATCGAGAAGACCAGTTGGGTAGTCGGTCAGGGCTGCGGCGCGGTCGAAGTTCTGGTTGACCTGATCGAGGAAACTGATCGGTGCGGTCATGACGGTCCTCCCGTTGCTGTGAGTCTACGCGGATCGGCCCGGTGATAATAGCAGAGGGGTAGATGAAGGAATTAGGAATTCGGAATTCGGAATTATCGGCGCGGGGAGGTGGCTGAGTGGATTGGGGCGTTCTGCCCGCGGTAGCGCTGTGCTTTCTTCTGAGAGCGCGGCGACAGAGGGCTGCGTTCCCCACCAGCAGCG
>JBGMRN010000073.1:4146-14172 GCA_048061535.1 Thermoanaerobaculales bacterium | reverse complement strand
GAATGCATCCGCTTCCGCCCAGTATGCCGGATGATAGAAGATGGGGAGCGAGGCACAAGATACCAATGCTCGGCTTGCGCATGATGGTTTCCTCCCAACAGTTCAGAGCGCTACGACAGTCGCCTCCCAACTGCGCGTTGCCTCGAATCTACCGCAGCTCCGCATCGCTTGCCAAGCTGCCTCGCCCCTTCGACTCCCGGTTCCGTTTGGGGTAAAAAAGGGCCGCCCGAAGGCGGCCCCTGTGATATTCGATCGCCGTATCGGTCAGAATTTGGCGACGAACTCGACGCCGACGATCCTCGGGTCGTTCATCATGCCGGTCAGGTTGTTGAAGTCGATGCCGTTGCGGACGATCTCAGCATCCAGGATATTGCGGCCGAACAGGGCCACCTCGTACTTCGTCTGGCGCCATGCATAACCCAACCGCAGACCGAGCTCGAACGAGTCACTCTTGAACTCCTCAGACTCGTAGAGGAAGAAGTTCTTTTCGCTGTGATAGGCCCAGTCCAGGGTGCCGAAGAAACTCTTCTTCACCGGATCCGAACGGTAGTTGATGATGCCGTTGACGATCCAGTCGGGGGCATGCGGCAGGGGGTTGCCGTTGATCAAGGCGAGGCCGTCGTCGTTCAGCGGGTCGGTGACCGTGCAACCGCCGCCGCACGGGGCAACCGTCAGGCCCGGATCGACAATCTTGGTCGGGTTCCAACTCGCGCCGAAGGTCATCATCCACTTGGCCGTGGGAATGTACTCGATGTCGGCCTCGATGCCGTGGCCCTTGGTCTTGTCGGCGTTCAACAGAGTGGCGATGTTGAACTCGCCGCCGACTGCGGTCAGCTGTTGGCCGTCCATCTCGAAGATGTAGGCGGTCAGATTGAGGCGCAACCGGTTGTCCGCCAGAATCGACTTGACGCCGATTTCGGTTGACAGAATTTCTTCGGTGTCAGCCGTTGTCACGCAGTTGGTCGCTGGATTGGTGCCGCCTTCGAAGTCAGCACAGAACATGATCCGGCCCTGGATTGACGGTGCGCGGAAGCTCGTGGCGACACGGCCGTAGACGTTGACGTTTTGGCTGGCCTTGTAGGTAGCACTGACATCCCAGCTCACGAAGTCCTCGTTGGTCTGCTCGGTGATCGGCGCCACCAGGGGTGGCTGGAAGACCGGTTGCGGCCTGTCGACCCAGAAGTCCTTTTCGTCGTGAGAAAAACGAATGCCGCCGACGACGTTCCACTGATCATTGATCCGGTAGTCGAGCGATCCGAACAGGGCGTAGGCCTTCGTTTCCTGCCACTGGTTCGAGTAGCCGTTCTGGGGGTTGCCCGGAGCAAAGGTGTTGTAGCTGAAGTTGTCGATATTCACTTCTTCGTTGAAGTAGAAGAAGCCGGCCAGCCAGTTCAATGCGCCGCCGCCGTTGCCGGCAAGTCTGAACTCCTGGGTGAGCTGGTCGAGATCCGGAATGCCGCCGGCCGATTCCGCCGGGAAGGGAATGAAACCGGGTCCGTAGTTGCCCTCGCCCAGGAAGGCGGCGCCGTAGCCGCCGTCGATGTCACCCCGACTGTACATGTTCAGAGTCTCGTAGCCGGTGATGGAGGTGAGGGTCGCGCCGCCGAAATCATACTCGAACCGCAGCAGGCCGCCACGGGACTCGATGTTCTGACTGTTCTTGCCGTCGAGCCAGACCTGATCCTGCCGAAAGCCGTCGACCAGGTTGTTGGTGCCCGGCTGGATGATGTTGGCGCGGAAAATGCGCGCGGTACCGTCGACGTCCCAGCCGTGAACCTTGAGCAGCCCCGAGAACTTGTCGTTGGGCTCCCACAGGAGCTGCAGGCGGAAGGCGGTCGTGTCGTAACCGCCGAGTTGCTTCTCGGGGCCGAGCTCGTACTTGTTGTCCACCCAGTCACTGCGCGACTGGTACAGACCTGAGAAGCGCGCCGAGAAGTTCTTGCCCAGGGCGCCGCCGACCCCGGCCTGGATGTCGGTTGTGGAGTAGGTGCCGAACGATGCCCGGGCGAACGCGTCGAATTCCTGTGATGGTTTGACGGTCTCGAATTTTACGATACCTGCGGGCGTGTTGCGTCCGAAAAGTGTCCCCTGCGGGCCGCGGAGCACCTCGATACGTTCCAGATCAAACAGCGGCATGCCCTTGACGACCGGGTTTTCGAGGACCACCTCGTCGACCACCATCGACACCGGCTGCGATGCGTTGAGGTCGAAGTCGGAGTTGCCGAGACCGCGGATGTAGAAGCGCGGGAAGGCACGACCGAACGAGGACTCCATGATCAGACTCGGCACGCGGGCTGACAGTGCGCGGATATCGGCGCCTCCGGTGGTGAGAACGTCGAGGTCTTCACCCTGCAACGTCGAAACGGAAATCGGTACGTCCTGGATGTCCTGTTCGCGTTTCTGCGCGGTGACGGTGATTTCTCCAACCGCGACGGGAAGCGGAATCTCCCCCTCGGAGACGGCCGGTTGCTCCTCCTTCGGCGCCTCTTGCGCGAACGTGGGTGCGCCAAGACCGATGAGCAATAGAGCAAAAATAGAAATTCTCAATACACGCCTGATCGACATCTCAACCATGAGAAACCTCCCGTTTTTTTTTGCAATCTTCAGCACCAGACTATATCGCTACCGGTGAGAATAGCAGAATTTTCCGGAGATTCTCGAGCTTCCCCGAAAGACGGCCGCAGTCTCGAATGAGGTAGGATCACTGTTCGAGCGCACGGAGGTTGAATGGCAACCAAACACATGAACGCAGAGCAGGGAGACTTCGCCCAAACGGTCCTGATGCCGGGAGACCCGCTGCGCGCCCGGTTCATTGCGGAGAGTTATCTACAGGGTGCCCGCCAGGTCACCGATGTCCGCAACATGTTGGGCTTCACCGGCGAGTTTCGGGGGCAGGCCGTGTCGGTGATGGCCCACGGCATGGGCATTCCGTCGGCATCCATTTACTGCACCGAGTTGATTCGGGAGTACGGGGTCAGACGCATCATCAGATTGGGAAGCTGCGGAACGGTCCATCCGGCAGTCGGTCTCCGGGACGTCGTGATCGCCATGGGGGCGTCGACCGATTCAGGCGTCAATCGCATGCGCTTCGGCGGACACGATTTGGCGGCTTTGGCGAGCTTCGGTCTCCTGAGAAAGGCGGTACGCGCGGCGGAGAAACGCAACCTCCGGTTCCACGTCGGCAACGTGTTCTCGGCGGATCTCTTTTACACGCCTCAATCGGAGATGTTCGACCTGATGGCGAAGTACCAGATCCTCGGCGTTGAGATGGAAACCGCCGGCATCTACGCTCTCGCCGCTGAGCTCGGGGTCGAAGCCCTCGCGATCTGCACGGTGAGTGACGATATCAAGACCGGCGAGGCGCTCACCGCGGCGGAGCGTGAGACGACCTTTGACGAGATGATCCAGCTCGGCCTCGAGACTGCGGTGGCGTAAACCTCTGCGGAGATCAAGGCGGGGGCGGGCGAAATAGTATTCGGACGCGGGTTTCCGGAGGACACGTCGATGGGATCTGGAAGCAGCATTTCACGGTGTGATCGCAGGCGATTCATGCCGGCTGAAAACGCCACCCTTCGGTCAGAAGCTGGAGCAATTCCGCTTCGAGGAGCGGTCGCGCGAAGAGAAAGCCCTGAATCTCGTCGCATCCTCGCTGTCGAAGGAAGTCGAGCTGTTCCTCGGTCTCCACACCCTCGGCGAGCACCGACATGCCGAGGTTCTGGCCGAGGGAGATAACGGCTTCGACGATCGCGCAGTCATCGGCGCTCTCCGGAATCTCTTTGACAAATGAGCGATCGATCTTCAGACGGTCGATCGGGAACCGCTTGAGGTAGCTGAGCGAGGAGTAGCCGGCGCCGAAGTCGTCGATCGCGAGCGTGATTCCGAGTTCCTTGAGGTCGTGGAGAATTGAAATAGTGAGCTCCGGCTGGCGGAGAATGAAATTTTCGGTGATCTCCAACTCGAGGAGACGAGGGTCGATGCCGGTCGCGTCGATCACCGTCGCGACGGTCGCGCGAAGTGAAGAGAGCATTGTTTCGTGGCCGGAAATATTCACTGCGACCCGTAGAGCTGGGAAACCGGCGTCATGGATTCTGCGGGCGGCTCGGCAGGCGGACATCAGCACCGCGGCGTCGATCCGCTCGATGAGGCCGATCTCATCCGCAAGGGCTATGAACCGGGAAGGGAAGGTGAGGCCCTTTTCCGGGTGCTGCCAGCGAATGAGGGATTCAACGCCCACCACCTCGCCGCTTCTCAGGGACAGCTGAGGCTGGTGGTGGAGCACGAATTCGTCGAGCCTGAGCGCCTTTCGGAGCGCGGACTCGAGTTCGAAACGGTCCACGGCGTCGGTCGATACCAGTTCGGTGTAGACCTGGAAATCGCCTCGACCCTGAGCCTTGGCACGGTAGGCGGCGCTGTCGGCGTTGCGGAGCAAGGTCGTCATGTCGACGCAGTGATCCGGCGCGAATGAGATTCCGACCGAGCCCGAGATGAAGAGCTCGCGGCCGTTAATCATGAATGGCTCGATCAACTCGTCGAGGAGTTTCTGCGCGACGCAGGTGGCTTCCTCGGGAGTATCGAGCCCCTCGAGCACGATCACGAACTCGTCGCCGCCAAGCCGCGCGACGGTATCGTCTTCCCTGACCGAACCCAGCAATCGCAGGGCCACGGCCTGGAGCAAGAGGTCGCCGACCGGGTGGCCGAACGTGTCGTTGACCTTCTTGAAGCGGTCAAGATCGAGGAATAGCGCCGCAATGCGCTCCCCGGTGCGGCGCGAACGGGCGAGCGCGTGCTCCAACCGCGCGTGGAGCAGGAGCCGGTTTGGGAGACCGGTCAAGGAATCGTGGTGGGCGAGATGTTCGAGGCGGGCTTCGGACTCTTTGAGGGGGCTGATGTCGGAGAATACGCCGACGTAATGCGTCAGCTCGGAACTTTCGTTCTGAACCACACTGATGTTGAGCAGCTCGGGAAAGACCTCGCCGTTCTTGCGGCGGTTCCAGATCTCTCCGCGCCAACGACCGGTTTCTCGAATCGCGATCCACATGTCTTTGTAGAACTGACGGTCGTGGCGGCCGGAGCTGAGCAGGCGCGGAGTCCTCCCGACAATCTCCTGCTCGGAATAACCGGTGATCGCGCAGAATGCACGATTCACCGCCAGTACGGTGGTGTCCGGAGCGGTGATGATCACGCCCTCGGTGGTGCTCTCAAAGACGGTCGCGGCCTGGCGGAGCTCCTCCTCGGCATTCCGATGTTCGGCGATCTCAGCTTCGAGCAGCGAGTTGGTTCTCCGAAGCTCTCCGGTCCTATCCCTCACCCGGTCTTCGAGCACCGCGTTGAGGCGCTCGAGGTCTCCGAGGAGGAAAATGTTTTCGAGACGCTCAGACGTGATGCGGATGACCTGCTCGAACAAGGGCAGGAGGGAGGTCAGACGGTCGGCAGGGCCCTCGGTGTCAGCGAAGAGGAGCACGCTTCGGTCACGTTCGACGGTCGCGAACGAGACCAACATCACGCTCATCGGAACGAAAACTCCGGCGCTGAACCCCAGCGAAGAAAAAATCTCATTTCGCTCGACGTCAGAGAGCACAACCGCTCCGTCTTCCAGCGCATCGAACGTGCGTTGCGAGAGCTCGAAGCTTGGACTCGCGGGCATCGCCTGCCGAAACGACGCATACTCCTGGATCAGGTTCACCCGGCGGTCCTCGATCTCACCCAGCGCGCAGTAGGGAACATCCTTGAGGATCGACATGCGCTCGAGCACGGTGGCCAGAATGCACTCGGGATCCCTCTCCCTGCCGATCGCCTCGGCGATCAGGCCCAGCAGGAGAATATCCTCGGCGCGATCGGTCAGGGTCAGGTTGTCGCTCTCGAGGCTCGCGATGCGCTCCAGGAGGCCGTTCGTACGGTCGTCGCCGGCGTCAGGCAACGCGTCGCACTCCGATGTGGTCCATGATCGTCTTGGCGACGAGCTGTGGCTCGTCAAGTTGGATGAGGTGCCCGCCGGTCGCGACCTTTACCAGCCGACTGCCGGGGATCTCGTTGTGGAGGCGACGTGAGATTTCGGGACTCAGGTATGCGTCGCGTTCTCCTCGGATGATGAGAACCGGAATCGCCAAGTGCTCGAGCTCGCCGGCAATCGCCATGAGTTGGGAGTTGTTCAGGGATCGGGCTATCGCCAGGAATGCCCGACGGGCCCCCGGAGCGGTGACTTCCTTCCGAAATCGCTCAAGCATGTCGTCCCAAATGAACGAGCTCGTCGTGATGCCGTGGACCAGAACAACAGGTTCTCCAGCACCCCCACGAACGAATCCGAGTCGGTGGCCGTCCACCAGACAGATCTGCGGTCCCCAGCAACGCTCCTCCATCACCTGGTCCACCCCTCGACCGCGGATTCGCAAGGACAGTCTTTCCTGCGGCCAAAACCGCGAAATGCGAATCGACGGTATCGATTTTATCAGAGAAGACACGAGATGCAGGGGTTGGGATACTTAGCCCGTTCCCGTTCAAACTCTGGAGGGGACAGTGCGGTTCTCGATGCGGAAACGAGCGATTTTTCTGCAAGGTCAAGGAAAACAAGGATTTCCGCGGAGACGTACTCCTGTACGTTGCACAAGGGAATACGCAGTTTGACGCAGAGATTGGGAAAAGCGCCTTTTCCGGACGAGAACGGGCTAACCCGCCGGCCAGTCGAAGGGCGCTGCATCGACGCCATGGAAGCGTTTCCAGAGTTCCGGAGCCACCTTGCTCGCGGCCTGAGCGATCTTCAGGGGATCGAGGGTTGTGTGCCGGAAGTCCTCGAGGAGCACTCGGCCGCGGGCGACGGTGTGGCGAACCGGCGCCTCGGCGGCGCCGTAGACAAGATGTCCGAATATGTTCTCCGATGATATCGGGGTGGGCGGCGGAGAGTCGATGACGCACAGATCGGCGGGGGCTCCTGACACCAGTTCGCCGAGCAACGGTTCCTCGAAGAATCGCCGCGCGACCGTCGCGTTGGTGGACAGGAGCCCGGGATGGACGGAGAACCCGGCGGCCGGGTCCTTGCGGCCTCCGCGCTGGGCGAAAACCGCCGCGCGCAGAGACCGCAGCATCGCCGAGGACATTCCGTCGGTGCCCAGCGCGACGGTGCATCCCTCACCTGCGGCCCGCTCCACGTCGAGCCGCCCGACGCCGTTGTTGGCGTTGGATTCGGGACAGTGGACGATGACCGCGCCGGCGTTGGCGACGGTTGCTCGGTCGGCTGCGGTGAGGTGGATGCCGTGGACCAGGAGGGCCCGCTCGTCGAGCAGACCCGAGTGCTCGAGTCGATCCAGCGGTGCGGCCCCGAACGCCAGCTTCGAGACCTGCAGATCCAACCGGTCTTCCGCGAGGTGGACGTGACAACCGCTGGTCTCCGGCCGGCTTTCGGCAACCGCGCCGAGGGTTTCGTCAGAGACGGTGAAGCTCGCGTGCAGCCCGAGCATGCCTTTGATCCTGGGGTTGTCCAGGTGGTTTGCGATGAAACCGAGGTTCTCCTCGAGACCGGCGAGGGCCTGGTGGTGTCCGTTGCGGTCGCTGATCTCGTAGCAGAGAGCCGCCGACAGCCCGGCCTCCGCGAGCGCGGACGCGATGGTGTCGAGACTGCCGAGAACGCACGATGGTGAGGCGTGATGGTCGAAGATCGTCGTGCAACCCCAGCGGATGCAGTCAGCAGCGCCGAGAAGTGCGGACAGGCGAACCGTTTCGAGGGTGAGCGCGCGGTCGAGTCGCCACCACAGACCGTCGAGCACCTGGCCGAAGTCTCTTGGGGGTTCAGCGGGGGCCAAGCCGCGGGCAAAGGCCGAGTAAAGGTGATGGTGGAGGTTGATCAGACCGGGAAGGGCCAGGCCGCCGCGAGCATCGAGGAGAACCGCATCCGGGTGGCTTTCGCGGAGATCAGCTTCCGGCCCCACCGCCGTGATGCGCTCGCCGGCCCAGGCCACCGCCCCTCCTTGAAGCACCTCGGAAGCATCGCCGCCGGTGACCACGACCGCGTTATGGAGCAGCGTGACGGGAGCGTTAGCCCTCATATCTCACCGGGTTTCGTCGCGAGGGCGGCGAGGTGCCGTGCACAGTTGGGTTTCCGACCCGAGGGGCGCGGAGTGCGTACTTGCGGTACGGTTACTACGCGCCTTCGGCGCTTGTGTCTCACCGCCATCACCGCGTGTCCGATGGGCTCGCCCAGTGGCGAGCCTTCGGCCACTCGCGCTGCTGTCGGCGGGGAGAGCACCCCAAGGCGAGCAAACACAGCTGTGCGCAGTGCATCGCCGTCCGCAGCAGGAAGCTGGTGAGATATGCGGGTTAGCCCTCACGTGACGCCCCGCCGCACCCATTCGCCGGTGCCGGCGGGCGCAAAAGACTCGACTCCGTTCGCCTCCCGGCGGTAGACGGTCTGGCCGCGCACGAAAACCGAGCGCACGCGCCCGGTAAACTCGAGTCCCTCGAATGGGGTGTAGCGGTTGAGGCTGTGGAGGTACTCCGAGCGAACGATCCATCGCGCCGGTTCGTCAAAGACCACGAAGTCCGCATCGTAGCCGGGACGGAGGTGGCCCTTGCGGTGATCGATGCCGAAGAACCGGGCCGGTTCCGAAGCGGTGATTTCGGTCAGACGCTGGAGGGTGATGCGGCCGGCGCAAAAGCCCTCGGAATAGAGGTAGGAGAGCATCAGCTCGACTCCCGGCATGCCGTCGTAGTCGGTCCAGATCGATCCCGTTTCCTTCTCCTCGGGCCACTTGGCTGCGGCGTGATCGCTCGCCACGAACGAAAGCTCGCCGCTGATGATGCCCTGCCACAGGCGGTCACGGTCGGCCCTTCCTTTGACGACCGGGGCGGTCTTGAGGAGTGATCCGCGTTTCAGGAGATCTTCCTCGGTGAACTCGAGGTAGTGGGGACAGGTTTCGGCGGAAATCGCCAACCCCTCGAGGCGGGCGGCGCTGAGGACGTCGAGGGCCTCGCCCGAGGCGAGGTGGACGACATGAACTCTGGCGCCGGTTGCGCGACAGGCTTCAACCACGGCGGTGACTGCCGACGCCTCCGCCGCCGACGGACGCGATGCCGCATAAGCGGCGGGGGAGTCGTCCCCACGGGAATGCGCTCGCTCGGTAAGCTGGTTGACGATATCGCGGTCCTCGGCGTGAACGCCGACCGGAATCCCGAGACGGCGGGTCTCGGTCAAGACTCCCCGGATTTGCCGAATCGACAGGTCTTGAAAGCTGTCCATGCCCGACAACGAATAGACCTTGACGGCGGCAATTCCGGCGTCGGTGAGCTCCTCCAGTTCCCGCCGCCACTTATCGTTCTTCATCGCATTGCCGGAGACGCCGCCCCAAAGCATGTAGTCGACGTGGGCTTTGGCAGAGATCACATCGAGCTTGTTGCGCAGCGCCTCGGTATTGGTGATCGGTGGCAGCGAGGTGCAAGGCATGTCGACGACGCAGGTGACCCCGCCGGCCGCCGCAGCACTGGTGCCGCTGGAGAAATCTTCCCGATGGGTGAACCCCGGGTCGTCGAAGTGGACGTGTCCGTCGATGGCGCCGGGGAGAACAAGCGCCCCGTCGAGGTTGACCCACTCCTCATCACCGGCGGCGGTGGAGCTGCCGGCGGGGAGGATCTCCTCGAAGCGGCCGTCGACCACGAGCAACTCGGCGGAATCGGTCGCGTTCCCCTCAGTGGGAATGCGGAGGTTGACATAGCGAATTCGCATGGCTCGTTAGAATTCTAGCCTGTTCCAGCCCGGAAATCCGGGAGGGGACAGCGCGGTTCGCGATGTTTAACGAGTGATTTTTCTGCAAGATCAAGGAAAACAAGGATTTCCGTGGAGACGTACTCCTGTTCGCCACCCATGGGAATTCGCGGTTTGACGTAGATATTACAAAAAGCGCCGTTTTTGGACGGGTACAAACCCCCTACCCCCACCTCCCGAAAGGTGAGGGAGTGAGAAAGTGAGGAAGTTAGGAGCCGAAGCGGAGAGCAACTAAAAACTCAAAACTCAAAACTAGTAACTGGACCTAACCCCCTAAC
>JBGMRN010000073.1:2172-4046 GCA_048061535.1 Thermoanaerobaculales bacterium | reverse complement strand
CCACCCAAAATCCACTCGGAGTCCGCCTCAACGAGGGGGAACTCGGGCAACGACTCGGTAAACGAGCGGAGAAGGGTGACCATTGCACCGAGCCTGGCGGGGACGACCGGCTCGCCCGAATCGGGCGCCGGGCCGGGGCTCGCCTCCCGGACGGCGAGAGTCTCGACCGCGAGGGCGAGGCGGACGGAAGGCGAGGCGTAGTGGAGGATTCCGTCGTGGATGATCAGCTCGTGCAACTCGCCCGCGAATCTCGCGTGGACGCCCCGGTTCCCCCGGTGGGTGAAAAACATGAAGGCGTTTTCATCCTCGCCTGCGAAGTCCGTGCGATCCATGAATAACCTGGGCTTGTCTCTCCACGGGCGGCCGGCGGTCGGGCAGAAGGTGACGCAGTTCCCGCACTCGTTGCAGGCGTCGGTGAGCACGGCGACCTGCGGACCCTGAGCGATCTGCATGTCGACGGGCGGCCGGGCTCGAAGCTCCGCGGCGGCCGTCGAGAACTGCGGTATTCGGAGGTTTGCCGGCCGTGTCCGGTAGGTCAGGATCGCGAGGTTCGGGCAGACGCCGACGCAGGTGCTGCACACCAGGTCGCAGTCGACGCATCGTGATGCTTCCTCCATCGCCGCTTCCTCGGACAGCGTCTGAACCACCTCGGCGAAGCTGATGCGGTCCTCGGGGGCGAGGTGGGGAATCTCGACACGAGGAACTCGCTGTGATCGGCGGCGGAGGAGATCGACCATGTCGAACAGCGGCCATGGCGGAGCTTCAGAGGAACCGCTCGACAGCTTGGTCGCCCCGTCTCTCGCGTGGATCGCATTAGCGATGACCCGGCCGTCGCCGCAGGCCTTGACGATGCTGTCGGGACCCTGCCCGATGATGTCGCCGCCGGCGTAAACGCCGGGCAGAGACGTCTCGAGAGTTTCCGGATCAACTGCAAGATAGCCGGCTGATGTGAGCGCGACCTCCTGGTCGCCGAAGAGCCCGAGGTCCGGTTGTTGGCCGATTGCGACGATCAGGGTGTCCAAGGGTGCCTCGATCACCTCGCCGGGGATCTCTTCCGGGCGTCGCCGGCCCGAGTCGTCGGGGTGGCCGAGGCGCATGCGCGCGAACTCGACCGAGGAAAGCCTGTCGTCGGTTGTGAGGATCCTGACGGGTGAGACGAGCTCGTTGAGAACGGTTCCTTCGAGCAGGAGATCGTCTACCTCTTCTTTCTGGGCGGGCATCTGCGCCCGGGTACGCCGGTAGAACACGGTGACCTCGCCCTCGCTCAGCCGGCGCGCGGTTCGGGCGCAGTCCATCGCCACGTCGCCACCACCAACGACGCCGATTCTTCGACCGAGAGTGGGAGGCTGGCCCGAGCGCGCGGCGCGCAGGAAGTCGAGGCCGTCGAGCACGCCGGCGTTGTCTTCGCCGGGGATCCCCAGGCTCAGACCCTGTCGCGCGCCCACCGCCACGACGATGTAGGCGAAGCCCTCGCTGCGGAGGGAGGCGAGTGAGATGCCCTTCCCTACCTCCTGGTTGTGCCGGATCTCGACGCCGAGATCGAGCACGCGGTCGAGATCGTGGCCTATGGCGTGGCTTGCCGCCCGGTAGTCCGGGATGGTCCCCGAAACCATTCCGCCGCTGGCGGCTCGGGCTTCGAAGACGGTGACCGGGTGGCCCGCCTCGGCGAGAAAAGTCGCGGCGGAGAGGCCGCAGGGCCCGCCGCCGATGACCGCGACCCGGGCGGCGCCTTCCCGTAACGGTGGCGCCTGGCCGGGAGGGGGCTCGTTTTCGGTGATGAATCGCTTGATCTCGCGGATGGCCAGAGGTTGGTCCATGTGAGTTCGAAGGCACACCGGCTCGCAGGGATGGTGGCAGGTTCGACCGAGGATCGT
>JBGMRN010000073.1:0-2072 GCA_048061535.1 Thermoanaerobaculales bacterium | reverse complement strand
TCCGCCGATGCCCGGGCCGGTGCGCCGGCAAGGATGTACCCCTCGAGAT
Source organism: Thermoanaerobaculales bacterium (assembly GCA_048061535.1). Classification (GTDB taxonomy): domain Bacteria; phylum Acidobacteriota; class Thermoanaerobaculia; order Thermoanaerobaculales; family Sulfomarinibacteraceae; genus Sulfomarinibacter. The sequence goes on along the minus strand of JBGMRN010000073.1, from coordinate 2,023 downwards.
CGCGGGCGCCGGCTGCGCGGACGGCTGCGTCGATGTTGGCAAGGTACTGACCGAGGCGCAGGTAGCCCCCGGGCCGAAGAAGATCGGAGCAAACCGTCACGGTGCGCATCCCGGCACGAAGCAGTCGCGCGACGTTGTCACAGTCCGCTCCGCTGGAGAAGGACATGAGCACCGAGGGCTCGAGGTCCTTTGTGAGTGCCTTGGCGAGGTTGACCGTCACCGCGTGCAGGGGGCGGCCCGAGAGGTACATTGTCTTTTCGTCGGGATCGAAGACCCGGCGGTTGTTGGTCACCGCAAGCGTGTTGGTGAGCTTGACGCCGAAGACGAGGTCCCGTCGCGACGCGGTGCTTGCGAGCTCCCGTACCAGTGCAAGTGCATCGGGGTAGGTGAGATCCTGGGCGAAAACCGCGTCCGGAAGCTCCAGGTCTCGGTAGCCGAGGTGCTGGTTGAGAATCTCCCGGACGCGGTCGGAACCGAGCAGCGTCGGGTTGAGCTTGACGCTGGTGTGCAGCCCGCGATCCTCCAGGAGATGAGCGACGATGGCGCCGATCTCATCCGGCGGACAGCCGTGCATCGTGGAGAGCGTGACGTTGTCGGAGAGGCACCGTGGCACTGCGATGTCGGACACCTCCGGAAACCTCCCGGCGACGGTCCGAACGCAATCCCAGATATCCTCCCCCGCATCCTCCATCCGGTCGAGAAACCACCGCATGTTGGGTTTCTGAATGCCCTCGAGGTCATAGCCGACGCTGAGGTTGAAGATCACGCCGGGTGACGTTCCCGGCAGCCCGAGGCGAGTATGGAGGGCGTGGATCAGGACCCATGCGTGCAGGTACTCGCGGTATGATTCCTCAACTGAGAGTTCCTGCGACCACTCGACGTTGAACCCTTCGTCCTGCATGTCGATACAGGGCTTCGAGACCTCGACGCGATCGAGGGTCTGGACCGTCTTGAGCTCGATGAAACGGGCGCCGCAGAGCCAGGCGACCACGATGTTCTGGGCGAGCTGCGAGTGTGGCCCCGCGGCGACTCCGATCGGCGTCTCCAGACGCTGACCGTAGACCCCGGTTTTGAAACGGTCGTCGGGCGATGGCATGAAGAAGAGCTCCCGCGGCAGGCCGAAGATCGATCCCTTCACCTCGAGCTCGTCGGCGATCCATCCCACCAAATGATCCAGGGACAGCGGGCGGAATCGGCCCGCCACTCAGTGCTCCCGCTTTTCTGCGAACATTCGCCGGTCCGCCTCCTCGAGAGCGGCGGTGGGATCGCCTCCCGGGAAAAGCTCGGCCACGCCGGCGGCAAAAGAAAAGGGCGGTCCATCGTTCGCCGGGCTTCGCAGGGCTTCGCTGATGGCCGCCAGCCGGGCCTTGGCGCTTACCTGGTCCATCCCCGGAGCGACCACCAGGAACTCGTCTCCGCCCCAACGAATCACGCGATCTTCCGGCCGGAATTGCTCCTCGATGAGTCGGGCCAGACGCTGCAACGTGGCGTCGCCGACCGCGTGACCGAAGAGGTCGTTGACCTGTTTGAACTGGTTGATGTCGATAAAGATGATCGCGGCGCCGGTCTCAGCCGCGGCATCCAGGACCCGGCGGAGGCCGCGCCGGTTGGACAGTCCGGTGAGCGGATCGGTGTCCACGAGCCGGCTCAGGCGCTGCTGTGACTGCAGGAGCTCGCGGTTGGCGTAGCGGATGAGGTCCGCGCTGCGATCGGCGAGAACCGCGGTGCATGCCAGGGCCAGGAGCAGCTCGGCCCATGCGTCGAAAAGGGAAGAGTAGGCCATGTAGTCGAATTTCGGGTCGGCGCCCCAAAGGACCGGCACCAGCATGAAGACATAGTGGAGAAAGAGCGCCCCTTCGAAGACCAGCGCCCAACCCAACCACCTGGAGATCTGGGAGCGGGGATGCCGGAGGACCGCGCCACCGCCGGTCAGGAAAATCACCGCGACCATCAGGCTCTCGGCCAACTGAGCGTGTCCCAGGCGCGGGACCGCAAAGCCGAGGGTGAGGCTCCACGCCACCAC
>JBGMRN010000072.1:12180-14266 GCA_048061535.1 Thermoanaerobaculales bacterium | reverse complement strand
GCGAGCCTTCGGCCACTTCGCGCTGTTGTCGGCGGGGAGAGCACCCCGAGGCGAGCAACCGCCGCCGGCAGCGGAGTGAGCACAGGCCTCATCCGAAGGAGGAGGCCATGAGCCACCCGCTGGCGGTGGTGCTTCGCGACGCCCGAAGGGCGTCTGCAAAACGCTGCTGGGCACGGTGCATCATCGGCCGCAGTAGGAAGGTGGTGAGATATGCGGGTTAGATACGGTTCACACTCGCGAGATCTCTTTTTCCAGGACGAGGCGAGGCACGGGCTCGAAGCCGACGCTGCCGAAGAAGGCTGCGAGCTTGTGGTCGTCCCATGCCACCTCGGTACGCACGCGCTCGATGCGCAATGCCCGGAGGTTGAGCAGGAGCTGCTCGAACATCGCCCGCGCGATGCCTCTGCGCTCGAATGCCGGGTCCACCAGGACGGTGTCCAGAACCGCTAGCGGCTCGGGTAGCCCGAACTCACCGAAATGGACCGCCGCGATCATCGCGCCAACCAGCGTGCCATCGATTTCCGCCCCGAGGGAGACCTGGAGATCGCTGTCCTCGAGAGCCCGCTTGAGCTTGCCCTCGTACCAGACTTGTCGACTGCGTCCGGTGAGTTGCTTGTCGATCGCAACCAGTCGCGAGCGGTCCTCGGTCCTCAGGTTGCGGATGACGACGCCTTCATCGTCGGTGTAGTCGCCTTCCATGCTGCTCCTCCAAGGTCGAGCTTGCCGTGGCGGAAGGCGCCCCAGATGGCGGCGCCGACGGCCCCGGCGAAAATGCTGAGCGGGTGACCTGCCACCCGCACGGTTCCGGAGAAACGGTCGTCCTCGTCGAGCCCATCCTGGATCGCAGCGACGAGCCCGGCGTCGCTCGCCAGCCCGCCGGTGACGAGGACCGCGCCGGAGGCGCCGATCGAGCGCAGGAGGCGCGCAAAACGAAGCGCCATGCTCTCGTGGATGCCGCGCAGGATGTTCTCAGTCGAGATCCCGCGCGAGACCATGTTGATGACGTCGGTCTCGGCCAGCACCGCACAGATCGACGACACCTTTTCGGGATCGTCAGCGGCCAGTGACAGCTCGCCGATCTCGGCCTGCGAGACCCCGAGGTAGCGGGCAATGTTTTCGAGGAACTGGCCCGAGCCCGAGGCGCACTGGCTGGTCATCTTGTAGCCGAGGACCTTGCCGCGTCCATCCATCAGCACCGCCCGGCTGTGGAGGGCGCCGACGTCGAGCACCGCTCGCGCCTCGGGTTCCAGGAAGAGCCCGCCGCGGGCGTGGGTGGTCATCCCGTAGAAGTGGCCGGTGGCAAAGGGAACGTCCTCGCCCTCGCCGGTGGTGGCAACGTAGTCGATGGCCTCGACCTCAGCGGTTCGCGCGGCCGAGGAGAAGACCTCGTCCACCACCGCGCGGACGTCCCGGCGGCGGATTCTGCTCACCGTCGAGGACAGGATCCGGTGGGAATCGCCGTCGCATTCCATCACCACGGCCTTGACCGCCCCCGATCCGACATCGATGCCGGCTGTGATCGTCATGCCCGGGCCTCCCGGTAGGCGAAGAGCGCCGCTCCGAGCGCTCCGGTGAAGATGCTGTCGGCCGAGATATTGAGCGTCCGCGCGCCATAGGTCTCGTCGCACAGCTGTCGCAGGGCCTTGACCGCTGCCGGGTTGCGCGCGACCCCGCCGGTGAAGGTGAACTCCTCGTCGATTCCACCCGAGCGCGCCAGCAGCGACATTGCGCGCAGGATGATCGCGCGGTGGAGGCCGGCGAGGATGTCCTCCCTTTTCTCGCCCAGCGAAAGACGCTCGCGCAGCTCGGCGCCGGCGAAGACCGTGCAGGTGGAGTTGATCTTCACGTAGCGGGTGCTCGTCTGAGCCAGCGGTCCGAGCTCGTGCAAGCCGATGTTCATCTCGTCGGCAATATAGCCCAGGTAGCGGCCGCAGCCGGCTGCGCAGCGGTCGTTCATCTGGAAGCTCGTGACGATGCCGGCGTCGTCGACCTGGATGGCCTTGGTGTCCTGGCCGCCGATGTCGAGCACCGTTCGCGTTTCCGGAAACAAGGTATGCGCGCCGAGCCCGTGGCAGAGAATCTCGGA
>JBGMRN010000072.1:10696-12080 GCA_048061535.1 Thermoanaerobaculales bacterium | reverse complement strand
GCCGCCAGATCATAGTTGGAGCGTGAGTTGGTGATGCCGCGGCCGAGGATCGCGCCGTTGTCATCGAGCACGACCGCCTTGGTCGTGGTCGATCCCAGATCGATGCCGACGAAGCACTTCATCTCACGCCGCTCCCGCCCGCGCGGCGAGCATCTGCAGGTAGCTCTCGATGCGGTTCTTGATGTTGGCGGCGGAGAAGTATCGCGGGTCTACGAGATCGGACTCGATGAACGCCCCCGGAATCCCGGTCCGCTTCTCGACCTCGCGCAGCATCATCAGTTGGCCGGCCGAAAACGAGTTGCACGACTTGACCGAGTTGATGAGGAAGCCGTCAGCCTCATATTCACGGATGTAGGCTACGAGCATGTCGATGCGGCTCGGAAGGTTGAGGTTGGTGTAGCAGCCGCCGCAGTAGTCGGCCATCGTACCGAGGGGATCGTCGGGGTCGTGGCGGAAGCCGAAGTCGTAGGTGCCGCCGACCTTGGTATAGGTCGAAGCGACGACCACCGCGTGCTCCTCGGAAAACATCCGCCAGAACTCGCGGAAGCTCGTCCAGTTCGGTGGGCCCTCCACCACCAACCGGAATTTCTGGTCGTTGAGGGGGCCATCCGGAGTGATCGGCCCCAGGCCCGCCGCCACCCGCGTTTCGACCTCGGCGCGCAGCTCCTTGTAGTACTCGACTCCCTCCTCGGTGCCCCGAAAAGCCGAGAAGATCGGGCCAACGTAGTAGACCCCGCCGAAGTAGGCGTCGATCGGGCTCGGCCGGTTCTTGGCCGATTCGAGCACCGCCACCAGGTGATCCTCGGCCTCGGCGGCGAGCCCGAGGTGGTGGCGTAGCCGCTCCTCGTCGTACGCACGCCCCGTCACCTCCTCCAGTGCCGGGATCAGGTCATTCTTGATCTGTTGGGTGATGTAGGCGCGGTGCTCCGGCGCCAGCCGCCCGTCCCCCTGGTAGGGGATCTGCAGAAAGACCGTCGGGCAGTCGTACTCCTCGCGCAGCAGCTCGAACCACTTCATGAAGGTGTAGCAGCCGGTGTAGGACAGCAGCAGCAGGTCCGGGTCGGGGAGCTTGGTTCCGGTCGGTCCGATATTTCCCGATTTGAGCATTCCGATATCGCATTTGACGTAGGTGCAGACATCCTCGGAATGGCCGGCGCGCTCGGCGGCGGCGATGTAGTCCTTGCTCTTGCCGCGCATCCCGGACTGCAGGGCGTTGATCTCGGGCAGCAACGGCAGCGCGTCGAAGGACCGGATCAGCTCGGTGAGGTTCCCCGGGACGAAGGTATAGATGACCTTCTCCCCGCTCTTCGGCGCCTTTTCCAGGCGCTGGAAGTGGTCGGCGATCATCTGCTTCTGCAGAATCATCGAGCGGTCTTTTTGGGCA
>JBGMRN010000072.1:2490-10596 GCA_048061535.1 Thermoanaerobaculales bacterium | reverse complement strand
GGGGCGGCGAAGATCACGCCGTCAGCCGCAGCCGCCGCCACCCGCTCTTGTATGAGACGGCGCTTGCCGGCGGGGTCCGGCTCGTACAGGACCGACGTTTTCGTGGCGTGCCGGATGAAGGTGTCGGCAAGGGCGCGCACCGGATCACCGTCGAGGGGGACGTCCTGAGCGAGAATCCGGTTGCCGAGCAGAAAATCATCGTCGACGATGTAGCACCCTGCTCGTTCGATGGTTTTGATCAAGCCCAGCGGCGGCTGCTCGCAGAATGCGCCGACGATCACGACGCGGCTGTTGTCCCGTCGTCGCCCTTCCTCGGCGTGGACAGCCTCGAGGTAGGCGCGCCCGCGTTCGAGGAAGGTCTCCGGCGGTACGACCTCGGCCGCGCGCATGAGCAGGTAGAGCTCCTCGGTGGGTACGCGCCACGGCTCCTCCCGCCTGACCCGGTAGAGCTCGAGGATGAGGTGCCGTACCTCGCGGTAGACACCGATCGATTTTTTGAGATCCTCGTCGGTTGCCGGGTGAGAAGAAACCTCGCCGAGGTCGTCGAGCAGCGTGCGCAGCTCCCGCTCCCAGAAGGCGCCGCCGAGCTCGGCGGTGCGCTGATGCGGGAGGTCGAGGTAACGGATGTACTGTTCGGGGAAGAGCAGTTGCCACATTCCGGAAAGGTTGCGGATGACATCGCAGGTCGACGGGAAAAGCATCGCGGACAGAAAGTCCAGCCGCCCCGACTGGGCGAGCTCGATCACCGATCGCGGCAGATGACAGATGTAGGATTGGTAAAAGGCATCGCCGCGGATGATCTCCAGCAGATCACCACCGCCGTAGATCCCGACCGGCAGCATGGAGCAGGCGTGGATGATCTCACGCGGCGCGTACACCGGCAGATAGCCGGCGGCCGTCCGCCCGCTCTCGGCAGCAAGCCACTCCCGCGCGACCCCGAAATCGAGATCGTGGTAGCACCCAAGCGCCCAGTCGACGACGTTGCTTCGAGCGCTCATACCCTGCAGAGCATCATTCGTGGTTATTCCCTTCAGGCGTTGAAGATCACTGCCGTCCGAAAAGGATAGCACGCGTTCATCAGGGGCTATTCCGTGGAGGGTGGGCTTCCGCTGCCAACCGGTTCAGCAGTTGGGCGCAGCTCATCACGCGTATCCAGGAGGTAGACCGCTGGTCCGCCCGTCGTGTGGTGAGGTGATGAAGATCATCACTCATTTCTCGACCACTATGTCGTGGACGAGCACAAGAAAAGTAACCGTTCGTCGTGCTGGCCGCTCAGGACGCCTTGTCGAAGTGTCTGGCGATCAGCATCTTGATCAGCGACTGACGGGGCACCCCCAAGCGAGAGGCCTCGCGATCCAGGGATTCGATCATCCACATCGGAAAGTCGACGTTGACCCGTTTCTGCTCGTGGCCTGGCCGTTTCGTCCCAGTCAGATCGAGGTACTTCGTGATGTCCTCGCCAGCGTCGAACTTCTTGTCAAACTCTTTAGCCTTCATATAGCTGAATCTCCTCGTCACGCGATCGGCGCACCGAGATGATGCGAACACGGTGCTCACGGCACGTGATCACTCCGGACCAATGGGTGTCGTCAATCTTTCAAACGACCAGAAACCGAGGCTCGTCGGTCGTGCGGGCAGGAACCATGATCAGTTCCAAGTCATCCCACAATGCCTGCGCGTCATCGAAATCGATCCCGTGTTTCTTCTTGTTCGAGTTGCTTTTCCGCGGATCGAACTCGAATTCCATAGTATAGAATTTATACCTTTGATATACAGAAGTCAACGCATGCCCGGAGGCCGCTGATCTGCCCGTCGTGGGACGGCCCGTATGTGTGCTAGACTGTCGCTCCAATATCTTGACGGCGCCGAGGCTCAGCGCGTCCCTCCTTGGAGTTTTTGTCGAAACTCGGAGGCCTCCAGACCGCCTCGGCCCCGATTACATCGATGGGGGAGAAGTGATGTGTAGTATAAGACTCGCCATTGCGGGCATCGGTAACTGTGCGAGCTCCCTCCTGCAGGGAATCGCCTACTATGGCGCCCGCACCTCCTCTGACGCTGCGGGTCTGCTGCACCCGGTTATCGGTGGATACCGGCTCCGGGACATCCGCACCGTGGCGGCCTTCGACATCGACCGGCGCAAGGTCGGCAGGGCGCTCGAAGAAGCCGTGTTCGCGCTGCCGAACTGCACGAAGGTTTTTCATCGCGAGCTTCCGTCCTCCGGCGTGACCGTGCGGATGGGCCCCGTGCTCGACGGTGTGGCCGACCACATGAGTGACTACTCGGACCATCAGGCATTCAGAGTGGCGGACGAGAAGCCATGCGACGTTGCCCAGGTGCTGGAGGATTCCGGGGCGGAAGTCCTGGTCTGCTACCTCCCCGTCGGCTCTGAGGAGGCTGTTCATCACTATGCGCAGGCCTGCCTGGACGCGGGCGTCGCACTGGTCAACTGCATGCCGGTCTTCATCGCCTCGGACCCCGAGTGGGGCCAGGCATTCGACAGGAAGGGCCTGCCGGTCGTTGGAGACGACATCAAGAGCCAGGTCGGCGCGACCATCGTCCACCGTATCCTCGCCCGCCTCATGTGTGACCGCGGGGTCAATCTCGAACGCACCTACCAGCTCAACACCGGTGGCAACACCGATTTTCTCAACATGCTGGAGCGGAGCCGGCTCGAGACCAAGAGAATCTCCAAGACCGAGTCCGTGCAGTCGCAGCTGGATTCTCCCCTTGATGGACAGAACATCCACATTGGCCCCTCCGACTACGTGGCGTGGCAGAATGACAACAAGGTCTGCTTCCTGCGTATGGAGTGGCGCGGCTTCGGCGACGTACCGATGGATTTGGAGCTGCGGCTCAGTGTCGAGGACTCTCCCAATAGCGCCGGCGTTGCCGTGGACGCGATTCGTTGCGCCAAGCTTGCCCTCGACCGGAACGTCGGCGGGCCGCTCGACGAGATCTCGGCGTTCTGCATGAAGCATCCACCGCAGCAGCTCCGTGATTCCGAGGCTCCAGAGCGGGTGAAGGAGTGGATCGCGATACAAGAAACAGCGGCCGTCCGCATCGCCTGAGACCATACCTTGCAGGCGATCGAAGGTTCTATCGCGCGGGTTCTGGTCCGGCTCCACGCCGAGGTCCGCCGAACTCTCCTGGCCTCTCCTCGCGTCGGCCACGCGCAGACCGTGGGAAAGAACCCGAAGGGCGACCGGCAGCGGGCCTTCGACGTCGCCGGCGACACCGTCGTGCGCCGCGTTCTCGAGAAGGAGCTTGCGTGCGGGATCATCCTCTCCGAGGAGTCGGACGATTACCGATTCGGTCGGGCTGAACCGGAGCTCCGCTTCATTGTTGATCCCGTGGACGGCTCCGACAACTGGGCGCGCGGTCTGCCGCTGTCGTCGGTCGCGGTGGCCGTGCTGCCGGCGCAGGGGCCAATCGCCCTGGGCCGGGTAGTCGCGGCCCTGGTCGGCGGCCTGGAGGAAGAAACTCCCATCGTGGCCACACGAGGCGAAGGGGCGTATCGCGGTGCGAAACGGCTTCGGGCATCCGCTACGCGACGGATCGCGGACGCCTTTGTGTCGTGCGAGCTCAACCATTTCGCGCCCCCGCCGCAGGTGGGCGATCTGTTGTCCGGGGCTCGTGCGGTCCGCTGCTACGGGTGTGCCTCCCGAGCCATTGTCCACGTGGCTTGCGGCGCACTCGACGCCCACATCGACGTGCGGTCCCGCCTGACACCGGAGAGCTTCCTCGCCGCGGCCGCGATTCTCGAGGAGGCCGGCGGATGCGTGCTCGATGCGCGGGGCGACCAGCTCCCAGACTTCGCCGACCACCGCCAAACGGCAACCATCGTCGCAGCAGCGACTGAGGAGCTTGCCAGGGAGATCATCGATGCGCTGGTCTGACACGGCCCATGATTCCCAGCCGGACGCTCCGCCGCTCGCCGTCATCCTTGCCGCGGGCGAAGGCTCACGGCTGGCGTGCCGTCAGGAGGGCGCGCCCAAGCCGGCGCTGAGCTTGCTCGGCCTGTCGCTCGCCGAGCGGGCACTCATGTCCTGCGTCACCGCAGGGGTCCGACGGTTTCTGGTTGTGCTTGGGTACCGCGCCGAGCGGATGCGCGAGCACTACCAGGAGATCGCTGATCGCCGGCACTGTGATACCGAGTTCGTCACTGCCCAGGACTGGGAGCTGGGCAACGGCGCCAGCGCGTTGGCCGCCGCCGACAGAGTGGGAAGCGACCCCTTCCTGCTCACCATGTCTGACCACCTGATCTCGCCTTCCCTGATCGACAAGATTCTTGAGGCTCGCCCCCGGGACGGCGAGATCTGCCTGGCGGTTGATCGCCACAAGGCCGGCGTTTTCGATGTCGAGGATGTGACCAAGGTCGTGCTATCGGACGATCGCGTGGTCCGGATCGGCAAAACCCTTGACGAATGGGATGCCGCGGACACGGGCGTGTTCCTGTGCACCGGGGCCCTGTTCGATGCTCTCAGACGAGTAAGAGCCCGACAGCAGCACTCCCTGACTGAGGGTGTGGGCGAGCTCGCCGCTTCAGGTCAGGTCAGGGCCGTCGACGTCACCGGTGAAAGCTGGATCGACGTGGATACGCCAGAGGGTCTTCGGGAAGCCCGCCGCCGCCTCCTCGCCGATCTGAGCAAGGGCGGAGAGGACGGATACGTGTCTGCACTGCTGAATCGTCCCATCTCTACCCGTCTTTCCGCTTGGCTGGCTCCGACTCGCATCACGCCCAATCAGATCACAGTGATCAGCTTCCTGATCTCCCTGGTGGGAGCCGGTCTGCTCTCGGTGGGGTTGTACGCCGCCGGTCTGGCCGGTGGTCTGCTGATCCAGCTGGCTTCCATCATTGATGGCTGCGACGGCGAGATTGCTCGCCTGAAGTACCTCAGCTCTTCTCGCGGGGCGTGGCTCGACACGATCCTGGATCGATACGCGGACATGGCCGTGGCCTTGGCGGTGACCTACGCTTTCGCTGCCGGCCACCCGGGCGCACTCCCCTGGATAGGCGGGTTTCTGGCGGCCTTCGGGTTGATCGTCGCCAGCTACGTGACCAAGGAGTACGCCATCCGCCACCATCGGCCTTACCCTGACGATGTGCTGAACCGTCTGAAGCGCCGTGACCTTCGGATTCTGCTGATCTTTCTCGGGGCGGTGGCCGGGCGCGCGTTCGAAGCCCTGTTGTTGGCTGGTGCGGTGTCGCATCTTTGTGTGATCGGCATCCTGATCAAGGGGTGGGCAGGAAGCCGGAGGGCCAACGGCGCCAAACCCGCCGGGTAATGACTCAATTGGGCCAAAATGCCGTAAACTACGGCGGATTGAGGAATCGGGGGAGAAGCGCTTTATCCGGGGTCGCGGCTGCAACGACGCGGGCGAGCGGATTCTGGATCGAAGTGCACCGCGGCGAAAGTACGGTCTCGTATCGAGGGCGTCGATGGGCGCCCCTGCCGGAGCTTCGCGACCGCCGACGTACCCTGCGGTACTTCAAGGGAGCGAAGGTCCGGCAGGGGCGATGCAGCGGCGGCCGAGTATGAGCGTTCTTGCGCCGCGGTGTACTAAGCCAGAACCATCCGCCCGCAACGAGGTGGGGGAGAAAGCCTGCGACCGCAAGAGGCGGCTCCGACCGCCCGCGAAGCGCGACGGGCCAGCGGTGGCGCCGTATTCGTTGCCGAGAGGCAAGGCTGCCAACGACCGGGAACACCGTTGAGGGGGGAGAGACGAGTGCAACACCGGATTCGACTCGGGACGCTCAAACGGCTGAGATCAGCGATCCTGATCTCACTCGTGATAGTAGTCGCCTCTGCAGTGGGCCTCTATTGGATCGCTTTCAGGTATGACACGTTGATGTCCACCTCGAGCCTGCTCCACACACTGCTCATTACAGCGTACGGCATCCTCGTACTGATCTATCTGCCGACAAGAATAATTCTCTATATCCTCTACACGCCCTACCCCGACAACGGATTTCGACCTCGTATCACTGTCGTGGTTCCGGCCTATAACGAGGGTCCATTTATCAAGAGGACCTTGGAAGGCGTAGCGAGGGCGGAATACCCAGCATCAAGGAGACAGATTGTCGTCGTCGACGATGGATCAGAGGACGATACTGGCGAGACAGTGCGGCAGTTCATGAGGGACAATCCAGGAGTCGTTGAGTTCGTTCAGTTCGAGGAGAATCAGGGGAAAAGGACGGCCATGGCCGAAGGCGTCCGAAGAGCCAAAGGAGAGATTGTCGTCTTCATAGACTCCGATACGATAGTCGAAGAGAGCGCCTTGAGATACATCGTCGCACCGTTCGAAGACGCGAGGGTAGGGGGCGCAACCGGCAAGGTCCAGGTTGAGAACAGGTTCGAGAACCTCCTCACAAGAATGCTTGGGGTCAGGTATATCATGTCATTCGATTTCTATCGATGTACCGCATCCACCTACGGGGGCGTGATCTGCCTGAGTGGGGTTATTTCCGCGTATCGAAGAGAGATGCTCGACAGGGTCATTCCCGGCTGGATAGAACAGACTTTCCTGGGGAATATCTGCACATTCGGCGACGACAGATCGCTCACCAACTACGTCCTGAAACAGGGTTATCACACGGTATACTGCAGGGACTCTGTGGCCAACACTCTGGCGCCCGAAACGGTATCCCAGCTGTTCAAGATGCTCGTCCGATGGAACAGGTCTTTCGTGAGGGAGTCAATCATTCTTTTCAGGTATCTGTTCGATCGAAAGGTCATCAAGAAGAGAAAAATGCTCTTCTTCGATTCGATGATCACCAGTCTAATGCCGTTCTTCATGTTGTCTATAGTTATTACGATGTATTTGAGAGTGATCCAAGAACCCATCTACATTGTAATGGTTGTCGCATCTATAACCATGATGGCCTTCATCTATATGATGTTCTACGTCAGATCCGAGAAAGACTGGCAGTTCATCTACGGAATAGTGTATGCCTTTTTCTATGTATTGATTCTCATCTGGATTCTCCCGTTCGCCACGTTGACGCTCAGGAGAACTCATTGGGGAACAAGGTAGCAGGGGCGCCGTGGTTTCTGAGATGGTACGAGCAGACACTCTTGCGGGTTTATCGATGTTCGTTGTAACCTGCTTCTCGCCCGTCAGCGCCATCCGTGATGGAGGTTCTCAACCACGATTCGCCAGGTTTTACGAGCGCTTCGCCGAACTCGAGACGGGTTGAGGAATTCGGGAGGGGAGGTCGGCGCTCCCCATGTGGCAGGGGTTTTCAAAGGACGTTCAAGGGAGGACGGATATGCAGCGTTTCGCGGTGATGGGCCTTGGCAAGATGGGTGTGGACTGGGTCGCGAATCTGCTCGAGGGCGGCTACGAGGTGGTCGGCTTCGACACCGCCGCCGCGGCGCGCGAGCGGGCGCCCGGCGCCTTGGCCAAGGGTCTCGGCTGGATTGCGAAGAAGCGCCATTCCGAGGAACCGGACTTCGTTGATGCGGCCGCGGCGCGGTTTCGTATCGTCGATTCGGAGGATGCCTTTGCAGTCGAGCTCGGATCCTGTCAGGTTCTGCTCGAGGTCATCCTCGAGGATCTCGACCTCAAGTGCGAGGTGCTGGCGCGGGTCGCGCCCCAGCTTCCCGCCGATGGGATGGTCTGGACGAATACCTCGTCGTTGAGCGTCCACACCATGGGTGTGGCATCGGGTCGCCCGGATCGCTTTGTGGGAACCCACGGCATGAACCCGGTGTACCAGATGCCGGCGGTCGAGGTGGTGCGTCACCGCGATCTCGCCGAGGAGACGCTCGCCCAGACCCTCGAGATCCTCGAAGGGATGGGCAAGAGCCCCTTCGTCGCCTCGGACGTCTCGGGTTTCTGGGTCAACAAGCACCTGGTGCCCTTCATGCTCGAGGCGATGCGTGCGTTGGAGCGTGGAGAGATCACCGTCGAGGATGGAGACGTCGGCCTCAAGGGCAGCCTCGGTCATCCGCAGGGAGTTTTCAAGCTCTCCGACTTCATTGGCGCGGACACCATGTACCGGGTGTCGATGGCCATGTACCTTCAGACCCAGGATCCGCGGCTCTACCCGCCGGCGATCCTCGCGCGGATGTTCAAGCTTGGCGAGCACGGGGTCAAGACGGG
>JBGMRN010000072.1:0-2390 GCA_048061535.1 Thermoanaerobaculales bacterium | reverse complement strand
GGAGTGTCTCAGCGCCGGCTCGATTACCTGGTCATCGGTTCGACGATTCCGTGGCACTGGAAGTTCTGGACCGCGCCGCTGGTGGCCAGCTGCATGGGTGTGAGAATTCCTGGTTTCCACGTTGAGCAGGCATGCGCCACCGGGCTGCAGGCGGTGGTCGTTGCGGCGGCCCAGGTCGGGGGAGGCGCCAGCGACGTGGTCGGCGTCCTAACCTTCGACCGCACCAGCGACTCGCCGGTGGGCGTGTTCCCCGAGCGTCGATCCTACGAGCGCACCCACGCGCTCGGCGATGTATGGGACAACTTCGGTTTCGATCCCTCCACCGGAAGGGCGATGATCGCGACCGCCGGGCTGGCCGCCCGCAAGCATCGAATCGACCGCCGCGAGGTCGACGAGATCACCCTCTGTCGCTACGAGCAGTACTTCGACGCCAAGGAGTCGGGTTTCCTCGACCGCGTTCTGGTTCCCCTCGAGGTGCTCAATTTGCAGGGAAGGTCGATGGGCACCGTCGATGACGACGTCGGCGTGCGCCGGGTCTCGGCGGGCGGCCTCAGCGCCATGCGCGAGCTCGACACCTGTGTTACCGCGGGCGCCCAGACCCACGCGTCGGATGGGATGGCCTGCCTGCTCGTGGCCACGCCGGAAAAGGCGCGCGAGCTCAGCTCGCGTCCCGAGATCGACATCTCCCTGGTGGCGAAAGCCGAGGTGCGGACCTCGCCCAGCCTGATGCCGGAGGCGCCCTCCCTCGCCGTTGCCAGGCTCTTCGAACGCACCGGTCTGACGATGGACGACATGGCGGTGGTCAAGAACCACAATCCCTTTGCCGTCAACGATGCCATTTTCAGCAAGATGGTGGGCCATGACTGGCGCAAGATGAACACCACCGGCTGCTCCCTGGTGTGGGGGCATCCGCAGGGACCCACACTCACGAGATCCCTCATCGAAGGCATCGAGGAGGCGGTTTCGCTCGGAGGCGGGAACGTTCTGCTCTTCGGGTGCGCGGCGGGCGACGTTGGCATCGCCGCTGTCTTCGAAGTGATGGATGCCGAAAGGGGTCACGCATCATGACCACTGCAATGCGACCTTCCACCCTCGAGACCCTGGGCCTGGGATCGGTCCTCGATCTGGTCCGAAAGGGGCTGCCGGCTCGCACGGCGGACCTTGCCGATCAGGTCTTCGGCACCTCTTCCAAACGCGGAGCATTCGTGGTCTCGGGCGCCAACGGGATCGTCGGCGCCGGCAAGATCATGCAGCTCGGATCGCGGCTCGAGCCTCTTGGGGTGCCCGTCGTGGCCCTCGATTTTCCCGGCGTGCCGGACGGCATCGGCGGCAAGTACCGGGGTTTGGTCTCCGCCTTCGGCGCCGACCGCGCGGCGGCGATCATGGGCAACGTCGTGCGCCTGTCCTACGATGGTCGCAACCTCCCGGCGCAGCTCGACGCCCTCGATCCACGCTTCCTGCTCGAGGCGGTGCCCGAAGACCTCGAGATCAAACGGGCACACTACGATGTCTTCCGCGCTGCATTTCCCGAGATCGAGATCCGGTCCGTGACCTCTGGCTTTCCGCAGTCGGTGCTCGGGGTCGGCGTCGCCCACCCGGCCTTTCCGCACGAGATCAACAAGGTCTTCGAGATCGTCGAGCCCGAGCCTTCGGAGGTCACGCAGCTTCTTTGGGCGCTCGGCCTGGTCCCGATCGCGGTCAGTGACCACTGGTCGTTCGTGCTCGACGTTCTCTTCTGCGGGCTTACCCTCGCGGCCATCCGCTACCACGAGGCGACCAACATGCCGTTTTGGAAGATCGACAAGTATGTCCGACGCATGCTGGGGCCGAACCCATTTCGCGCCCACGACGCCATCGGCGCGCGCGGAGCGAACTTCCTCACATGGTCCTGCCTGCACCATCTCGAGCAGCATTACGGCGCCGTCTTCGGACCTTCCGAGGTCCTCGAGGAGCACAAGGACAGCGGCGCCGACTGGTACCCGATGAACCACTTCCGGCCCCTGGTGAACTGGAACCTCGAAGATGAGTCCGAGCTCGAGACCTGGGTGCTCGGTCCCCTCTTCCAGATGGCCAGCTTGATGGTCTCAGAGGAGCGTTCTCACCTCGCTCAGATCAATGCCATCGGTGAGCTGTGCGCCCAGTTTTCTCCCGGCCTGCTGGCCGTGATCCGCGCCCGTGGCGGCGACGCGGTGGTCGAAACGGTCGAGAGATACCACAGGCTGCATCCGGAGGCCGCAACCCGGGCTTGGGTCCCGGAGGTCTTCGCCCATACCGAGACCGCCGAGTGGCAGCAGCTCTATGTCAACGCCGAGCACGACGGCTCGGTGGGCGTGCTCAGCCTGTCCCGTGAGAGCTTCAGCGGAGACGTCGATGCCGAGCTCAACCGGGCC
>JBGMRN010000071.1:0-14779 GCA_048061535.1 Thermoanaerobaculales bacterium | reverse complement strand
GCGCCGAGGTGGTGGATCTCGGCGAGATAGTTGTTGAGGGTTGCCAGGAAGATTCCGGAGGCCGCCCCAAAAAATAGAGTCGCGACAAGAGCGCGCTTGAGATCTCTTTGGCTCATTTCCCTCCGATTCGCACTATTCCGCGACTTGCAGGATTCTACGCTTTCAATCTTCAAAGTCGATGCCGAGGAGATATTCCTCCGGGTAGATGGACAGAGATCTGGGAAACCGGGCGAAAACTGACTTGAGTGGTGGCATGCGCTGTAAACTGAGGAAGGGCATCGGAAGAACGAGCGCCAAAAAATGTTATCGCATGCGGTGGGGGAGATAGATCGTGAGAGACATCATGCGGTGTTGCGCAGCCGTACTGGTCTTGGGCCTGGCGGTTGGAGCTTTCGCTGGGACGAAACCCGAGTCCCGGATTCTGTTCATCGCGGAGAGTAATTTCGGCAAGGTCTGGGCCAATCTCAGTCTCACCCGGCAACGGGATGCGGAGCCATACATTCCCATAGTCGTTGGCGTGCTCAACAAAGGCCATGAGTCGGTGAGGATCACCCGCGACTCGATCTGGTTGAACGATCTCGACAACCTGGTGTATTCGATGCCCACCGTAAAAGAGTTGCGCAAGAACTACGACCGGTCGGGGTTGGATCAGCGGATGGTGTCCGCCGCTGGGATCCCCTGGGAGGGTTGGCAGCGCAGCGGGCGTCTCGTGCCGTCACTATTCTTTCCGGCCCTGCGCATGACCAGGGGGAACACCGTCAAAGACAGGGTGACCCTTCGCGGGAACTATGCGATGGTCGATCTGCTTTACTTCGAGCGTCCGCGGGCGTTGGTCCCGAACAAACCATTCATTCTCGAGGTCCATCCGGAAGGTTGGGAAGTGCCGATCCGCCTGCGACTCTTTATTTCATAGGGGCGGCCGCCCGGGGCGCCCGATGGAACGGCGCCCTGATCGCATTCTCGGTCTGGGCGACGTGTTCAGGAATACGTCCAGGCCATCTCCCGGGTCGAGAGCACAGACACGCATTGCGTCTTGTACCCCTCGTAACGAAATCTGGCAAAGAAGTGCGGGCTCGGCGCTTGCAGGACCTCGCCGTCCTCGCAGGGGGACCTGATGAGATTTGTGGGCTGGCCGTTGGGTCGTCCATGTGATAGATTTCACTAGCCTGGCGGGAGGTTGAGCGATAATGGCGGTTGCCCGCCGCAACCTCGATCGGAGTGAATGATGGCTCGTGTCGAACCATTTCGAGGCTGGCGTCCACGACTGGATGTCTGTGCCCAGGTTGCCAGCCCGCCCTATGATGTCGTATCGAGTGCGGAGGCGCGGGAGATGGCGGCAAACAACCCGCTTTCATTTCTGCACGTTGTCAAACCTGAGATCGACCTCGATCCGGGAGTTGATATTTATGCGCCCGAAGTCTACGCCAAGGGCGCGGAGAACCTCCGCCGCCTCGTCGCCGAGGGTTACCTGGTGCGCGAGCAGTCTCCGGCACTCTATCTCTACCGGCAGAGGATGGGGGAACACGTGCAAACGGGCCTGGTCGCGGGCGCGAGCATCGACGAGTACGAGGCAGACCTGATCAAGAAACACGAGCACACGCGGAGAGTGAAGGAGGACGACCGCACCCGGCACGTGGACGCTCTCGACGCCAACACGGGTCCGGTCTTTCTGACCTACCGAGCTCAGGCGTCAATTGATCAGCTGGTCGCCCGGATCGCCGATCGAACGCCTGCCTATGATTTCATCGCCCCGGACGGCATCCAGCATGTGCTGTGGGTGGTCGACGATCTCGCGGACCGTGAGGAACTGGTGGAGGCCTTTCGGCAGATACCGGAGCTCTACGTCGCGGACGGACACCATCGATCCGCTGCAGGGACGAGAATTCGCGCCTTGCGGCGGGAAGCCAACTCTGCCCACACCGGTGAGGAACCCTACAACTTCTTTCTATCTGTGATCTTTCCGGACAACCAGATGATGATCATGGACTACAACCGCGTCGTGCGGGACCTCAACGGCCTCAACCCCGACAGCTTTGTCGCAGGAGTACGGAAACGGTTCGAGGTCGATGCCATCGGAGAGGGTCGCCCCCCGGCTGCGAAGTACTTTGGAATGTATCTCGAGGGCAAGTGGTATCGCTTGCGGGCCCGCGAGGACAGCTATCCGTGCGAAGACCCGGTTCGAAGCCTCGACGTCGCAATCCTTCAGGAGAATCTCCTGGCGCCGGTACTCGGCATCGGCGATCCGAGGAGCGACGACCGCATCGACTTCGTCGGTGGAATCCGCGGACTTGGCGAGCTCGAGCGTCGGGTGGATGGAGGCGATTGGGCGGTCGCGTTCGCGCTCAACCCGACCTCGATTGATCAGCTTTTTGCGGTGGCCGACGCCGGACTGGTCATGCCACCGAAATCAACCTGGTTCGAACCGAAGCTCCGTTCCGGTCTGATCGTCAGACCACTCAGTGAGTAGATCCTGGGATGAGGGACCAGAACCGCTCATCTTGGGAAGAAATCAAGACAGGGAGAACGGCATGAAGATTCTCATTTCAGACGCTTTTGATCCAACGCTCCGCGCCAGGCTCGAGGTCTTTGGTGAAGTCACAGATGACAAGGAGCGTCTGGCCGAAGTGGATGTTGTCCTCGTGCGCTCCAAAACCAAGTGCACCAGAGACTATATCGATGAGGCCGCAAATCTGCGGTTGATCATCCGGGGCGGGGTAGGGCTCGACAATATCGATGTCGATTACGCCCATTCGAAAGGTATTCAGGTCTTCAACACAGCCCAGGCATCGGCCGTGGCGGTGGCGGAGCTGGCCTTTGCGTTGATGATCGCGGTCCCCACGCGGATTGTCGAAGGCCATTTGGGAATGAAGGACCGCCGGTGGCTGAAGAAGGAGCTCAAACGAACGGAGCTGATGGGCAAGACTCTGGGGCTCATCGGCGCCGGGAATATCGGGACCGAGTTGGCCCGCCGGGCGCTCGCGTTCGGCATGCGGGTGATCGCCTATGACCCGCTGCTCAAGAGCCATGAATGCGTAGATTTCGTCAAACTCGATGAACTCTTTTCCGAGTCCGACTATCTCTCACTCCACGTGCCGCTGAGCGATCAGACGCGAGGCATGATCAACGCCGAGACCATGGCACAGATGAAGGATGGCGTGGTGATCGTCAACACTGCTCGCGGCGGCTGCGTGAATGAGGAAGACATGGTCGAAGCGCTGAGCTCGGGTAAGGTACGGGCCTATGCCACCGACGTGTGGAAATCAGATCCGCCCGATTCGACGTGTGCGTTGTACGATGCGCCGAACGTCATCATGACGCCACATATCGGCGCTTCGAGTCGGGAAAACATGTTGCGTATTGGTGATGTGGTGGTGAAAATCCTCGAAGATTTCGACCAGCAGACCGCGTAGTGGCCCAGCCGATTTCCGATCACGGCTGCGAAACGCACATGAGGTACGATATGCGTTGCCGTAAGTCCTTGAAATATAATAATTACGACTGTGGCACGCCGGCTGCGCATGTCGCACCTTGCGACGGGTATTGATTTGCGACGCGCTTCCGGTCGGACCTCTAGGAGGGGACGATGACTCAGACCTGGAACTTCTATGCCGGACCAGCTACCTTGCCCGCTTCAGCTCTGGAACGCGCGAAGGCCGAGATTCCCGACTGGGAAGGTACCGGGATGTCGGTGATGGAAACGTCCCACAGGTCGGCCGAGTACGACGCGGTCCACCAGGGAGCTGCCGATCTCATGGCCGAGCTGTTGGGTCTCGACGATGACCAACAGGTCCTGTTCATTCAAGGTGGCGCATCGATGCAGTTCGCGATGCTGCCGATGAATTTCATCCCGGAAGGCGGTTCGGCGGACTACGTCAACACCGGAACCTGGTCTCAGAAGGCGATCAAAGAGGCGAATATCGTCGCTGCTGGGCGCATCGCCGCCTCGAGCGAGGACGAGGGCTTCTCTCGCATTCCTGACTTGTCGGAATATGACCTCGATCCGAACGCCGCCTATGTCCACATCACGAGCAACAACACAATCAAGGGAACCCAGTTTCACAGCTTTCCGGACACGGGTGGCGTGCCGCTCGTCGCCGACATGTCTTCGGATATCCTGTGGCGGCCGATTGACGCGAAGCGATTTCACATGATTTACGCCGGTGCTCAGAAGAATATCGGTCCCGCTGGCGTTACAATCGTGATCCTCAGAAAATCGTGGCTCCAAAGGGTCAACAGCAACTTGCCCACGATGCTGTCCTACGCGACGTACGCCGGTAAAGACTCGCTGTATAACACTCCGCCTTCGTTTTCGATCTACATGGTCCGCAACGTTCTCGAATGGGTGAAGGAGCAGGGCGGCTTGCCGGCTATGGAGGCTCGGAACCGGGCCAAGGGTGATCGGCTCTACGACGTAATGGCGGCTTACCCCGACTTCTACAAGTGTCCGGTTGCCGCTGACAGTCGATCGTACATGAATGTCGTCTTCCGTCTTCCGAGTGAGGAGTTGGAGGCGAAGTTCGTAGCCGAGGCAAAGGCCTCCGGGATGGTCGGTCTCAAGGGTCATCGTTCGGTGGGTGGGTGTCGCGCTTCGATCTACAACGCGATGCCCCGTGAGGGCGTCGAGGTCCTGGCCGAGTTCATGGAGGGCTTCGCCCGCGCCAACGGCTGAAAGGCCGGACTAACCCAAAACCCGTGGTGCGTGCGTTACCATGACGGTGATGAAGAGGTTGATCATCGCCGATTCCCATGTCGGCCAGCGGGCGGGCGATGTGGCCGAGATGAGCAACCTCGTTGCGCGGGGGGCTGCCGGTGGGGTCGGCGAAATCATCTACCTCGGGGACGGGTTCCAGTACCTGATCGGGATGTCGAAGTTCTGGACCTCCGGCCTGACCGAGGTGATGGTTGGCTGGAGGGCGGCGCGTTCTCGCGGGGTTCGTATCGGCGTCGTCGAGGGTAACCGAGACTTCTTCCTCGACGAGAAGGACCTTGACGGGGAGCTTGACTGGAGCGGACGAAGCTACGAGTTCACGGCAGGATCCCGGCGGTATCGGCTTGTCCACGGAGATCTCGTCAATCGCCGCGATCTCCAATATCGCTTTTGGTCGGGTATCTCGAAATCCAACGTGGCTCGCCTGTGGGCCCGACTCCTGCCTCGTCCGGTTGCGATCGACATCGTCCGCAGAATGGAAGCGCATATCGCTTCAACCAACCGAAAATTCCGGTATACGAAACCGATCGAGGACCTTCGGCGTAGTGCGGCTGAGGCGTGGGCGGATGGAGTCGACGTGCTTTTCTGGGGGCATTTCCATACCGCATGGGAGTGTCGGGAAGGGGATCGTCTCGCCATCATCATCCCAGCCTGGCTGGAAACTCGTTGCGCTGTCCTGGTGGCCGAAGACGGTAGTTGGGAGTATGTCGATTCCACCCTGTCCCCGACCGTCCCACGGACGAATGTATGAGGCCGTCGCTGCTCCCAGGCCCCCGCAAGACCCTCTGCGCTTCGGTTGCGGTCCCACCTTCAAAGAGCCTGACCAACCGAGCGATGATTATGGCGGCAGCAGCGGGTGGAGGCTCCGTCCTGTCGCCCCTCGACTGCGAGGACACGAGGCTCCTCGCCGAGGCCCTGGCTGCGGCCGGGTGGAGTGTGGACTGGCATGACGTGATCGACATCGGAGAGCGGCGAGTTCCGGATCACCGGATCGTCGTCGAACTCGGGAACTCCGGAACCGGAGCTCGACTTCTCCTGAGCTTGTTGGCGGCTGTTCCAGGGTGTTTCGTGGTTGACGGAAGTCCGCGCCTCCGGGAAAGACCTTTGGCGCCTCTCCTGGATTGTCTCGTGGCGCTTGGCGCCGAGTTGCGCAGCGCCGATGGGCGTCTTCCGGTCGAGATCGACGGCATGGTTTTAGGTGGCGGGAAGGTATGGCTCCGGCCGGAAGTCTCGTCTCAGTTCGTGAGCTCGCTGGTTCTCGCAGCACCGTTGATGACTCGAGGCATGGAGCTCGAGGTGGTGGGGCCCCTGCCTTCAGCCCCCTATCTGGACCTCACCGAAGATGTTCTCCGTGCCTTCGGCGCCCGGGTGAAGGTCGGCCCGAAACGGCGGTTGTGGCAGGTGTCGCACGGCCTGACTGCTGGTACCCGCTATCGGGTGGAGGGCGACTGGTCGGCAGCCGCTTTTGCGGTCGCGGCACAGGGTGTGGCCGGGGGTGAGGTGGATGTGGGGCCCCTCGACCGGCACAGTCGCCAGGGCGACCGAGTGGTCTGCGAGATCCTCGCTCCGTCGGGGGTCAGGTATCGGCAGGAAGGGGATCGTCTACTGCTGCGTGGTTCGGCCGGCCGCGCGTTTTCTGCCGACCTGAGTGACGCTCCGGATCTCTTTCCGGCCTTGGCAGTGGTCGCGGCCGCCGCCCCCGCAGGGTCGGTCTTCTCCGGTTTGGATCACCTGAAACACAAGGAGAGCGATCGGCTGGACGTGATGGTGGAGAACTTGCGGCGGCTCGGCGCTCGCGTTTCGGTGGATGGCTCCCGCCTGCACATCGCCTCACCGATGCGACGTGAGCACCTCGAACCCCCGGAGGTTACCGCAGCCGGAGATCACCGGATCGCGATGGCGATGGCGGTTGCGGCGCTCGCAGTCGGTCCCCTGCACCTTGACGATGCTTCCTGCGTGGCCAAGTCTTTCCCTGGATTCTGGTCGATGTGGGATGGATTGGTGGCGGAGGGCGGCTGGGGCAGGCACGATCCATGAGGCTCCCGACCCCTCAATCCCTCCTGGTGGAACATCCGGTCATTCCGTTGCCGGCGGTTGACGGGTCAATCCTATACATGGAGACTACCGGGGGGCGGGCCTCCCCGGCTTCGCTATCCCGTCGCGATCGTTTTCGATTTGCGCTCCAGCTCACATCGGTTGCTTCTCTGCTTGCTGAGTTCGACCTCTGGCCGGGCCGCGCGGCGCTCCGCGATGCGGTCCTGAGGCGGGTCGATCGCACGGTTCGGGCAGGGCTCGCCGGCTTCCCGATGTCGCTTTCCCGCGTCTCCGCTCGCTTGGGTGGCGGGGAGGCGGCTGCGGAGCGCATTCGGAACGGGGCGCTGGATGCGATTGCAGAGGCGGTCGGCCTGCCTCGCGACGACATAGGCGGTCGCGCGGAAGAGCCCGGTTTTTTTCTCGAAGCAGCAATTGCCCGCCAGCTTCGCGAGCTTCCTCGCCCTCTCGATCCAATGACCGCCCGGTGCCTGTGGGCAGTCCGCTGGGACGTGCCGCCGCTGCCGGAACCGGGCGAAACCAGCTATTGGTCGGTCCCTATTCCTGCAGTGGCCCGAAGGATGGCTGCTGGGTTGTGGGTAGACATTCGAAGACGGCGCCGGCCGGCCTGGTTGTGGAGGACTGGTCGAAATGAGGGCGACACTGCTCAGCTTCCCGCTGTGGGGATGGCCGGCACTCTGGTGGTCGAGGGCGAGCTGAGGCCGAGCGATCTCGCTTCGGTGGCTCGTTGGACCCATCAAGAGGGCTGTAGCGCGGTGGTCTTCGGTCGCTTCCCAAAGGGTTGGTATCCGCCTGCGCCGCCGGGTTTCGACAGCAGGCGCCTGACTCGCCACCTGGCAGTTACCGGTGTTCCACTGGAGACTGCCCGGCGGGTGATCGACGAACGAAGGGATCACTTTGAGGCTCTCGATGCTGCTGAGGAGATGGCCCTGACGGTGCTTGCACAAGACCTCTTCGAAACTCCTCCGCGGACGGTCCGTGAAGGTCGGCGTGACCTCTCGGTGTCCCCAGTGAAGCGGCTCCTCCAAATGGCGCCGGGTGGCTTGCCGGAGGGATTCGTGACCGTGCACTCGGGGCTCTCTCCGTCCGAGGTCGATCGCGAACTCGGTTTGCTTTCGGTGATTTCCCGTAACGGGATATGGAGGCTTGCCGCACACGAGCCGCTCCGTCCCGACCCGCTTCATTCGGAAGTCGCGAATCTTTTCGACCAACGCGACGATCGTCGACGCCTCCACCTCGCGCTGGGTTCCGGGGATTCCACCGAACTGGAGAAATGGGCCCGAGACCGTCTCGAAAACCTGGAGGGACCGCGGGTGAGAGATCTGCTCGGCTCCATCGCTCCCGGATCGCTGGGTAACGGAGTCCAGCGAATCCTGGCCGAGGCATGCCTGTCGGCTCTCGATCTCGCAGGCGCCCGTTCAGCGATCGCGGCGATCGGGCCGAACGGGAGTGCGTCTCTCGCGGGTTGGTTGCAGGCGCTGGACCCGGCGCCGGGATGCAGACGGGAGTTGCCCGAACCCGGGGAAGTGGAGATTGCTCCGCGGGCGGTGGCGGAGGCGACCATCCTGTTCCTGCGTGAAGACCTGCGTTTCGGCGGTTGTTCGGTTGAGGCGGCAAACGAGTTACTCGATCGCTGCCTCGAAGATCTCTCCGGACCGGTCCGACGGTTGATCTTGCTCGAGCAGACCGCTCTCAACTCCGAAGAAAAACTGGCGGACACTAACTGGCGGCGGGAGCTGGTGGACGGTCACTCGATCCTCATGCGGAGGTTGATCCACCGTCGGGCCCTGCAGTTTTTGCGACAGGGGCGGAGCCGGCCGGCTGCACGCCTTCTTCAAATACTGACCGATGACTGGGGCGCGCCCGGAATTCAGGGCATAGTCCAGCTCGATCTCGGTGCGGTCGCCCTTGACCAGGGAAGGAGCCGGGAGGCGGACACCCACCAGCTTCGGGCCTTTCGCCTCCTCCAGGCAGCTGGTTTTCAAAATCTGACGAGGTTGGTTCTCTTTAATCTCGCCGTTGCTGACCTGGATCAACTCCGCGTCGCGCGTGCGGCGGATCGGCTCGACCGGCTCGAGACAGAGGCGGTTGACCCGTTTGTCGAGGGCGAAAGGGTTCGGCTTGCTCTCGCGATCGGCGATGAAGAGGGTTTTCGACAGCGACTCCACGCGCTCGTCAGTCGTTTTCCTGCCGAGGATCCTCGCTATGACGTAGGATTCAGTTTGTTGAGAGGTATCGCCGACCTTCTGGCCGGTGACATCGAAGGAGCGCGCCGACTTTTGTCGGCGGGAGGACAGGAAGGCGAGTCGTGGCTTGCCCTCGTCGATGTCGTGGAGTGGGGGAGCGCTGAGATCGGCGAACCGGACGAGTGGGGTGTATCGCTGGCTGCCGAGCTTCTCAGCGAACGCCGAGCGGGGAGTGGACACGACTTGCAGGAGCAGCTGATGGAGCGGCCCGATCTTCGGGGAGCTTTCGGCGTCGCTCTTGCCGAAAGGGTGGGAGGGACAAGGTTGCCTTTGCACATCGACGCCCGCCGGCGGGCGGCGGCGGTCCTCCGTGAGGGTGGACTCAACGGCTGGTCCGAAGCCCTCGAGGGGACGAGAGAAAAGGGCATTGGTGCCATCGCCGCGCTCTCGAAAATCGTCGAGATGGGGGGACCGGCGGGCCTCGAGACCGAGTTGGGGGAACGGCTGGTGCGGAGCCTCGGTCTGGGCGGGCTCGAGGTTCGGCTTGCGGGGGATCGCAGTCTGATCTGGCGGGCGGGATCCGGGAGCGCCGGGGCCGAAATCCAACATGGTGGCGTGCTGATGATTCCTCTCGGAGGTGAAGCTGGGGAAGATCCGACATGGAGGTTGTTGGCCGGGATTCTCGAGTTGCTGCTTCCGCCAAGGGTCCTGGCAGATGATCCGGAGGTCGGGGAGACTGGATTCTTCGGAGTGTCTGCGGAGGCAAGGAGCTTCCGACAGGAAATGCGCCAGCTCGGACCTACGAGTCTTCCAGTGCTTCTGGTTGGGGAGACGGGCGTGGGGAAGGAGGTTGCCGCCCGTGGCCTGCACCGGCTTTCCGGGCGCAGCGGACGATTCATCGCCGTCAACGTCGCAGCGATTCCCGCCAACCTCCTCGAGGCAGAGCTCTTCGGCTCGATCAAGGGTGCGTTCACCGGGGCCGACCGGTCACGACGCGGGCTGGCTGTCGCGGCCGACGGAGGATCTCTGTTCCTCGACGAGATCGGCGACCTGGATCCTCCGCTACAAGTGAAGCTTCTCCGATTCCTCGAATCACAGGAGGTGCGGCCGGTCGGTTCGGACCGCGCCGTCAACATCGACGTTCGCATCATTTCGGCGACCCATCGGGACCTCGAGCGTTGCGTTCGAGAGGGGAGTTTTCGTCAGGACCTCTATTACAGAATCGCCTTCCCGACGCTTGCGATCCCTCCCTTGCGCGAGCGCCGCGAAGACATTCCGCTGCTCAAAAAGCTGTTTGAAGATCAGGCGCTCGCTCGGCATGGGTTATCGCCCGGCAGGTGGAGTCGGGAGGCTGAAGCCGCATTGGCCGCCTACCATTGGCCCGGGAACGTCCGCGAGCTCCGCCAGACCGTCGAGGTGGCGATGGTCAGGGCCGCAGGTGCTTCGATTGGAGTCGAGCACCTCGGCATACCCTTGAAGGAGGAACTTCCGACCGGGACCTGGGAAGAGGCGCTCGCAGATTTTCGACGCCGATTCTTGCTGTCGGCGTTGCGTCGCAACGCCGGCAATCGCAGCGCCACGGCCCGCGAGCTGGGGATCTCCCGCCAGGCCCTGCTCTACCACATTCGCGCGCTCGGTCTGGCCAAGCTCGAGTAGCTTCGCCCCTGAATTGTCTTGGGTCAAGCGTTGGCAAAAAAAGGTGCGGACCGTGAGGTCCGCAGGAGGAAGGAGGAGGTATGATGTCGTTTACCAGGTCGTCGTGTGCCCGGCTGTCAAGAACTAAAGCAAGCGGCGTGCCAATATTCAGCGAGGGCGGGTTGAACGCGTGCAGGACGCCTTTCTGAGCTTCAAAAACCACCTCCGGAGCCTCCGTGAGGAGGGCGAGCCGGAGCTGCACGAGCGCGTGGATCTCCGCGCTTGGACAGCGATCGGAGTCGGTGGTCCATCCGATCTCCTCGTGCGTTGTCGTAGTGCTGACGGGGTTCAGAGGGTTCTCGACCTGCTCGCGGCGCATGGTCTGACCTGGCTCTCGTTGGGGGCTGGAAGCCGTCTCGTTCCTCCTGATCGGGGACTTCGGGTGCCGGTCCTCAACCTGAGTGGCGGCCTCGGTCTCTGGGGACTGGAGGTCGACGGTGTGGTCGCCGGGGCCGGCGCCAACATGGCACAAGTGTGCCGTGCTGCGGCGCGCGCAGGTCTCTCCGGTATCGAGCCGCTTGCCGGCCTCTCGGATTCGGTAGGTGGTGCGATCAAGGCGGCGGTCGACGGTCATCTTTCGCTGGCCGGGATCCTGGATTGGGTTGATACGGCCAGCCCGGGATCTCCGCCGAAGAGGTTTCGACCGCGAGCGAAGGGAAGGGGACAGAGGGGACTGAGGCTCGACCTCCAACGTCGGTTGATCCTCCGGGCGCGGTTCAAACTTGCTGGCGACGGCCTTCCCGCCATCCAGGCGCGAACGGAGGAGTCGGGGCGAGAGCGGCTGCGGCAGCAACCGCGTTCGGCCGCGCCGGTCTTCGTTGACCCGAAGGGTGAACGGGCGGAGCGGATCCTCGAGGCCAGCGGTTGCCTGGGCATGTCGGTTGCCGGAGTCCGGATGTCGGAAGGAGCACCCAACCGCATCTGTGTCTCTCGAACCGCCCGCGCCGCCGACGTCGTCGAGCTGTGTCGGCAGGTCGCGCAGCGAGTTGAAGAATGGAGCGGCGTCGTCCTCCACCCGGCCCTCAGGTTTGTCGATGAAGAGGGCGCGGAGATTGAGCTGTGATCCGAACTGGACCTCGAATATTGGTTTTTCTCGTCGCCGCGGTTTTGGTGGTAGAAACCCTGGACACGGTCGGATGGTGGCGCTGGAATCGGGCGAGGCAACTGCTTGCAATCAACCCGGAAGCAGGAGCCATGCGCCTGATTTCGGACCCGTGGCTGAA
Source organism: Thermoanaerobaculales bacterium (assembly GCA_048061535.1). Lineage (GTDB taxonomy): Bacteria > Acidobacteriota > Thermoanaerobaculia > Thermoanaerobaculales > Sulfomarinibacteraceae > Sulfomarinibacter. The sequence continues at coordinate 2,915 of JBGMRN010000071.1, read as the reverse complement.
GACGCCCGGAGCGGTGCGGCGGTCTCGGCGGCTGGTTTCTCGGGACCTCGGATCGGCGTCCCGGGAGACTGTGATCAACACCCTTGGGAGCCTCGGCGCCCGCCAGCAACGTTGGCTCCCGGCCGATCCGATCGGGTATTCGAATCTGGCGCGGGAATCGCTTCTTGAAGACCAGTCGGAAACCGCGATCGAGCTCATCGATCAGGCAATCGTCAGGGATCCTACCTCCCCGCATCTTCGCCGCCTCAGAGCCCTTGCCCTGATGTTCGTGGGCAGACGGGAGGAGGCTTTACGGGATCTTTCGCTCGCCGAGGGGATTTCCCCGGGGCTGAGAAGCCCGCGGGTTGATTTAGCGCCCGAGGACGAGCGCGCGGTTCGGCTCGAAGGGCTTCGGCTTCGGCGCGAGCTTTATCCCCGGAGTAGGGTCAATACCGCCATCGCTTTGGCAGGGATGCTGCGTTCGACAGGAGATGAGGCCGGGGCCCAATCGGTCTTGGTGGTGTTCCGGGGCCGTCCCGAGGTCGAGTTGGAGCTGGCCCGATGGGCTCTCGACTCAGGCGAATACGATAAAGCTGAGGACCTGCTGACCACGGTCACCTCGAGATCCGCCCTTCCGCGGCCCCTTCGCGCCCGGGCGTGGTCGCTGATGGCGACCGCTCGCGACCTGGGGGGTGACAGCGAAGGCGCGCAGGACGCGGTCCGAGCGGCCATTCGGCTGGCTCCCGGGTCGATAGCGCCGTACATCGCGCTGGCAGACGTATCGTGGCGGCGGGGCGAACCCGAACAAGCTCTCTTCCACCTTCGCCGCGCGTGGGGTATGGCGCCCGCCGACGTCCACCTTCTCGCACGGATCGCGACGGTGGCTGAGGCGGCCGGAAAACGGTCAGACGCCATCCTCGCCCTCGAACGGGCGGTGGAGCTTGCGCCAAACTCCCCCGATCTCGTGGCTCGCCTGATCGAGGTCCAGCTGCGAGCCGGAGACTACACCGAAGCCGCGATGGAGCTTTCTCGGGCTCTGGATCGATTCTCGACTGATGCTCGCCTGCTGAATCTCGCCGACCGACTGCGTCGCGAGGTCGGAATTCGTTAAGATCCCGAGTCTGGTGGCTGTTCCTGTTCTGGGGCGTCGGAATCCCAGTCAAACCGTTCCGGACGCGTCCGCGCCGCCCACTCCATTTGGCGGCAGATTCCCCTCAGAATCGTGACCTCGTTTTCAGTGATCCCAGCCCGGCCGAAGATCCGTCGGAGCTTGCGGAGGATGCGTTGGGGGCTCTTCGGATCGAGGAAGCCGATCGTGAGAAGGCTTGCTCGAAGGTGGTTCATCAGCGCATCGACCTGTGTCTGTGGTGCGGGTTCTTCGGTGTCAGAGTCGACTGTCTCGGCGGCGATCGTGATCACGCCAAGGAGGACGGCGATCGCCTGGGCAAGGTTGAGGACCGGAAAACTCTCTTCAGTCGGGATGCGGATGACAAGGTCACACCGGTCGAGATCCTCACGGCGAAGTCCACGGGTTTCGTTGCCGAAGACCAGACCAACCCCGGAAAGACCGCGGGCCGTCAGTATTGGAACCCCGTCGCGCGGCGTGAGTACCGGCAGATTCTGCCGCCCGCGACTGGAAGCCGTGGCCACCAGCGTGTGACAATCAGCCGCCGCTTCCAACAGCCCGGTCGATCGGCGGACCTCGAGGCGTTGATCGGCGCCGCAAGACCAGGCCAGCACCTCGGGGTCTTCCGGGTCGACCGAGGATCGCACAAGGTCCATTCTCGGCACACCGAAGTTCGCGGCCACTCTCATGGCTGCACCGAGATTTCCCGGTTGCGCAGGCTCGACGAGGATCAGCGACCGTACCGTCATACATCGCTATACTTACCATGAACGGTTTCGGAGTTCTCTTTTGATCATTCCGCTGGGCCACGAGCAGACGAGCGTTCGAAGACTTCCGTGGGTGACGTTTGCGATCATCGGTCTGTGCATCGTCGCCTTTGTGCTCTCGATCGTGCCGGAGAGACACGCTCTCGAAGAGGCCAATCGCCTCTTTCAGGAAATCGTCGGCCTCTTCGTTGCCGATCCGGAACTTGATCTCGATCCTGCCATTGAAAAGATGTTTTTCGGGTCCCTGCCGGACGATCAAGGACAACGCGACGCCTTCAGGGAATACCTCAAGGAAATGGCGCCCCAGGCTGAAGCCATGCTTCCGCTGGAGATGCGCGATGGACTGGCAGGCGAAAGCTCACGAGCGATCCGCCAGGGTGAACTCGACCGGCTCACCGAGCAATTTTGGGCCGCCCTCCATGGAAGTCCAAACTACCAATTGGGTTTGATCCCGGCCCATATGACGGCGCATGGATTTGTGACCCACATGTTCATGCATGCCGGCTGGCTCCATCTTTTCGGCAACCTCTTCTTTTTGTTTCTTGCCGGTCCGTTCATCGAGGATGTTTGGGGGAGGCCGCTCTTCGCCGCATTCTATCTCGCGTCGGGGTTGGTGGCTGCCTTGGCCTACGCGGCCAGATTCCCGGGTTTCGAGGGTTCGCTCATTGGGGCCTCCGGGGCGATTGCGGGGGTGATGGGAGCGTTCCTGATTCGCTTCTGGAAAACCAAGATCAAATTCTTTTACTGGTTCGGGTTTTTCGTCGGCACCTTCGAGGCAGCGGCCTGGATTATGCTACCGCTCTGGTTCCTCCGTGAATTCTTCACCGCACAGGCCATGGAGGTCCTCATACCCGGCGAAAACGGAGGAGGGGTCGCGTACTGGGCGCACGTGTGGGGATTTGCCTTCGGCATGGTGGTTGCGGTCGCCGTATCCTATTTTCGGATCGAGGATCGGTTCATCCACTCCACGATTGAATCGAAGATCACGGTGGTCGACAACACCGCCGTCGAGCAGGCGATGGGGCTTGCCGCAGCCGGAAATT